>DAHXOT010000014.1 GCA_027364735.1 Hydrotalea sp. | reverse complement strand
GTTGAACTGGTTAGCAATATTATTTTGAAGAGCTTCCTGTAAATGTGTCCGCTCTTGTCTGATTGAAACTTGAATATCTGAACTGAATCGTTCAAGTTTAGAGGAAACATCATCTGAAAGTTCTCTAAGAAATTTTTTGTTTGATGGTACAAAAATAGTTTTTTTCTTGATAAATTGCAAGCTATTTTTATTGTTGTTTTGTGGTTGGGTGGCTTTGCAAAGTGGCGGATTTTCGGAGATCCACCTGTCCCAACCGAAAATATTTATTAGCGCGTCGCAAAAAAATCGCGAAACGGGTGAGCGTTGGCCGCCCGTATTCTATTTACTATTCGTGTTCATCTGATTCAAGAAATTTTCCTTGAGGTCCAATTCCTTCAATATGTACAAGTTGTGCTCCGTGATGTCCAGCCATACTAACACAATAAGCAGATGCAATTAAAATTATACTAACAAAAATTTCTATCCATAATTTTCTTTTAAAAAGAAAATGACTTGCTATTTTCAGCAGAGATGCAATGCCGCTTAACCAAATAGTCCAGTTGGCATATTGTTCGTGCAGTTTTAATATCTTGTCTGCAAGGTCAGGCAAATCATCCGTTGTGTGTGGATGAAAATTATTTGTTGAAATATATGCTCCTATAAAACCGAATACAGTAAAAAATAACACCAGCCAGGAAAATTCTTTTTTAAAGATAAATAGTCCCGCAATTTGAATAAGCGCTGCAATGAGAAGCAGTATAACAGGGAAGTGAGTAATTAAAGGATGAAGTGTGGGGAAGTCGTCCCAACTTGCTGTTGTGTTTTGAGCGGTGTGTACATGGGTGTGTTCTTCCTTGTCTTGATCTTCTCCATTTTGAGTTACTAATGTCATTCCACATTTTGGACAAGATCCAGTCGTATCTGATTTTACTTCGGGGTGCATAGGGCAAGTATAAAATTCTTTCTGCTGTGATTGAACGACAGTCGTGTCTTTCTGTTCCTGTTTAATTTTAGCGGTATTCTTCTTTTTATTATGATGTCCTTCGTGTGCAAAGGAAACAGTTGCTGAAAGAATAATCAGCCATCCCGTAAGTTTGATTTTTGTTGTCATTTTAATTGATTTTAGTTTGTGCCTACTCTGTTGTCGGTTTTCGGCTTTGCCCGCTTTTTGTAGCGGTGTTTTGCTCGCTATGCATCAAGTTTCACAAGATTGTTATGAAAACAATTTTGTTTTTTTGTTTGATGGCACAAAAGTAGTTTTTTTATTAATAAACTGTAAGCTATTTTTTATTTTTTTGTTCGGCATTTCGACTAGGTTCAATGTCCTCACCTTTTTTGGCTGTGTAGATGGTTTGTGGGAAATCGGGATGTGCTTGCTTTTGCAGAGATTATTGTTTTATGATTTTTTTAATTATGGTATTTTCTCCCGAATTTAATTTAATAAAATATAATCCTTTAGGCAGGGATGAAATGTCAAGTTTGTTTCCGGTTGAGTTAATTTTTTCTTTAAACATAATTTCGCCTAATGTGTTAATGATGATTACTGAAACAGATGAATGGGTGCTAGGTACTATTTTTATGTTTAGTTCGCCTGTTGTTGGGTTAGGAAAGATGTTGACAGCAAAAGTGTTATCTAATGAGTTAATAGATGTCGTTAAATTGCAAGAAGAAGTATTACTGGGATAATATGTTTGTCCGTTTACTTTCGTGCATGATAAATGAGATTCAACTTGCCCAAAAACATTTGGAAAAATTAATCCATAACTACTTCCTATCCCTTCAATAAAACTGAGGCTCATATCACCACAGCCTCCTTGAATATAGAATGCTTTATGATAGTTGCCACTTATAAGAATCGAATCAATCAAATAAATTGTTTCTACACCACAACTAGCAATATTGTTTGCCAAGTCATGTAAAACAGAGTTGATGGTATCTCCAATCTGTAACGAAAAGTCATACAGTATTCTTTCCGTTGTGCTATCTGTTAATACAATGTATATTTTTTTATTTAAGGTATCTTGTCTAATTGCTCCAGTATAAGTGGGGTAAATAGAAATATCGTTTATTGCAGGAATTTCCGTTTTTTTGATTTTAACATAGGTATTAGAATTTATTATTGTATCACCATCGGTATAATATTTATAATTTACAAAAGTGCAAGTGGGACACGATAACAAATTTATCCCACCCCAATATATCCATTCCGCATTTTGCATTGGTAATGGTCGATATTGAGCAAATGTTATTTGTGTGGTGATGGCTAGGATTAATACAAGTAAATATTTTTGCATAACAATTCGTTTTAGTGGTTAATACTAATTTTGTTACTGCCAATGATTTGACCATTATCTATCAGGTGTATTAAATAAATAGAAGATGGCAATTGGCTGACATTTATTTGGGTATTGTTTAAGTATATTTTTTCTTTAGCAATAATCATTCCTGATATATCAATAACTTCATAATATTCAGGCAAAGTATTTTGTCGTATAAAATTTAGGTTGATTATATTGTTTGCAGGGTTTGGGTAGATTGAAAAATTAAACTTATTTGCCGTAATTTCATTAACAGAAGTGAATGTAGAATACAAACGAGTAAAGGGGTAATAAACCAAACTACTACTGGTATCAAGCGAAAGCCCTGAAACTAATAATTTTCCATCGGGTTGAACAATCGAACAAAGAGCGTCATCATTATTCCCAATAAAATCAACAATTAAACTACCGTTGTTTGCAAAAGAATTGTTAATTATCCATGAGCTATCATAACAAACCATTAACATATTTCCTGCTGAAGTTCCTGTCAATATAATATTTTTATCAGGTAATAAAACCATTGCTCTCATAGCTTCTGAACTGCCGTTGTCAAAAAAATTAAAACCATTAACCCCAAAGCCAGTATCAATCTGACCATTAGAATCTAATCTAGTGATAAAATAATCCTGGCTTGTACAAGAGCCTCTGGAGCCTGATAATAAAATTTCTCCGCTGTATAGTTGTGTTATTCCAATTCCTGATTGGCAGGGTGTTCCAAAATCGATTAAAACAATCCCATTTGTTCCAAATGTATTATCTAACATTCCGTTTGAATTTAAGCGCATTGCGGAAACTATTACAGGATTAAAAGTTTTACCTGTCAACAGTATTTTACCATCATTTTGAAGAAAGATATCTGTTAAGGCGTCCATACCTGAAACGTGATAGTAAACAAATCCATTAGTGCCAAAAGAATTATCAAATTGACCGGATGCGGTTATTTTAAATACTGCAAAATCAGGATTGACAGATGTTCCATAGTCAAATGAACCTCCAATTAATATACTTCCGTCATTAAGTATTATGATTTTTTTACCATAATTCATTTTTGTTGGTGGATTCGGTTGTGAAACATAAGAAACGAACACGCCATTATTTCCAAAAGTATTGTCATAAGAACCATCTTGTAATAAACGAACAACAAACATATCTTCCATCCAACCAGCATTCCAGTGCCTCGTATAACCGGTGACTAGAATTCTTCCTATAGCATCTACTTTTACATCATATCCGTATGCTTCGCCAAGTAAAGAATCTTCAATTGTTCCGCCTTGTCCAAATGTGTTGTCAATAGTACCATCTGGATTTAAACGCATAACAAAATATTTCAGGTAATTTTTGCTGCCTACAGCCATAATTTTGCCATCAATTTGCATCGCAACACTTTGAATACCATCAGTGTAAATTGAACCAGGGTGAAGAATTTTACCATTAGTACCAAAAGAAAAATCTAAATTCCCTGGTATTTGAGAAGAGCAATACTTGCTGTACAGAAGAAACAGGAATAATATGTAAATTATTTTTTTCATCTTTAGTCAAATAAAAGCCCAACAATCCTATGAAATTTAGAATTGACTAGCTGATTAATTATTTCATTAAAACTAATTTTTGTTGTTTAATCAATTCCCCGTCAATGTAAAGGGTAGCAAAATAAATTGAGCTAGTAAGTTTGATTTTTGTTGTCATTTTAATTGATTTTAGTTTGTGCCTACTCTGTTGTCGGTTTTCGGCTTTGTCCGCTTTTTGTAGCGGTGTTTTGCTCGCTATGCATCAAGTTTCACAAGATTGTTATGAAAACAATTTTGTTTTTTTGTTTGATGATGCAAAAATAGTTTTTTTATTGATAAATTGCAAGCTATTTTTTATTTCTCTTGGGGAGGGTATTGTAACTCTTCCCGATTTTTTTGGCTGTGTAGATGGTTTGTGGGAAATCGGGATGTACTTGCTTTTGCAGAGATTATTGTTTTATGATTTTTTTAATTATGGTATTTTCTCCCGAATTTAATTTAATAAAATATAATCCGGGTAAATGCAAATGTGCTTGCCGTAGGGCTGCTATATAAAAAGTTTAATTCCTAAACCAATGCAAAGTCCGATAACAATAAACAGAAGTATTTTAAGTAATGAAATTTGTTTCGCTTGTTGCGTAAATAATTCTTTCTGCTTTGATTCAAGATTGTTGAACTGGTTAGCAATATTATTTTGAAGAGCTTCCTGTAAATGTGTCCGCTCTTGTCTGATTGAAACTTGAATATCTGAACTGAATCGTTCAAGTTTAGAGGAAACATCATCTGAAAGTTCTCTAAGAAATTTTTTGTT
>DAHXOT010000010.1 GCA_027364735.1 Hydrotalea sp. | reverse complement strand
CCTTTGCATTAGGCAGTAACGATACTTATATCTACATCCGAGGAGAATATGCATGGATAGTTGATATTTTAGAAACGGCTATTAACGAAGCAAAAGCAAATGGATTTGTAGGAAATAATATTTTAGGAACAGGGTTTAATTGTAATATTCATGTACAACGTGGTGCAGGGGCTTATATCTGCGGTGAAGAAACTGCTTTAATAGAAAGTTTAGAAGGTAAACGTGGTAATCCCCGATTAAAACCTCCCTTTCCGGCAGTAAAAGGGTTATGGGAAAGACCAACAGTAGTAAATAACGTAGAAACATTATCAGCCATAGTACCCATTATTAATATGGGAGGAGAAGAGTATGCCAAAATTGGTGTAGGAAGAAGTACAGGTACTAAATTAATTTCTGCATGTGGTAATATCAATAAACCGGGTGTATACGAAATTGATATGACGATAAGCGTGGAAGAATTTATTTATAGCGATGAATATTGTGGAGGTATTGCCAATGGAAAACGTTTGAAAGCCTGTATCCCCGGTGGATCATCAGTTCCTATTCTTCCGGCAAATTTATTACTGAAAACTGCCAAAGGCGAAACCCGTTACATGAATTATGAAAGTTTAAGCGATGGTGGTTTTGCAACAGGCAGCATGATGGGAAGTGGCGGATTTATTGTGTTAGATGAAGATCAATGCATAGTAAAAAACACATTAACATTAGCCAGATTTTATAGGCATGAAAGCTGCGGACAATGTTCGCCTTGCCGCGAAGGAACAGGGTGGATGGAAAAAATATTACACAATATTGAATATGGAAAAGGTAAAATAAGTGATATAGATTTATTATGGGATATTCAAAGCAAAATTGAAGGAAATACCATTTGTCCGTTAGGAGATGCAGCTGCATGGCCTGTAGCTGCTGCTATTCGGCATTTTAGAGATGAGTTTGCATGGCATGTAAACCATCCCGATGAATCGCAAAAAAGAAATTTCGGATTGGCTCATTATGCCGATCCTATTTATGTGCCTGTAACAGCATAATTTATGAGCGAACAACCATTATTTAAAGTAACTATTGATAACATTACTATTGAAGTACCTGCCGGAACTACTATTTTAGAAGCTGCTCGTAAAATTGGTGGCGAAGTAGCTCCACCAACAATGTGTTACTACAGTAAACTAAAAGGCAGTGGAGGTAAATGTAGAACCTGCTTAGTAGAAGTAAGTAAAGGCTCTGAAAAAGATCCTCGACCAATGCCTAAATTGGTAGCTTCTTGCAGAACAACTATTATGGATGGAATGGAGGTTAAAAATATTACTTCGCCTAAAGTATTAGATGCAAGAGCCGGTGTGGTTGAATTTTTATTACTAAATCATCCATTAGATTGCCCTATTTGCGATCAGGCAGGTGAATGTCATTTGCAAGATTTAAGTTATGAACATGGCAAAGAAAAAACACGCTACGAATTTCAGAAAAGAATATTTCATAAAGTTGATTTAGGCGATAAGATTCAATTACACATGACACGTTGCATTCTTTGTTATCGTTGTGTATTTACAGCAGATCAATTAACAACTAATAGAGAACACGGAATTTTAGACAGAGGAGATCATGCACAAATAGCAACATTTATTCAAAAAAATTTACAAAGCGATTTTATAGGAAATGTGATTGATGTTTGTCCGGTTGGAGCATTAACCGATAAAACTTTTCGGTTTAAAAATCGTGTTTGGTTTACTAAACCGGTAGATGCACACAGAGATTGCGATAAATGTTGTGGCGAAGTACAATTATGGATGCGTGGCGATGAAGTATATAGAGTTACTGCAAGAAAAGATGAATGGGGCGAAGTGAAAGAAAGCAGCAAAGGTAGTACCGGTTGGATTTGTAATGAATGCAGATTCGATAAAAAGAAAGTAAGCGATTGGATAATAGAGGGTCCTTCTAATATTAATCGTCATTCTGTTATTTCACAAGGGCATTATGTTGGTTTGAAAAAACCTAACGAAACACTCTCAAAAGTAATGCAAGGTCGAGATCCAAAACTATTAATGAATATTCATGAAGTAAGTGAAGTAAATAAAGAAAATATTCAATTAAGTTTATTAGAACGTCCGGCACATTCAAACGATTTTAATCAATAATATTTAATAATAGTAGCAATGACATTATTTGCAATAGATTGGTTACTTTTTATAGAAAAATTAAGTTTAATTATAATTATCATTTTCGCAAGTTTAGGGATAGCTCTTTACATGACCTATGGCGAACGAAAAATTGCGGCAGCTTTGCAAGATAGACCCGGACCCAACCGTGCCGGTCCTTTTGGATTATTTCAACCATTTGCCGATGGATTAAAATTAATTATGAAGGAAGAAATTATTCCTAACCATTCTAATAAAGCGTTATTCATTTTAGGTCCGGCTTTGGCAATGACTGCAGCATTAATGACCTGTGCCGTAGTGCCATGGGGAGATAAAGTAGTATTATTTGGAAGAACAATTGCACTGCAAATTGCCGATATTAATGTTGGAATTTTGTATGTTTTTGGAGTAGTTAGTTTAGGTGTTTACGGAATTATGATTGGGGGTTGGGCAAGCAATAATAAGTTTTCGTTATTGGCTGCATTGCGTGGTGCTTCGCAGGCAATTAGTTATGAATTGGCTATGGGCTTAAGTTTAATTGCCTTATTAATGTTAACCGGAACTTTGCAGTTAGGCGAAATAGTAAAACAACAACAAGCACCGGGGCATTTATGGAATATTGCGTATCAGCCATTGGGCTTTTTAATTTTTTTAGTTACAGCTTTTGCAGAATGTAATAGAACTCCTTTTGATTTGCCCGAAGCAGAAAACGAATTGAACATGGGATTTCATCAAGAATATTCTTCTATGAAATTGGGTTTCTATTTATTCTCAGAGTATATTAATATGTTTATTAGCAGTGTAATTATGGCTACTTTATTTTTTGGCGGATACGATGTTCCGTTTTTAGATGAAAGTACACTAACACCTAATATTGCAGCTATTGTTGGTATTGTTGCTTTATTGATAAAAGTAGTTTGTTTTATATTTTTCTTTATGTGGGTACGATGGACGATACCTCGTTTTAGATACGATCAATTAATGAATTTAGGTTGGAAAAAATTAATTCCTTTGGCATTGGCAAATATGCTAATTACCGGAGCAGTGATATTGTGGTTACACAAATAATTGCAGTATAAAAAATTAAAACCTGAATAAAGTACTGAACGTACAAGAGTGCGACGCAAGAAATGAAGAATAGTGAGATAAAGTTGGTAACACGAAACATTAAAAATATTTTTGCAAACCTTTAAACAGTGGTAAAACTGTAAAAAAATATGCAAGCATTAACAAATAGAGCAAAGGAAGTAGATAGAAGGCAAATGACTTTCCTGGAGAGTATATACTTATGGAATATATTTAAAGGAATGATTGTTACATTTAAGCATCTATTTAAAAAAAGACCCACCATACAGTATCCTGAGCAACAAAGAACATTTAGCCCTGTTTTTCGGGGGTTACATGTATTAAATAGAGATGAAGAAGGGCGTGAAAGATGCACTGCATGTGGTTTGTGTGCAGTTGCTTGTCCGGCTGAAGCAATAACAATGGAAGCTGCAGAACGATTACCCGGAGAGGAGAATTTATACAGAGAAGAAAAGTATGCAGCTCGATATGAAATAAATATGTTGCGTTGTATATTTTGCGGATTGTGTGAAGAAGCCTGTCCGAAAGATGCTATTTATTTAAGCGAAACATTTGCACCTGCTAATTATAATAGAAGAGGGTTTGTGTATGGGAAACAAGATTTATTAATTCCGAATCCAAAAACAGAAGCTCCCGAATTGGCAAAAGCAAAAGGAATACATTAAGAAAAATAATAGCTAAGCGGTATCAATTATGGGCAACGTATACATCTTAGTTTTTAATTGATTAGAACAATGAATGCAATAGAAATTTTATTTTGGTTATTAAGTGCACTGGCAATAATAAGTGCTATGATGGTTTTATTAAGTAAAAACCCCGTTCATAGTGTATTGTGGTTAATAGCAGTTTTTTTTGCTATTTCGGGTCATTATATTTTATTGAATGCTCAATTTTTAGCAATTGTAAATATTATTGTTTATGCAGGAGCCATTATGGTATTATTTCTATTTGTAATAATGTTAATGAATTTGAATAAAGAATCGGAGCCTAAGAGAAATTTTTGGAGAATATTAATCGGCATTATTTCTGGTGGAAGTTTATTAATGATTTTAGTGTCACTAATACGCCAAGCCACTGAAATAAACAATAAAAATGCTTTAATGGAAAGCGGAAATATTGGATTAATAAAAACATTAGGAAAACTATTGTTTAGCGATTATGTAGTTCCTTTTGAAATTAGTAGTGTATTGTTTTTAAGTGCCATGGTTGGGGCTGTGGTAATAGGTAAAAAAGAGTAAAACTATTTTGGGTTGATGATTTTACAATTAAATAAATAATTTATGCCAATTCAATATTATATCATTTTATCATTAGCATTGTTTTGTATAGGAATTGTAGGCGTATTAGTACGCCGTAATGCCATTATTATTTTTATGTGTATAGAATTAATGCTTAATGCTGTTAATTTATTATTGGTTGCATTTTCGAAAATGCAATACAATACAGCAGTAATAGCAAATAAAGCAACAACCGTTGGTGCAGAGGGGCAATTATTTGTATTTTTTATTATGGTAGTTGCAGCGGCTGAAGTAAGTGTAGGATTGGCTATAATAGTAATGATGTTTAGAAACACACATTCAATAGATGTTAACTTTTTAAACAGATTGAAAAATTAATTTTTTGAGTTTTATGCCACTGTATATAATGGCTGTAATAAAATATTTTTCTTTATGGAAATTATGAAAACACTTTTAGCTTTTATTGTTTTATGGCCATTAGTTGGGTTTTTAGTAAATGGCTTAGGAAGAAATTATTTTAGTAAAAAACGAATTGCTTTTTATGCCTCAGAACAAATATTTGCATCGTTTATTGCTAGTATTATTGTTTTTATTTTAATAAAAAATAATGGTGCTCAGGGCGATATTACGTATTTTAATTTTATACATATTGGCAAGTTAATTATACCTTTTGCATTTAAAATAGATCAGCTTTCGGCTATTTTTCTTTTAATAATTACCGGCATCGGATTTCTCATTCATGTATACTCTGCGGCATATATGCAGCAAGAAGAACAAGCTCACTATGGCCGATATTTTTCGTATCTTAATTTATTTATATTTTCGATGCTTTTATTGGTGCTGGGTGCTAATTATGTAATAATGTTTATAGGTTGGGAAGGTGTGGGTTTATGTTCTTATTTATTAATAGGATTTTGGTTTAAAAATGATAATTATAATTATGCTGCTAAAAAAGCTTTTATAATGAATCGTATTGGCGATTTAGGTTTTTTGTTAGCCATTTTTTGGATGATTGCAAAATTAGGAACGGCCAATTACAGCGATGTGTTTAGCAATGTTTCACAATTATCAACTACCGATATTACTGCAATTACTATTTTATTATTTATAGGTGCAATGGGTAAAAGTGCACAAATTCCCTTGTACACATGGTTGCCCGATGCAATGGCTGGTCCAACTCCGGTATCTGCTTTAATTCATGCGGCTACCATGGTTACAGCAGGTATTTATATGGTGGCAAGAAGTAATGTATTATATTCTTTAAGCGAAGTTGCTCAAAACTTAGTAGCCATTACAGGGTTAGTAACAGCATTATTTGCTGCAACCATTGCTATTAAGCAAAACGATATTAAAAAAGTATTGGCTTATTCTACAGTTAGTCAGTTAGGATATATGTTTTTAGGATTGGGTGTTGGAGCTTATACCGGTGCTGTTTTTCATGTAATGACGCATGCTTTCTTTAAAGCATTATTGTTTTTAGGTGCCGGCTCTGTTATTCATGCAATGCACCATGAACAAGATATTAGGAAGATGGGTGGATTGAAAAAATATCTACCCATTACGCATATTACTTTTTTAATTGGATGTATTGCAATTTCAGGAATTCCGCCATTTAGCGGGTTTTTCTCTAAAGATGAAATTTTAGCTGCTGCTTATGCCCATAATCCAGTTTATTGGGGAATAGGTGTTGCCACTGCCGGATTAACTGCTTTTTATATGTTTCGTTTATATGCAACAACCTTTTTGGGATCTTTTAGAGGAACACCGGAACAAGCACATCATTTACATGAAAGTCCTTCTGCAATGACCATCCCTTTAATTATACTGGCAATATTAAGCGTTGTTGGAGGATTAGTTGGAGTGCCGGAGTCTTTAGGTGGCCATCATGCATTACATCAATTCTTATCACCTGTATTATTAACAGAAGTGAAATACGAAACAACACATTCTACCGAATATATGCTAATGGGTTTATCGGTTGCTATTGCAGCTACTGCTATTGTAATAGCTATTGTAACCTATTCCAAAAAGCCACAAATATCTAATTCAACCGGTGTTGGAAAACTATTAGAAAATAAATGGTATATAGATGAGTTGTATGATGCCATTATTGTAAAACCTTTAGGTTCATTAGCCTCCTTTTTGAAAAATGTTATTGAAAAGAGTGGAATAGATGCTGCAGTAAATGGAGTTGGTAAATTGGTAAATTATTCATCCAGACAATTGCGTTTATTGCAAAATGGACAGGTAGGAGGATATATTTTGTTGATGGTTCTGGGAATGATTGTTATTGTTTTAATTTGGGTGAACGATGGATATATTTATCGGTTTTTAATGAACCTGTTTTTTGCAAAATAATTATTGAAAATAAAAAGCCTAATAGCTAAACCAATTATATGATTTCCCTTTTATTAATATTAATTCCTTTATTTACCGGATTACTCACCTTCTTTTTGAAGCAAGAAAAAACAGCAAAAAATTTTTCTATATTTTCTTCGGTAATTACACTTGGTACGGTATGTATTGCAATCTTTTTTGCACAAAACAATCAGCTTTTATTTAACACGCAATGGTTACCTGCTTTAGGAAGTCGGTTTAGTATTTCTTTGGATGGAATGAGTAAAGCATTGGTACTATTAACTGCTATTTCATTTCCTGTGGTGTTTATTGCAACCTATACTAATAAGTATAAAAGCAGTCATTCGTTTTATGCCTTAATGCTTTTAACCCAAGCAGGTTTAATGGGTGTATTTATGGCAACCGATGCATTATTATTTTACTTTTTTTGGGAATTAGCTTTAATACCTGTTTATTTTTTATCGTCTATTTGGGGTGGCGAAAAACGTATTGCTGTTACTTTTAAATTTTTCATTTATACTTTTATTGGCTCATTATTAATGTTGGTAGGTATTTTATATTTATATTTTAATACAGTTGTGCCTTCATTTCAAATTAAAGATTTATTAGCGGCCAAAATTTCACTTAAAGAACAAAACATATTATTCTGGTTATTTTTTATTGCATTTGCTATTAAAATGCCCATATTTCCATTGCATACATGGCAGCCGGATGCATACGAACAATCACCCACTGCAGTTACTATGATATTAAGTGGCGTAATGGTTAAAATGGGTTTATTTGCTGTACTTAGATGGTTGGTTCCCTTATTTCCCGAATCGGCTAAAACATATAGTAACATTGTTATTGCATTATCGGTTATTGGAATGATCTATGCTTCGCTTATTGCAATTAAGCAAGATGATATAAAAAGATTAATAGCCTATTCGTCTATTGCGCATATTGGCTTAATGTGTGCAACTATATTTACACAAACTGTTATTGGAACAACGGGAGTAATGCTTCAAATGTTTAATCACGGTATTAATGTTATTGGGTTATGGATAGTTGCCGATGCAATTGAACAACAATTAGGAACACGTAAGTTTAGCGAGTTAGGTGGGTTAGCTCAAAAAGCTCCTTCACTTGCTATTCTATTTGTAATACTGGCGTTAGCTAATATAGCATTGCCATTAACTAATGCATTTGTAGGCGAGTTTTTAATGTTTAATAGCCTATTTCAATACAATGTTTGGGTGGCTGCAATTGCAGGCATTAGTATTATTTTAGCAGCAGTGTATACGCTAAATATGGTACAAAAAATATTGTATGGCAATACGGTTGCTGCTACCGAAAAGGCATTAGATACTACATTAAATATTAATTGGATGTTGATTGTTTTGGTTGTAATAGTATTTGCATTAGGGGTGTACCCGCAACCAATCATCGACCTTACAAAAGATACAGTAAATGTAATTGTACAAAACCGGTAAAGTAAAAAGTTATAAGCAAACTATTACAACTTTTAAAGTATAACTTATTATGAACGCAATAATACTCTCGGCTTTAGGTGGAATAGTGATGATGTTTACAGGCATTTTCACACAAAATAAAATTGTCATTAAAAATATTGCAATTATTACTTTGCTCTTATTATTGATAGGAAATTTACTTCATTTTTATGGCATTTACATGCTACATGTAGATGTGAAGGACATGTTGCAGTTTAATAACTTCGGATTATTTTTTAACACCATAGCTTTTACTTCTACGCTAATTTATTTTTTATTAAGTGGCACCGATATTACTAAAGTAGGTATTAATGTAGCCGAATATTTTGCCTTAATATTTTTTGTTTTATGTGGTGTAAGTATTCTTACTTCTTTTCATAATTTATTAATGCTATTTCTTGGCATAGAAATTTTATCTATCCCCTTGTATATACTAACCGGTGCCGATAAGAAGAATTTAAAAAGCAATGAAGCAGCACTGAAATATTTTTTAATGGGCTCATTCTCAACCGGAATTTTATTAATGGGTATCGCATTGTTATATGGTGCATCCGGTAACTTTTCAATTGAATCTGTTCCATCTACTACATCAAAAGTGGCCGAAATGGCCAATAGCAGCATATTAACTCCATTGGGTTTATTGTTTGTATTTGTTGCTTTATTGTTTAAAGTTTCTGCCGCTCCATTTCATTTTTGGGTTCCCGATGTGTACGATGGTGCACCAAGTGTATTTACTTCTTTTATGGCAACTATTGCAAAAGCGGTAGGTTTTATTGCTTTTATTTTTTTATTTGAATCGAGAATAGCTGAATTAGGCCCTTCTTCAAGAATTATTATTCCTTTCGTTATTATACTTACCTTATTAATTGGAAATATAACAGCAGTATTTCAGCAAAGTGTAAAACGTATGTTGGCGTACTCGAGTATTGCACAAGCCGGATTTATGTTATTTGTTTTATACAGCAATAACGATATAAGTTCGGAAGGAATTTTATTATATTCTGTTGCATATAGTTTTGCCACAATTGGCATCTTTGCTATTTTAATTAAAATGAAAGATTATACGTTTGAAGGATATAATGGATTAGCTAAAAAAGAACCATTAATTGCTGCTGCCAATACCATATTTCTTTTATCGTTGGCGGGTATTCCTTTAACAGCAGGCTTTTTTGCAAAATATTATATGCTTTTATCGGCTATAAAAGCAAACGGACAAAATGCATTGTGGTTGGTAATTGTTGCTGTATTATTTGCGGCAGTTAGTGTATACTATTATTTTCGTGTTATTCAAGCAATGTACTTTAAGGAAGGAAATCCTGAAATTGCAACAACTAATACCAGCTTTAAAGTTATACTATTGGCTTTAGCTGCAATTATTATTTTTATAGGATTATTTCCAACGGTAGTTTTAAATTTCTTATACTTCTAATTGGTTGTTTATTATAATTTGTGCATAGATAATGGCAAGTGTATTTCCGTTTGTCATAGCAAAAATCTGTTTATCACTTTATTAATGCATATTGAAAATTCTCAACTATCTTTAATCAGTTATTTTTTAATATGACGTTAACCGATTCATTTTCTATTGCTTTCAGAACAGTAAAAGCCAACAAATTACGTGCAGGTATTACTATTGCAATTATTGCATTTGGGATTATGGCATTAATAGGAATTATTACAGCCATACAAGCTATGAACCAAAGTATTGTTGAAAGTTTTTCCTCCATGGGGGCCAATGCGTTTAGCATAAAGTATAAAGAATTAAATGTTAGAATGGGAGGACGTAACAGAGAAACAACTAAAGTTAAAAAAGGGCAAACCGAAAAAAATTCAAATCTCAATAAGTATATTCAAAAAGCAGATGCAGAATATTTTAAGAAAAACTTTATTTTTCCTGCCAAAGTAAGTATTTCGCTACGAGGTACACAAAATGTGGAATGTAGGTTTGAAGATAAAAAAACAAATCCGGTTGTTAGTGTATTAGGTGGCGATGAAAATTACATTAATGTAAATGGGTATAGTTTAGAATTAGGAAGAAATTTAAATACACTCGATGTAAGAAGCGGCAGAAACGTTTGCTTAATAGGAAGTAATATAGCTACTAAACTATTTGGTACACATCCCGAAAAATGTATCGATAAAATTATTCGGGTAGGCAATGTACCTTATATAGTTATTGGATTATTAAAAACAAAAGGCTCAAGCTCTATGTCCAGAGCCGATGATGTAATTATCACTTCTTATAACAATGCCCGCCGATTACCTAATCCCGCTGTTTCTTTTGGAATAGGTATTATGGTAGATAATGTTGGATTGTTAGATGCTGCAACCGGCGAAGCAACAGCTCAATTTAGGGCTGTAAGGCGATTGTTACCTACTGATGCAGATAATTTCACTATTGAAAAAAGCGACAAGTTTGCCGAAATGTTCATTTCTTTTCTTAGTAGTATAACTCTTGCCGCTATTGGCATTGGAGGCATTACATTATTTGGTGCTGCCATTGGATTAATGAATATTATGTTAGTTGCGGTTAGTGAAAGAACAAGAGAAGTAGGATTAATAAAAGCAATTGGTGGAAAAAAGAAACATATTCGTCAGCAATTTCTTTTTGAAACTATGATTATTAGTTTGTCAGGAGCATTATTTGGAATTATTTTGGGTATTGCAGTGGGAAATTTATTTGCCATAGTTTTAAAAACCGGTTTTGTAATACCTTGGGGATGGGTATTGATAGGAGTACTGGTTTGCTCTTTAGTGGGTTTACTTGCAGGTATTTATCCTGCAATTAAAGCTTCTAAATTAAATCCAATTGTTGCATTGCGATACGAATAATACTTTATTTCTTATCGAAGAGTTTTAATTTATCGTTAATGTAAAAGAGAATATCTTCTTTATTTGTATGCTTTCTTAACCATTTGTAATCTGGTCTGTATAGTTGCATAAAACTAATAAGTTTATCATCCGTAAAATCAGTTAATTGATGCACTAATGAGGCATTAAATCTGTAGTTTATATATTGTTCATCTTCCATCTTATCAAATAAACTAATCGATTTTCTTTTTTTCTTTTGGTAACCATAAAAATGATCTAAATTAATACCTAAGCCTGCTCCCGAATTGGCCAATGAAAATGTTGGAATAGTATGGTCTGTCATTATTTTAAAAAATTCTTTTCTTCTATTGATACTATCTAATTGATACGGGTTATATTTTATTTTGGTGTATACAACTACTTTTTCAAGCGTATTCGTTAGTGGTTTCAAAAAAATTTGTAAAGTATCTTTCAGAAAAATATTTTCTGTAATTCTTATTGTATCAAAGCTATAACCGGATGACGCTACAGATAATAAATGATTGGGCATTGCCTGAATGAAAAAAATTCCTTTTTGATTGCTTAGCGATGTTTTTTTATTATTTACATTAACTATTGCAGCAAAGGCAATATGTTCTTGTGTTATACTGTCTTTTATAACGCCAATGATAGTTTGTTTTGGTTGAGCTATTAATAATAGAGGTGCAAAACAGGAAATATTGAGAAATATTTTTTTCATATGTGTTGTAGTGTAAGAATGTAAAATTAGGATTGCCAACACATACTTGAAATAATATTTTTTAAATGAACCCAATGACGACGCACCAATACATTGGGCTCATTTAAAAGAACTCGTTTATTTCTCTTTTGGAGTTAAACCATTTTTAATTCTTTCTGCTGCATCTTGTAAATGATATTTACTTAGTTTATCGTTTATAGATGCAGATGCGGCAAGAATTTCACTTCTTAAATTAATTAAATGTGCACGAACAACAGAGGGAATATCGGTATTGGCGGTATTAATATTATTTATGTTAACAGATCCTCTGCTTATAGTTATAAGCATTGTTGTTGTATTGGCAGGATTTATTAAATTTAAGAGAGCTTCTATGTAAGCTTTTTGAATATTTCTTCTGTAAATATCAATAGTGCTTTTTGTTGTTAATTCTTTCCAAACTCCGGATTTGGTGTCGTTTAATAATTCATCAACAGAATAAGTTGTATTTCCATATCGAGTATTACTTGTAATTAATCTGTATAATCTTACAGCAGAAAATAAATTATTGATAGTATTAATTTGAATGGTTTCAACCGACTCTAAATTGGTAGGGCTATTTATTTTATTAAGAATGTTTTTATCTAACAACCAATTAGGTGTTTCAAATAATTGTGTATTTAGAAATGAAACAGCAGATTTTTGAATACTTTTTGGTGTGGGTTCGTACACATCTCCTTTATCTTCTACACTTTTAAATGTTTCATAAACGCCACCAACATTTTTAAGCACATGATTAATATAACGGTTGTATTGACCAGTAATTTGCGAATACATTTCCGATAAATTTTCGTATTTATCCGTTTCTGCATTTGTCCAATCAATTAAATGCGGCATAATGCGTTTTAAATTCTTAATTCCATATTCACTTGCTTTCATGCTGTTATCGCCTAAGTCTTCTGTTTGTGCACGCGGATCTGCGTTATAACCTTCGC
Source organism: Hydrotalea sp. (assembly GCA_027364735.1). GTDB lineage: Bacteria > Bacteroidota > Bacteroidia > Chitinophagales > Chitinophagaceae > JAKAJX01. Next base: position 13,785 of record DAHXOT010000010.1, on the reverse strand, counting down.
CGCCAAACCATAATCTGGGATTGGCTTTCAATTGTTCTACCACCCATTTATTATTTATTTTTTGATCTTCTTTTTCATCTTTTGCATCTACATATTTATATCCCCATTCAATAGCCCATTTATCATAATCGCCAATTCTTGGAAATAATCCTATTTCTCCAATATTATCTTCGGGTTGAGCAACATAATTAAATCGGGCATAATCCATAATAGATGCGGTATGTCCATTGGCTTCAACCCAAGCTTTATCTCTTAATTTTTCAACAGGTGTTTTGCTGCTGCTACCCATGTTATGACGCAGACCAAGTGTATGACCAACTTCATGCGATGAAACAAATCGAATTAATTGTCCCATTAAGCTATCATCAAAAATCATTTTTCTTGCTTTAGGATCTACCGCTGCTGTTTGAACAAAATACCAATCGTGTACTAATTTCATTACATTATGGTACCAACCAATATGGCTTTCAATAATTTCACCACTTCTCGGGTCGTGCACATTGGGGCCATATGCGTTTTCAATATCCGATGCAAAATATCTTATAACACAAAACCGTGCATCTTCTAAGCTCATGGTTGAATCGTTTTCAGGCCATTCTTTTCCTACAATTGCATTTTTAAAACCTGCTTTTTCAAAAGCTTTTTGCCAATCGTTGATACCTTGAATTAAAAAGGGTCGCCATTTTTTAGGAGTAGCAGGATCTATATAATAAACAATTTGTTTTTTAGGTTCAACTAATTCTCCTCTTTTATATTTTTCCAGATCTTCCTCTTTTGGTTCTAAGCGATAACGTACAGCAAAAGTTTGATTTTCTACTTTTTGTTGATCATCAGAATATAAAACATAATTATCAGCAAAAAATCCAACACGAGGATCGAAGAACCTACGTTTCATAGGTGTTTTAGGAAGTAGTAATAAAGAAGTATTTAGTTCAACAGTAATTACTCCGGATGCTTCTGCGGCAGGTGTTGTGGGAGTTGATGGGAAAGGAGATGGTATCATGCTCATTCCGCCACTTGGCACCATAACATTAAAAGTTTTTACAGTTTTAATTTCTGTATTGATAGGATAGGTGTGAATGCTTTCAATAAAAGATCTGTCCGATGCAATAGATGTAATATTAAAAGATTTTTTTCTCATAGGATTAATACTTACTACTTGATTATCTCCTTTAAAAAAATCGGTAACATCAATTACGGAACTTGAGGTATTGGTTGCAGAATCTTTTCCATAAGCAGCAATAGAAAATGCCGCAGCAATTGGATTAACGTTAGAGTTAGAAACCGCATTGGAAATTACATTTGTTGAATCGGCATAACTTATTAAGGTAATAACTTTTAAAAAAATATTATTGCTTGGTCCTTTTTCAAATTCAATAGCTTGTTGATTGGCAATTTCGCCACCATAAGTTCTTCCTCCACCGGGCACTTTAGCATAACGTGTAACTGCTAAAATTTCTCTATGTAAAATTGAATCGGGTATTTCAAAATAAAACTTGTCATCAACTTTATGAATAGTAAATAAGCCTTTTTTCGAAATGGCTTTATCTGTTATAACTTCTTTATAAGGTTTAGGTGTATTGGGTTTTGAAATAGCAGGAGTTATTGGATGTGTTGTATTATTATTAGTATTGCTTGGGTTGGGCGTAGGCTCTGGCTTTTGAGCATTAATGAACGATAAAAAAATAGTAACATTAATAAAAAATAAAAAAACTTTTTTCATAAGTAAAATGTATTTAAAAAGATGATGAAGTTAACTATGAAAAGACGTAAATAATACTTTTAATTTTTTTTTTGATAAATGGGCGAAAACGATTGCGAAAGGGTTATAAGTTGTTTGCTACAAAAAAAAGTATAAACTCCAAAAAAAAAAGCCAAAAATATTTTTTTTGATATTGGCTAAACTTATTTGCTGCTTTCAATAAAATGCCTAATTTGTAGCCCTTTTTAGCATGTTTCTGTGAATTTGTTTCGAGTTGTCAAAATATTCTTTACAGAAGTGGCTAATTTAATTTTTTAAATCATTGAAATTTTAAAACTAAAAATCAATTGAACCATGGCTGACATTAAACCGACTGCCAACGCTGCAGCAAAAGCAACTTCAGTTCAACACAAAAAAAGCAGTAATGCAATTTCACTTATTGCTCCCATCGCTTGTATTATTCTTGGTTACATCATTTGGCGTTTTGTATTAGGGGCAGATTCTAACTTTGCTAAACCAGATCCCGACAAAAGCCATTGGTTCTGGCCAGATCAAGCTGGTCCTAAAGGCGCCTTTGTAAAAATGTATGAAGGAGGTATTCTTGTGCCTTTATTAATTGGAGCTTTTTTAACAGTACTTACTTTTGTTATTGAAAGATTAATGACAGTATCTAAAGCACAAGGTACTGGTAATATTACCGAATTTATTCGTAAAGTACAATTTCATCTTGCCAATAGAGATGTAGATAAAGCTATTGCAGAATGCGATAAACAAAAAGGAAGTGTAGGTAATGTAATGAAATCTGGATTGCGTACATACAAAGAAATGATTACTGATACAGAACTTTCTACCGAACAAAAAGTTATTGCCATTCAAAAAAATATTGAAGAAGCTACTGCATTAGAATTACCAATGTTAGAGAAAAATTTGGTATTCTTATCAACCATTGCATCTGTAGCCACTTTGTTAGGATTGTTGGGTACGGTAATGGGAATGATTCGTTCCTTCTCTAAATTAGGTGATGAAGGCGGTGGTGAAGCTGCTCGTCAATTATCTCAAGGTATTTCTGAAGCATTATTTAATACAGCTTTAGGTATTGGTACCTCTGCAATTGCTATCATTACTTATAATATATTCACCACAAAAATTGATGCCATCACTTATGGAATCGATGAGTCTGGTTTCACATTAACTCAAAGCTTTGCCGCTAACTACAAATAATAGTTGATATTATTTGTGTGGAAAATAAAAGCTTTTGAATCTTAATTTGTGAAAAGTATAAAATAATAATAATGGCCAGACCTAAGATACCGCGAAAAAGTACATCGATTGATATGACTGCGATGTGCGATGTAGCTTTCCTTTTGTTGTCCTTCTTTATATTAACAACAAAATTTAAGCCCTCAGAAGCCATTACAGTAACAACACCCAATTCGGTTGCTGCAAAAGCTGCCCCCGATAAGGATATTGTATTGGTTACGATAGATCGAAATGGAAAAGTATTTTTATCCATGGACAATGATCAAGTTAAATCGAACATTGCCGATGTATTAAATACAACCAGAAATTTAGGAATTAATAAAGCCGCATTTGTTAAAGCACAATTTATTGGAGCATCTTTCAGCCAATTAGCCTCCTTTTTACAAGTTCCGGAAGAAAATAGAAAAGGAGATGCCTTATTAGGAATTCCTACAGATTCTACCAAAGGAGCCAATGAAATGGTTGAATGGGTTCGATATGTTGTAGATGCTTATCAGGGTAAAAAAATGAACTTATTGGTAAAAGGAGATAATCTTGCAAAATATCCTGCTTTTAAAGCAGTGATAGATGCCTTTAAGAAAAATGAACAACTAAAGTTTCAAATGGTTACCAACCCTGAAAGTGTACCTATTGGTTCTGAATTGTGGAAGAATAATATGAAAGGCGAAAAAAGAGACGACTAAATTATAAACTTAAAATTACTCCACTATGGCAGAAATGGATACCTCGTCGAAGGGCGGCGGGCATAAAAAAGGCCCAGGCGTCAAAAAAGGTAAAAAACTCTCAACGCGTGTGGATTTAACACCCATGGTTGACTTAGGATTTCTTTTAATTACCTTTTTCATTTTTACAACAACAATGAGTCAGCCTACGGCTATGAAGCTCTTTTTGCCAAAAGATGCCGATAAGCCGGAGGATCAGAATAAGGCTAAAGAATCCGGAGCATTAACTATTCTTTTAGGTAGAGACAATAATGTTTTTTATTATGAAGGAATATTGGCTAACGATGGCGCTAACTTTAAATCTTCCAACTTTGGTTCGGGCGATGATGGCATAAGAAATGTTATTCTTCGTAAAAAATCAAGCACCAATGAAAAAGATTTAGTTATTGTTATTAAGCCAACAAGTGAATGCACTTACAAAAATGTTGTTGATATTTTAGATGAAATGCAAGTAAATGTTTGTAAAAGATATGCAATGGTTGATGTAAGTGATGTGGAAGAAAAACTTGTTCAATTAACCGAAGGAGCTACTGCTCCTGCTACTAAATAATAAAGTTAATTGTATGGATTTTTTAATTATTCGAATCTCATTACAATAAAGTATAAACGATGGATCAAAACAAAATTTTATCAGCAGATATTCTCGATATTATTTTCGAGGGAAAAAATAAAGAATATGGTGCTTATGAGCTACGCAAAACGTACAATAGAAGATTAAAAAAAGCTTTAATAGGTACTGTAGTAATTTGCCTACTTGTTTTTTTTGCATCGTTTGTGGCAAACAATGTTAAGAAAAAACAAGCACAAATAATGGTGCAGGATGTTTCCTTGGAAAACATGAATACCGAGGAAAAAAAGCCTGAACCACCGCCACCGCCACCACCACCTAAACAAGAACCTCCAAAAGTTGAAATTACTAAATTTACTCCTCCTAAAATTGTGAAGGATAATGAAGTAAAACCAGAAGAAGAAATTAAAGAAGTAGAAAAATTAGAAGATACAAAAATTGGTACTATTAACCAAGAAGGTATTAAAGATGAAGGTGTGGTAGCTCCTGTAGTTGAAAGCAAAGGAACTGGTGTTGTAGAAGCACCAAAGCAAGAAGAAGATTACGATAAAGTATTTACTGTTGTACAAATTCCTGCAGAATTTCCGGGCGGACAAGCAGGTTGGCAAAAATATCTTGAACGTAATTTAAATAGAGATTTGCCGGTTGAAAATGGAGCACCTCCGGGAAAATATACAGTAGTAGTAACTTTTATTGTAGATAAAACCGGTGCAATTAGTGATGTACAAGCAGAAAACGATCCTGGTTATGGAACTAAAGATGAAGCTGTAAGAGTTATCAAAAAAGGACCATCATGGAAACCTGCTATACAAAACGGACGTAACGTAATTTACCGTCATCGTCAAAGCATTACATTCGTAGTTTCAGAAGAATAAATATAATCTATAAGATTTTTTTTTCAAATTGCAAATGATTTAATCCCTTCTTTTTTAGAAGGGATTTTTTTTGCTTTACATATTGAAAACTTGTAAGCTTTGTTCTCTTACCCTTCCTAATTTATAGAGTATCTGGTAACAAGTTTACAGGTGAATTATTCACCTAAAATATGAAAGATGGAAGTCAGTAAAATTCTTTCTGCCGATTTACTAGACATCATCTTCGACGGAAGAAATAAAAGCTATGGAGCTTACGAACTCCGAAAAACTTATTCTCACAGACTCGCCGAAGCTTTAGTAATTACTATGGGTATATGCATAGTATCTGTTGGCATTCCTCAGTTCTATCAAAAATTTGCTTCTAAACATACTGCTAATGTGCAAATGTTAGTGCGAGATGTTTCGTTAGAAGATTTAAAGCAAGAGGATAAGAAACCCGAACCACCACCACCACCGCCGCCACCAAAGCAAGAACTTCCTAAAGTAGAGATATCTAAATTTACTCCTCCTTTAATTGTAAAAGATGCTGAGGTAAAAGAAGAAGATCAAGTAAAAGAAGTATCTAAATTAGAAGATACAAAAATTGGTACTATTAATCAAGAAGGAGTGAAAGATGAAGGATTAATTACTGCTCCACCTGTAGAAGTTAAAGGAACCGGATTAGTTCAAACACCTAAAAAGGAAGATGAGGATTATGATAAAATTTATTCAATTGTAGAAATTCCTGCAGAATTTCCGGGCGGACAAGCAGGTTGGCAAAGATATCTTGAACGTTCATTAAACAGAGATTTGCCGGCACAAAATGGTGCTCCTATTGGGCAGTATGTAGTTAAGGTTTCATTTATTGTAGATAAAAATGGTAATATAAGTGATGTAAAAGCTGAAAATGATCCTGGTTATGGTACTGCAGATGAAGCTGTACGCGTTATTAAAAAAGGACCCAATTGGAAACCCGCAATTCAAAATGGACGAAATGTAAATTATAGGCATATTCAGAATATAGTTTTTGTTGTTGCCGAAGAGTAACAAGTAATAATTTTTAATTTAATAGCTGTTTATTAAAATTAATGAACAGCTATTTTAATTTTATTTATGAATATTTGCTTTTTTATTTTCGAAATAATATTGCATGATAAACAGATTGAGTGAATGGAATGATACTATTGTTGCATTGGCTACACCTGCCGGGGTTGGAGCAATTGGCGTAATACGTGTAAGTGGTAACCTTGCAATTGATATTGTTGATAATATGTTTCCTTCAAAAAAATTACAGCAACAACCCTCACATACTTTGCATGTAGGGCTTTTAAAATATGAAAATGAAATTTTAGATGAAGTTGTTATTGCTTTATTTAAAAATCCTACCTCTTATACCGGTGAAGATGTAGTAGAAATAAGTTGTCATGGTTCGGCATTTATTCAACAAAAAATTATACAAGCCATAACTGCCAATGGTGCAAGATTGGCTAAGCCCGGCGAATTTACACAACGTGCTTTTTTAAATGGAAAGCTAGATTTGGCACAAGCCGAAGCTGTTGCCGATGTTATTGCAAGTAATACCGAAGCCAGTAAAAACGCCGCTATTAAAAATATGCGTGGCGGATTTTCATCTTCACTGCAAATGCTTAGAGAAGAGTTAATAAAATTTTCTGCCTTAATAGAATTAGAACTCGATTTTTCACAAGAAGATGTAGCTTTTGCCGATAGAAATAATTTAATTAATTTAATTAAACACCTGCAAGTAAATACTAATATTTTAATAGAATCTTTTGCTTTAGGTAATGTAATTAAAAATGGTGTACAAGTGGCTATTATTGGCAAACCCAATGCAGGAAAATCTACTTTGTTAAATAGTTTATTGAATGATGAAAGAGCTATTGTTAGCGATATTGCAGGAACAACAAGAGATACTGTTGAAGAAATTTTAAATATTGATGGTGTATTATTTAGATTAATAGATACAGCCGGAATAAGGCATCATACAACCGATGTTATTGAGCAAATTGGTGTAAAAAGAAGCCTGCAAAAAATGCAACAAGCCGATGTAGTAATTTATTTGTTTGATGTTAATGAAATAGATGCGAACGAATTAATAGTACTTGAGAATGAATTGAAAGATAATTTAGTTCCTTATATATTAGTTGGAAATAAAATTGATAACAATGCTGAGAAGAAGGTTGTAGTTGAAAAATTTGCGTCATTTAAAGAAATTATATTTATATCGGCCAAACATCAGCAAGGTGTGAATCTTTTGAAAGATAAAATAAAAAATTTAGCAGTAAATGGCGATGTACATACAGAATCGATTATTGTTACGAATGCCAGACATTTTGAAGCTTTGCAAAAATTATCAGATACATTGAGCGATATTTTGAAAGGAATAAACGACAATATTTCGGGCGATTTAATTGCATTAGATATACGGCAAGCATTATATTATCTTGGATTAATTACAGGTGAGGTTACAAATAATGATCAGCTTGATTATATTTTTTCAAAGTTCTGTATCGGAAAATAACCACTACAAAATAACCAAACACAAAACTGATAAAAAACTCACGTAAATGGCTTATAAACAGGGCATTTACATTACTTATTAATATAGGTTTGCTTTGTGTTAATAGTTGTTTATTTATGAAATATTTGTACCTTTCCTGTACCTTACTATGGGTTAAAAGGCAAATTTGTACCTCAACCCATTTTTTTGGTTTACAAAATTGACACTTTTAAACACTTTAATACAGGATAGCACAAAATGAGTTCAAATATTCAGGTACAACGAATTTGCCAGCATTGTGGTAAGGAGTTCATAGCCCGAACCACAGTAACCCAGTATTGTAGTGATACGTGCAGTAAACGGGCTTACAAGGCAAGGTTAAGGGCTTGTAAGGTTGAGCAAAGTAATAAAGAAACCCAGCGAATAAAGAACCAACCTATTGAGGAACTGAAAGTAAGGGAGTTTTTAACGGTAACACAGGTTTCAAAGTTAATAGGCTGTTCCCGACAAAATGTTTACAACCTTATCAATACTGGTAAGCTGAAAGCCACAAATATTTTATTAAAGAAAACCATTGTAAAGCGTTCAGACCTTGACAAACTATTTAAAGAGCCAACCAACCGAACACAGCCCGAAGGAATACCCGAAACACAAAAGCAAGAATTAAACTACTGGGTGCAGGATGGGGGCTTTGATATTGCAGACTGTTACAACTTTACCGAAGTACAAAGAAAATACGGTATTTCAGAAACAGCCTTACAAAACCTTATTAAGCGGTACGAAATACCCAAAATAAAAAAGGGTTGGTTTGCATACGTTCCGAAATCGGTAATTGATAAGCTATTAAGTTAAACGCTAAAGCATAAAAGAAAATGGTAATAAAAGTTAAGTTAAGAGAAAAGAAAATTTCAGGGAACAGGCAAAGTTTGTATTTAGATTTTTACCCAGCTATTCCACACCCCGAAACAGGCGAACCAACCCGACGGGAGTTTTTAGGAATGTACCTTTTTGATAAGGCAAAGAACCCTATTGAGAAACAGCATAACAAAGAAACTTTACAGCTTGCCGAACAGATAAGGCAGAAACGTGAAAACTATTTAAACAAACCCGAAATTTACACAGGGTACGAAAAGGAACAACTAAAGATTAAAGAGCAGGGCGAACAAAATTTTGTTACTTATTTCAAATGCCTTGCCGATAAACGCAAAGCCAGTAACCACGATAACTGGGTTTCAGCATACAATTACCTTGAAACATTCACAAAGGGAAATTTAAAATTTGCAGACCTCAACGAAAAGTTTTGTAATGAGTTCAAAGAGTATTTACTCACTACCAAAAGCAATAAGAGCAACAAAGTAACCCTTGCCCAAAATTCAGCCGTTTCCTATTTCAATAAACTGAAAGCGACCTTAAAGCAAGCTTATAAAGACGGGTATTTACTTGCCGACCTGAACGCAAAAATTGAACCCATAAAACAGGCAGAAACCCGAAGGAATTTTTTAACCATTGAGGAACTGAACAGCCTTGTAAAAACCGAATGTAATAACCCTTTATTGAAACGGGCAGCCTTGTTTTCAGCCCTCACAGGGTTGAGGTTTTCGGATATTAAAAACCTTGTTTGGAGCGAACTGGAATACATTGAAAATAACGGGTATTTTATACAGTTTAAACAGCAAAAAACAAAAGGGGTTGAAATGATGCCTATTTCTGAACAGGCTTACGGCTTACTGGGTGAACGCAAAGAACCCACCGACAAAGTATTTGAGGGGCTTACCTATTCAGCGTACGAAAACAAACACCTGTACCAATGGATTGGAGCAGCAGGAATAACAAAGGATATAACCTTTCATTGTTTCAGACATACGTTTGCCACCTTGCAATTATCAAAAGGAACTGACATTTACACCGTTTCCAAAATGCTGGGACACCGTGAACTAAAAACCACACAGGTTTACGCAAAGATTATAGACCAAACCAAACGGGATGCTGCAAATAAAATACAATTAGACTTTTAAAATAAATATTATGCAAATAATACAATCCATACAAAACAGAATTTACGAAATAAGGGGCGAAAGGGTAATGCTGGATTTTGATTTAGCAGCCCTTTACGAAACAGAAACTAAAGCATTAAACCAAGCTGTAAAGCGGAATGTTAAACGGTTTCCATCCGATTTTATGTTTCGGCTTACCGTTGCCGAATGGACGGCTATCCGGTCACAATCTGTTACCGCATCCCAAAGCAAACGAAATACTACTATTACCCCTTATGCTTTTACCGAACAGGGAGTTGCCATGTTAAGCGGTGTATTAAACAGCGATAAAGCTATAAACATGAACATTGCTATAATGAGGGCTTTTGTTGAGATAAGAAGGGTTTTATTAAAGGGAAACGATATACGGGAACAACTGAAACTAATAAAAGAAAGGCTGGGCGAACATGATACACAGCTAAACCAAATTTACGATGCAATGGAAAACCTGTTAGATGACAAAGCAGCCCAAAGAAAATGGGATGACAGGGAAAGAATAGGGTTTAAAAAGTAAGAACACTTAAAGCATAAAAAACAAATGAATACAAAGCAATTAGAAAACTGTTTACATATTATTGGTTACTGGTTAAATGAAGATGAAATCGTAATTGAAAAAATGCTGAACAGCGAAACACAAATTGTTAAACAGTTTGTTAAACCTTTCAGTAAAGAGTTAAATACTAATTTGCTAAATAAAGATACCATTGAAGCAAAAAGGGACTTAATAAAATATTATGTATTTGAATTTTGGGAATTGCAAGGATTTTTCAAAGAATACAATGAAATTCTATTTACAGGCAGCCTTTGTAATTATACACCTGTATTCTATGAACATACAGACAAAAGCGGAACGGTACGAAAGTTGAGTGAGTTTGAAAATTATGTAGTGAATGGTTGGGATTTATTTAATATGCTGTTCAATGAAATACAAATTTGCTGTTTTAAATTCAAGATTGATTTTGTCAAAGTATGTAAAGAATTGAATTTTTCAACTGAATATTTTGATAGTGGAATAACCATAGCTTTTGAAGAAATGGGAAAAGAATATTTACCATCTCAACAAACCGAAACGGTAACGGATAAACTTCAAGTCAATCAAATTGCACTTATTCACGTTTACGAAGGCATACAGATAACAAGGGAAAACGCTGGGGAAATAGCAGCGAAATACGGGTACACGGCTAAAAATTCAGGTGAGGGGTTGTTTCAGGATTATACCAACTATTGCAGCACGGCAAACAGGAAAGGAAAGCCGACACCTTGCACACCCAAAAAGCTAAAGAATAAAATTAAACTGTTTGAAAGCGTTGTTAATCATTTATCGGATAACAACAAACAAAGGGCTATTGATGAAATAAATATTTTGAAAACCATATTTGAAAATGAATATCAATAAAGTTTGTAACCAGTTGTAACCAGTTACCCACTTCTAAGCCAGCCAACCTTTGTGCAAGTAATTTTAAAAACTTGTGCAAAATGAATAATCCCTTTGAAACAATTGATGCAAGGTTAAGCAATATTGAAAATTTGTTACTTGACCTTAAACACACACCAAAAGAACAGGGCGAACAACCCGAAACAGACGAACTTTTAACAGTTCAGGACACGGCTAAATTTTTGAGTCTTTCAGTTCCCACCGTTTACACTTTAATTAGTAAAGGCGAATTGCCAGTAATGAAGCGTTCAAAACGCTGTTACTTTTCAAAAGTTGAGTTAATTAATTATTTAAAGCAAGGCAGAAAAAAGACGTTGGCAGAAACAGCCAGCGAAGCCGAAAAATATCTAAAGAAAAAGGGATTGTAGATTTTTTAGGTTCTTCCCAGCCCAGCGAGCTTGCGACTCCCCTGAGCCGCAAAAAATCTTTAGCTAAGTAAAATCTGCAAGTCCGAAGTTTAAAGCGGATATTTCTAAAATAGTAAAATAAAATTATGAAAATAAAAAAAGAAGGTGAACCCTTATACAGTTCACCTTCAAAAGAGATTATAAATGCAAGCAGTAAAGTTAACGATAATAATAAACTTAACCCAAATTATGAATTTGATAAATACGGTATCGGGGTTGAGGATATTAAAACCGATATTGAACAGCTTTTAAAACAAGGCAATGAAGCCAAAGAAAGTAAAGGACTGTTCATCGTGAAAACAGCCAGCCGCTGGATTGAACAGGCTAAAACCCGACCTATTCCGCAAATGCTTTTTGGTGAATTTTGGTTTGAGGGTGAACTATGTATTTTGTTTGCCGACACCAATTTAGGTAAGTCAATTTTAGCCGTGCAAATTGCTAACAGTATAAGCAAGGGCGAACAAATACGGGGCTTTAAATTGGAAACACCAAAGCAACCAATTTTGTATTTTGATTTTGAGTTAAGCGACAAACAATTTGAAAACAGATATTCAATAAAGTTTGAACAGCATTACAACTTTGATTACAACTTTATACGGGTTGAAATAAACCCCGATGTCACTATGCCCGAAGCCCAAACCTTTGAGGATTACCTCAACCATTCATTGGAACGAAGCATTACCGAAACAGGGGCAAAGGTTTTAATCATTGATAACCTCACTTACCTAAAAAACGAAACTGAAAAGGCTAAAGATGCTTTACCCTTAATGAAACATTTGAAAGCATTAAAAAACAAATACGGGCTTTCTATTTTAGCACTTGCACACACACCAAAAAGGGACTTATCAAAACCAATTACCCGAAATGATTTACAAGGCAGTAAGATGCTAATAAACTTTTGTGATAGTTCCTTTTCAATAGGTGAAAGCCACAGCGACAAAAATTTACGCTACCTGAAACAGATTAAGCAAAGGAACACAGAACAAATTTACGATGCTGAAAATGTTTGTGTTTGTCAAATTGATAAGCCTCATAATTTCCTATTGTTTGAGTTTGTGAATTTCGGTAAGGAATGGGAACACCTGAAACAGCACACCGAAAAGGACAAAGAAAACCTGAACGAAAAGGTAAGCGAACTAAAGCAGCAAGGGCGAAGCCTTCGGGACATAGGGGCTGAACTGGGTATTTCTCACATGAAAGTATGTAGAATTTTAAAGGACTGTAACACGCTGTAACAACTGTAACAACTGTAACACCCTGTTACAAGTGTTACACCTGTTACACTAAAGAGTTAAAAAATGAGTGAACACAAATACATATTAGAACCATACAAGGGAATGAATACCCGTTACCGTTGCCCCAGTTGCCAGCAAAGGGATAGAACCTTTTCACTTTACATTGATACGGAAACAGGCGAACACATACACCCCACAGTTGGCAGGTGCAACCGTGAAAATAATTGCGGTTACCACTATACCCCGAAACAATATTTTCAGGATAACAATATTTCATTTGATACACCCCAACCCAAAGCATACAAGCCCCGACCTCTTACACCTCAACCAAAGCCTATTTCATTTATTCCCATTGAGGTATTCAAAGCCAGCCTGAAAGCCCACGAAACGAACCACTTTGTACAGTTCCTTATTAGCTTGTTCGGAGTTGAGGTTGCCAGCCAACTGGTAAGCCGTTATTTTATTGCCACCTCAAAACATTGGAACGGGGCAACGGTATTTTGGCAAATTGATACACAAGGCAAAGTAAGAACGGGCAAAATAATGCTTTACAGTCCCACCACAGGCAAAAGACAAAAGGAATTTACATTTGCACACAAGCTAATTAAACAGCCTGAATTTGGCTTAAAACAATGCTTTTTTGGTGAACACTTGCTAATTGAGAAAACAAAACCCGTTGCGATAGTTGAAAGTGAAAAAACGGCTGTAATTGCCAGCGTTTATTTACCTCAGTTTATTTGGGTTGCCAGTAGCGGTTTGCACGGATTGAATATTGATAAATGCAGCATACTAAAGGGGCGAACTGTTACACTATTCCCTGACTGTTCGCTACCTAAAGAGGGCAAACCCACAGTGTTTGAAATTTGGAGTAAAAAAGCAAAAGAACTTTCACACCTTGCCACGTTTACGGTTTCCGATTTACTGGAACGCAAAGCCACCGAAGCAGAAAGGAAACAGGGTTTTGATTTAGCAGACTATTTAATAAAATACGATTATAAAGACTTTGTGAACTTAGCAAAGCCTAACATTCAGCAAAGCGAAAGCCTTACAA
>DAHXOT010000004.1 GCA_027364735.1 Hydrotalea sp. | reverse complement strand
ATTAAGCTAAGAATAAATAATGCATCGCTGTTATATTGATAACAAGCATCTAATATTTTAGAAATAACATCTACCCGATTCTTTTTTTTATCCATTGCTCCGCAAATTATGTAGGAATTAATTGCGAAAACCTTTTTTGTAAGAAGATAAGAAAATTATTTTTGCTCATAATAAGGAATATCATCGCGAGAAATTGCCGTTTTTTGTTTAACTCTGGTATTAATACCGCAAAATGATATTGCTGCCATACTTAAACAAGTAAATGCACAATCCATGTTACCGAGATGTTTGTATATGGAAAAAATCATACCCCTCAATAATTTCAGGAAATAAAAAACCATAGGCAGGTTTAAATATCCAACCAACAATTCTACAGCAGGGCTATTGGCATATAATTCAATATCCCCATAATACTTTTTTAGTTGCAAAAAACTTAAACACCAACTCATCAAATGAAACTCGGGAGCAGCCCAACCAAATGAATTTGACAAGACCTTCTGATTATCTTGAATATATAAAGTTTGGATAAATTTCATAACCAATTAGTATTATTTCAACAATATTTTATCAAATTATAATAAAATTGTTCTCATAATATATTCATACCTAAATGTAATATGTTGAGTTTATTGATTGCATCAGCAAATTAATAAGATAAGAGAGTATATTAAATATTTTCAATTTAAACGCTTTTCAATACTCTGCTTAATTTCTTTTAAATTAGCTGTAACCCTTGCAAGTATTTTTCCGTTTTGGTCAATCAAAAATTGAAGTGGGTAACTATTTGCATTCACTTTATTTTTTTTGGTCTCTAAAAATTTTTTTAAATTTTCAGGTTCAATATTTTTAAATAAGATAATGCCATCTTTATTCACTAACAAATTAGATGGAAAAGAATTTGAAATTAGATTTATAGTTTCTTTTCCACCGATATCCCATAATAATTCCCATTTTAAATTATACTTTTTAAAAATATCAATAGCTTCATTGATAGACTCTTTATTATCGACTGTTATACTTATTATATTAAAATATTCAGAAGGAAAGCTTTTTATTATACTATCCAGTATTGGAAATTGTCTAATACATGCACCACAATGTGCAAACCAAAAATCAATCAACGTGTATGAAGATTTTTTATAAGAATCAGTACTTAAGTCTATGGGCTTCTTATTTAAAGTATATACTTTTAAATTGGGAACATACTGACTTATTGCAGTTCTTTTAAAATTTTGCAATATTGATTGTACATGAATTCCTAGATTAGTTTGTAAATTTTTAGGTGGTATTAAATTTAAGGTTCTACTATAAATTTCTTTATATCCATTCGATATTAATTCATTCAATAATAACCAGAGAGATAATACATATTCTTTTCTATTTTTGGTGAAATTAAATAATACAGTATCCTTTATCGGTTCAATTCTATTTTTTAAATCATATTTCAATTGTTCTCTTTTTTTTCTAAATCAATGCCTTCATATTTATCATACAGATTATTCATCCTTAAATACCAATCATTTAATAAATAATTATATTCCTTTAAAAGTGGCAAATATTCATTTATTAATATAGAATTAATTGGGGAACCTTTAATTACAAATGTTTTTTGCAGAAAGCTATCTTTAGAAAATTCTATTTCTTGATACCCTTTATCTAAAATCATTAAACTTGAACTATAACCTCCACTACTATCAATATATTGAAGCTTAAATGCGATCGGGGTAGTTAGCTTGCCTTTAAAAACAAACTGCCCGTCCGAAACTATGACACAGTCAGTATCTAATTTAAAATTTTTCACTTTGTCTAATCCTGAAAAATAAATTTTAGTATTGTTTAATATACCTTTTACTTTTCCATGCAAAACAAATCTATTCAATGAACTTTGAGAGTATACATTAATTTGGATAATATTCCAACTTAATAAAAAAAAGAAAAAAAAGAATTTCATTTAAATAATATTAGGTTTTATAAAGAATAAGATATAACAAAAAAATTATAACTGATTCTAAAACTAATTTCAAAAAAACGTTAATTACAATAAGTCTTACCAGATGGACTGTATATGTTATTACAGCTACTACAACATCCATCATATGTAGCTCCAGGAGCGGGGCATTCAGCACCTTTAGGTGCACAATTATACCCACTACTTCCAGCCATTATTTGCTTCATTTCATTTCTACTAAGTTTACCTTGTATGTTTGCAAGGCTCATTTTTACTGTTTTCATGTTTCTTAAATTTAATAATAAAATCAATTGTAGGGTTAATATTTACATGAATGAATAAAATACGGGAAATACCATGGATAATCAGTTAATAAAGCAATAGCATACATAGTTACAATTTTAAATACTTATCTAATAAACTTCTTAAGGCAGGATTGCTGGGGCGGGGTGCATTGGCATCAATAAGCTTTCCATTCTTGTCAATTAAAATGTACATCGGAATACTGGCAATATTATTTTTCTTTATTACATCGGCATCCCAACCTTTTTGTAATAAATAATTTAGCTTATACGCTTCTATACTATCCTGCTTGCTTGCCATTATCCAATCACTTCTATTTTCATCAACCGACAAGTAAAGAAATGCAATTCGTTTTCCGGCATATTCATTTCGTATCATTTTTAAATAGCTCATTTCGTTTCTACATGGAATACACCAACTTGCCCATAAATCTATATAAATTAAATTGCCGCTATTTTCCCGTAATAAATTTTGAAAGCCATTTTTCTCTTGAGCAACAGATATAAGAGTATCGGTATCCGAATTAAATAAAAACTTAAGCTTATCCTTGAAATAGTTATTTTGTGGTATTTTCTTTATTCTTGAAATAAAAGCAATTTTGTTGCTTATTGAATCTAAGCGAAAAGTGTTTTCTTTAATTTTAAAAACTTTTCCGTAAAAAAAAGTCTCATCACTACTATTTTTTATTTTCTTTATTGGGTATTTGGTAAGTATAATTTGATCATAATTTGGAAAACCTATATTATAGATAAAACAATCAAAAAGAAAATATTTTTTATTTAATCCAATGCTCTTTTCCCCGGTATAATATTTACTACAACATATCCATGGATTATTAAATTCTAAAAACTCACTAAACTTTAATTTGTCCAACGCATTTCTGTAAGTTATTTGATTAATCATTACACGTTGAGTGTACGTTTGAGTAATGCCATTTATTTTTACTTTTAAATTAGAAACATCAAAATGTAAAGTATCAAACACTGTTTTGTAATTCAACGGTGTGATCTTTATAATTTTATCATCACTAAAAGTATCATTATTATTTTCATCAACAATTATCAGCACTTCTTGTTTAGCCTTATTAGCTGCAATAAGTAATTTAATATCGGCATTGCCTAAACTATCATCATCAAAAATTTCATGCCCTCTGAATGGTGCAGTATTATTTAATGAAAATAAACTGTCCTCTTTTATTAATTGAGCCAATTCAACTTTATAACCAAGCGAATCAATTCTATTTTTTTTCATTTGAAGATACACATGCTGAAAATCGTTTAACGGCCGATAGTATGTACGAAAAGTATCCACTACCAAATTTTTTATAAAAGAAGAATCTCTTTTCGAAATTTCATAAACTTCACATTCTAATGCATCCCTTTTGTTAGATTTAGGCTGAAAATCTGATAATTTCATCATGAAATGAGTTGGCTTGCATGAAAAACAGAACAAAAGCAAAAAGCTGAAAAGAGCCCAATTTATTATGAACCTTTTTTTGAGAAGCATAAAATAAAATTATATTTACAGACAATATACTAAAAAATAGTGTTTTATTTTACTTGCTTTTGAGTGTAAGCCTTGTAATTGTTTTTTGCTTAAACTGCCACGATCCTCATATTGATGCATTAAGCTAAGAATAAATAATGCATCGCTGTTATATTGATAACAAGCATCTAATATTTTAGAAAT
>DAHXOT010000035.1 GCA_027364735.1 Hydrotalea sp. | reverse complement strand
GCTATATTCTGCTGCCCCACGACTTGCATGTATTAAGCCTGCCGCTAGCGTTCATCCTGAGCCAGGATCAAACTCTCCATTGTAAATGAGTTGATCTGACTATTAATCTCATTCGAAAATTAACGTCGGATTTAATTTAATTGTGCTTATAACCTTATCCTGAAAATGATTTCAGAATGCTGTTGCTTCCAAACTTTCAAAGATCTTTAAACTTAATTTTACTACCCATTTTTGATTGGGGTTGCAAAGTTACGTTTGTTTTTTATTTTAACCAAAAAAAGTAAAATTTATTTTTATTTTTTTTGACTTATTTATTTTCAAAAAACTTCCGTTTTGAGCGGACGGCAAAGATACGATATAGCTTTTTATTTACAAACTTTAATTGCTATTTTTTTATCTAAACCAAGAAGAATTTTCAAAGAAATAATGCTTATTTTTTTAAGCGGGGTGCAAAGATAATCATGTGTGTGAAACTTCCAAATCTTATTCCCTTTTTATTTTATTTTTTTTCTTTCTCTCGTTTCAAAACTTGGCTTCAAAGAACATCCGTTTTTCATTTGCGGGGTGCAAAGATAAGAGCAGATTTATTCTTTCCAAATCTTTTTTGAAAATAGTTTTTAAATTTTACTGGAAGACCTATCCTGTATGGGTTTCAGCGGAAAATTATTTTATACTTCAATTTTTATTTATCGCTATTGACACTTCTTTTGCTACTTTATCAGCAACTACAACATAGCTACTACCGCTTCTCTCACCTCAAGCACCACTGTTTTAAAAATGTACTCGAGTTCTGATATTTATAATAACGGTAATGCCTTATTCAATATAATTGTAGATTCATTATAGCATCCATGTATATTTCTTTTAATTGCTGGTATTTGCTAATTTATCTATTATTCAGCTTAAATATATCAGGGGGTGGAGATGTATTGAGCTATATCATATAACAGGTAATCGATTAATTATTTGTTAAGAACATCGGTATCTAAAAAATAGGATTTCTCTTTGGGTACTTTACAAGTCATTTCATTAGTTGCAGAAAAAAATATCTTGCGGGAAATTAACTTCTGCTAAAAATAATCCATGTGCAGGGGTTGCAAAATTGGCTTTTGATGCATCTCCCGATTCAATAACCTGTTTAAAATTTTCAATGGTAATTTTATGCCGAGCTACTTGTAGCATTGTGCCTACCAAACCTCGAACCATTCCTCTTAAAAACCGATTAGCTTTTACCGAATAAACCATCATCCCTTGTCTTTGGCTCCACTGAGAATATTGGATATGGCATATATAATTGTTTACTTGGGTATTTCGCTTGGAAAAACTAGCAAAATTTTGATATTGCATCAAAACTTCTGCAGCTTCGCTTAATAAGCTATTATCTACTGAATAAGGATAGTACCAAGCCCTATCTTCTTTAAAAGGATCTTTTGTTTGATAAAGATAATACTCGTACACTCTGGAAATGGCATTAAACCTACAATGTGCTTGAGATGTTACTTCAACAATTGCTTTAACAGTAATATCGGTTGGTAAAATTGCATTTAGATGATAAATATCTGTGGTAATTATTTCTCGATTACAATTAAAATGAAAATAATTTTGTTTTGCGTGTACGCCTGCATCGGTTCGGGATGAGCCTGTTAAGGGTATATTTTGCTTAAAGAATATTTGTAAAGCTTTTTCTACTTCAGATTGAATAGTGATAGCATTTTTTTGAATTTGGAAACCACTATAGCGAGTGCCTTTATATGCTATTTCTAAAAAATATCGATGCATTTTAATCTCTTTGCAGTAATAACTTAAATTTTTCGGAATATTCCGGATTGGA
Organism: Hydrotalea sp.; assembly: GCA_027364735.1. GTDB lineage: Bacteria > Bacteroidota > Bacteroidia > Chitinophagales > Chitinophagaceae > JAKAJX01. The sequence goes on along the minus strand of DAHXOT010000035.1, from coordinate 4,622 downwards.
AAATTGATTTTGCAGAAGATAAAAGTTTTGCAGATCGGCTACAAATGGCTTAACAATTTCAAAAAATCTTAATTTTTCTTTTTCACTTATAAAAAGAACACTTAAATTTTTTAATTGCATGGTTGTATAACATTTTCCTTTCATGGCAATTTTAGCTACTCGCAACATATCTTCTTCGGTAGTTGCAGTTGCCATTTGTTTGCGGGTAATTAAAAAATCATCATCCGAAGCTGTTGCAGCACATGGCTGTTTACCAGGGAGATCAATAGGTGGATTATTTACAGTAATAGGCATTGGTTTAACAGGTTCTGCCACTTTAATTTTTTCTATACCGTCATTTTCATTTATTGGTATAAATAATGCAATTGTATCAAATCGGGCATTTGTTTTATCAATATAGATTTGATCTACTCCTTTGGCAGCTATTTTTTCAAAAATTTTATTAACTGCTACAGTAGTTTTTAAAGAAGGTGAAGTATGTATTTTTACTTCAGGCTGTATAATTATTTTATTTTGCTGAAACGGCGGCATAGTTTTAATAGTATCATCTAACTGTATTTTATTACTTTCCTTTGGTATTGAAATTGAGTCATTCTTTTCTGTTTTAGCAACAACTGTTGTATCCTTTGAGGTTTGGGGCAAAGGAGGCTCTTTCTCAGAAATTATTGTATTGAAATGAATCATATCAAATAAACTCCATTCATTATCGGATGATTTTCGAAGTGCCAATTCTCTATCTTCTGAATTAATATCAATCATAAATTTTTGTTCGGGATATATATTTTTAGGAAAAAATATTGATACGTAATATTTCCCGGAAAGTAATTGAGAGATAATAATATAACCCGAAGCTGTAGAATTGAAAGTTTGCCCGTTTAATTGAATATTAAAAGGTTTTTTTTCTTCATTTTGCACATAAATAAAATGAGGCGTTTGTGCACTCGCATCCAAAAAAACAACAAATAAAAACAATGCACTAATTACTGTCATTTTTATATTACACCCTTTCATTACTATACTATTTGCTACAAATTTACTTTAATTAGTAGGTTTTATATTTAATTCTCCGCTCATCCTTAAAAAAAATTTTTTAAAAAATTAAGAACAAGTTGGCATATTAAGCTATTATCTTTATCTATCATAAAAAATTACTATGAAGAAAATTTTATTTGCTTTTAGTTTATTGGCTTTTGTTTTTGCCAATGCCCAACAAAATAAAGTTGATACTAGTTGGAAAAAAATTTACAGAGCTTCGGCTACTAAAATTAATGACTTGGTTCATACAAAATTGGAGGTAAAATTTGATTATGCCCAATCGTATATGTATGGAAAAGCATGGATTACTTTGCATCCGCATTTTTATGCTACAGATTCTTTAAGGTTGGATGCTAAAGGAATGAACATTAATAAAATTGCCCTTTTTAATAATGGAAAATATACCGATTTAAAATACAGTTACGATTCGCTAACCCTACTTATTCACCTCAATAAAACATACAAACCATCGGAAAATTATATTGTATTTATAGATTATGTATCGAAACCTAATGAGCTAAAACGAAAAGGCAGCGCAGCTATTAATGATGCAAAAGGTTTGTACTTTATAAATCCAAAAGGAGAAGATAAGAATAAGCCTATAGAAATTTGGACACAAGGCGAAACCGAATCCAACTCGGCATGGTTTCCTACCATTGATAAACCCAATCAAAAATGTACAGAAGAAATTTACATGACAGTACCATCTAAATATGTTACACTTTCTAACGGAAAATTAGTTAGTCAAACCAAACATACTAATGGTACCAGAACCGATTATTGGAAAATGGATTTACCACATTCGCCTTATTTATTTTTTATGGGTGTAGGAGATTATTCTGTTATTAAAGATTACTATAAAGGAAAAGAAGTTAGCTATTATGTTGAAAAAGAATATGCACCGGTTGCCAGAAAAATATTTGGTAATACGCCCGAGATGATTGCTTTTTATTCATCTGTTACAGGTGTTGATTTTCCATGGTATAAATATTCGCAAATTGTTGGCCGCGATTACGTAAGTGGTGCTATGGAAAATACAACCTCTACTTTACATGCCGAAAATGCCCAACAAGATGCCCGCGAACTAATTGATGGCAATGCTTGGGAAGATGTTATAGCACACGAATTATTTCATCAATGGTTTGGCGATTATGTAACCTGCGAAAGCTGGAGCAATATTACAGTAAATGAGTCATTTGCCGATTTTAGTGAAACACTTTGGAATGAACATAAATACGGGAAAGATGCCGGAGATGAAGTAAATTATAGAGGCATTAGAAGTTATTTATCAAATCCTGAAAATTATATTAAAAATTTAGTTCGCTTTTATTATGCCAATAAAGAAGATGTATTCGATCAGGTTAGCTATCCAAAAGGAGGAAGAATTTTAAATATGCTACGCAATTATGTTGGAGATAGTGCTTTCTTTAAATCTTTACATCTTTATCTCACCACCAATAAATTTAAAAATGGCGAAGCACATCAACTACGTTTAGCATTTGAAGAAGTAACCGGTCAAGATTTAAATTGGTATTGGAATCAATGGTATTTCGGTAGTGCGCATCCAAAACTAAACATTACTTACGCATATAATGACAACGAAAAATTAGCTAAAGTTTTTGTACAACAAACACAAGAAAATAAACTATTTAAACTTCCTGTTTACATTGATGTTTATAATGGTTCAGAAAAAGTTCGCCATAAAGTTTGGGTAGAAAATGCAGCAGATACTTTTGAATTTAAAGCAGCATCCAAACCCGATTTAATTAATTTCGATGGCGATAAAATTTTATTATGCGAGAAAACTGAAAATAAAACTTTAGATAATTACATTCACCAGTATAAATATGCCGGATTGTATGTTGATAGAAGAGAAGCTGTAGATTTTGCTGCAAAAAATCAATCAGATTCGAAAGCTATTGAATTATTAAAATTAGCAATGAAAGACAAATACTATAGCTTGCGTAATTATACTTTAAACAAAATAAATATTTCTAACGATGAAGTTAAAGTTGCTGCAGAACCTATTTTATTAGAACTATCTACCAAAGATCCTAAATCTGTTGTACGTGCTACTGCTATTGAACTTTTAGGCCGATATAAAAAACAAGAATATAAAAATTTATTTACTAAAGCTGTATATGACTCATCCTATACAGTGGCAGGTAATGCATTAGAAGCATTATTAACTATTGACTCTACATCGGCATTTAAAATAGCCAAAGAGCTCAGTACTCATCCCGCTAAAGGAAAACTATCAAGTGCTATTTCTGCAACTTTAATTGCTTCCGGCGATGAAAATATTTTTGATTTTATTTTAAACGAGTTTGAAAAAACTCCTTTATCGCAAGCCAAGTTCGAGCAGTTACAATCTTTAACTGCTTTAATGGCTAAAGTAAAAAATACCGAAAAAGTAAAAAGAGGCGTAGATCAAATAGTAAAATTCCGCGATGCCATCCCTCAAGCATACAAAAGCCAAACAGATCCATTCATTAATAATTTTTTATTAATGAATTTAATTAATAAAAAAGAGGCAGCAGGATTGAAAGAACAAGCAGACTATATTAAATCGCAAATTCCCGAAAAGAAATAAATGCAGCATGTGCAATAAATAAAGCCACACTATTCAGTGTGGCTTTATTATTAATCACTAGATATATAAAAATTATTTAACGGTAATAGTAGAATTTCCTTTACTACTAACAGGAATTGTTTGACCCATCATTTCGTTATTACCCGAAGCACTAAAAGATTTTGCTTCAGAAATAAGTAATCCATTTGTTGCAGAATAAACTCGAGTAGCTGTTGAAGAAGATTCCATATTTAATTTTACATCCATACCCATTTGTTGTTTTGTACCTACTATTTTTCCTTTGCTGGTAACCATTACAGTAATTTCTTGAGGAGTAACTTTTTGCAAAGTATATACATTTACAACTTTAGAACCATCGGCATTAGTAGCAGAATCGGTTAAATTTGCACCCTCCTTTTCTGTTGCACTAAAAGGAGTATACAATATTGAAGCAATATCATCTGCTGCAGGAACACCAGAACTAGCATCTACAGGAAATGTTGCTTTACCTAATTCAACCGTAATATCTTGTGGTTTATTAATATTTTTAAACACTTCAGCCATTTGCGGATTGTTGGCAGAAGCAGGGTCATCAGAATCAAGATTCTGCTCATTTCCCATTAATGTTACAGAAACTTTAATTCTTTTAGCAACACTCTTTAATACTATTTCTTTATCTGAAGCCGATTTTATTTCAAAACTATCCGTCATTTCAGAAGTAGATGGAATTTCCATATCCTGCCCCATTTGGGTAACAGTAGTAGTTGATTTTATAGCAACAACCACCTGCATTTTTGATCCAACGGTTGCACCAATTTTTTGGGCATTTACATTAAACCCAACCAATACAAGGCCGAGAGCCGATAATAAATTTTTCATGAAAGGTTTTTTGTTTTTTTATTAATAAAATGAGCAATACAATGTTAAATTAAATAATTATATTATTGAAATAATCTTTCATTAAATTACCAACTACCACTTGCACCGCCGCCGCCGCTACTACCTCCACCAAAGC
>DAHXOT010000048.1 GCA_027364735.1 Hydrotalea sp. | reverse complement strand
TTTTTTCACTTCGTCCACAATATTTTCGGTGCTCATTGTTTTTAAAGCCTTCTCTACACTGCGGTAGCCGCCTTCTCGCCGATATACTTCGTACGAACGAATACCTTCAATGTGTGCTTTTTCTAATAATAATTTTACTGCCATTTATATTAAGCTTTCAATATTTTTATATTCTAACTTATATAGTTTTTACCTGTATTCCTATTTCAATATCTATCAATTATTAACCGCTGCATTTTTTCTACATTCTTCAATAATAGCATCTACTTTTTCTTTAGTTAAATGTTCTCTATAATGTTTACCCAATTGCATCATTGGTGCATAGCCACATGCTCCTAAACATTCAACTGTTTTTAAAGTAAATAATCCATCGGCTGTGGTTTCGCCGGGTTTAATGCCTAATGTGTTTTCGATGTATTGAATAATATTATCGCTGCCACGTAACATACATGGCCCTGTTTGGCATACTTCGAATACATATTTGCCAACAGGTTTTAAATGATACATACTATAAAACGTAGCTACTTCGTATACTTCAATAGGTTTTATTTGCAATAATTCGGCAACATAGTTTAAGGCTTCTTCGCTTAGCCATCCGCCAAAACTTTCTTGTGCTAAATGCAATACCGGTAATAAAGCACTTTTCTGCTTTCCTTCAGGATAGCGAGCTACTAATCTGTTAAACTCTGCTAATTGTTGTTCGTTAAACTTCATAAATCCCATCCCTAAAAGGGAAATTTTATTTTTATAACATTAATAAAATGCATAAGCACAAGCCCATTAAGACGTATGTTTATGCATCCAATTCTCCTGCAATTAAATTTAAACTACTCATTGTTATAATAGCATCACTTAGCATAGCACCTTTTGTTAATTCGGAATATGCCTGATAATAAATAAAACAAGGTCTGCGAAAATGCAGCCTAAAAGGTGTACGCCCACCATCACTAATTAGATAATATCCTAATTCGCCATTTGCTGCTTCAATTGAATGATATACTTCGCCTTTTGGAATATCTGTTTCGCCCATAATAATTTTGAAGTGCCAGATTAATGCTTCCATTTTGGTGTATACATCTTCTTTTGTAGGCAAATAATATTCAGGAACATCGGCATGAAATATTTCTGCATCTGCCCCTTTAAATGCTTGAACTTTTTGATATGCTTGATTAATGATACTTAAGCTTTGCCACATTTCTTCTTCTCTTACTTGAAAGCGATCGTAATTATCTCCGGTATTACCAATAGGAATTTTAAAATCGAAATCTTGGTAACTACTATAGGGATTTTGTACACGTACATCATAATCTACACCGGCAGCTCGTAAATTAGGGCCGGTAAATCCATAATTCAAAGCACGCTCTGCACTGATGCCACCGGTACCTTGTAACCGATCCATAAATATGCGATTGCGTGTCATTAATGTTTCAAATTCTTTTAAAACTTTAGGATATTCTCTTAAAAATTTTTCTATTTTTTCAAATGCCGTATTTGAGAAATTCCTTTCAAAACCGCCAATACGCCCAATATTAGTAGTAAGGCGGGAGCCGCATACTTCTTCATATATTTCATAAATTAATTCGCGGTATTGCATTACATATACAAAGCCTGTAAAAGCACCTGCATCTACTGCTACAATTGAATTACAAATTAAATGATCGGCAATTCTTGCCAATTCCATAATAATAATTCGCAAATAATCTACTCGCTTAGGTGTTTCTATTTTCAATAATTTCTCGCAGGTTAAATGCCAACCCATATTATTTAAAGGGCTACTACAATAATTTAGCCTATCGGTAATGGGTGTAATTTGATATAATGGTCTACGCTCGGCCAATTTTTCAAATGCCCGATGTATATATCCTATGGTTTGCTCAGAACTAACCACTCTTTCTCCATCCAACTCCAAAATATTTTGCATTACGCCATGCGTTGCAGGATGCGTTGGACCCAAATTAATAGTAGTGGTTTGCTTTTCTATTGAACCCTCGGGTAAGCTAATATGATTATGGACTTTTTCTAACATGATATTATTGATGCTTCCGGCTTTTATTTATCAATTAAACTTAGTTGTGTTACTCACTTGTACGTTCATATATCTATTCAACAATGTAACTATTTATTATTTTTTATTCGCTTAATTAAAATTCCAAGAAAATAAAAAAAAGATACAGTAAACATTCCCACTGCAACACCATTCCAAAAACCATTCTTCACAAATAAAAAAATTAACAAAGCCACCATACTGATACTGCCGTACCATTTTGCTTTGTTGGCCTGAATCCAGTAATTAATTTTATTCATAAAATGTATGTTTATCGAAAAATATTTTATCAAATTGCCTTATTAACTATTTGTTCCTCCTCTTCCAAACATTTCATCATCTTTATCAATTCTTGTTTGATCTTCTAAAGGATATTCTTTTCTTAACGGAAAATAATCCATCTCATCCACGTTCAAAATTCTTTTCAAATTAGGATGGCCAATAAATTTAATTCCAAAAAAATCAAAGGTTTCTCTTTCCATCCAATTGGCGGTAGAAAATAATTGCGTTGCTGTAAAAACCTCGGGAGCTTCAATAGCAGTATATATTTTAAACCGTAAACGAATATTTTGTTTTAAATTATGAAGATGATACACTACTGCTAATTCACGTTCTATTTGATGCGGATAATGAACTCCCGTTAAATCGGTTAGGAATTGAAATTGCAAATCTGCATCATCATATAAAAACTGTAATACTTTTAAATTCAATTCTTTTGGTGCTTCAAAACTCAATAATCCATAAGGTTCATCAAAACCCGACACTTGATTTCCAAATTTTTCAATTAGTTTTTGTTGAATTATTTCGTTGGTCAAAATCATAATTTAATATTTGATAACACTACAATCTTTAGCCTTCTTTTTATAATTTATTCAATACCATAACTATTTAATAATTCCTGATATTGTGGGCTATTTCTTCGGCGAATACTCTCTTGCCCTACTAAATCCTGAATACGCATAAATCCATCTAAAATAGCTTCGGGTCTTGGTGGGCAACCCGGCACATATACATCTACCGGCACAACCTGATCTATTCCTTGTAATACACTGTATGTATCAAAAATACCCCCGCTACTTGCACAAGCACCAACAGCTATTACCCAACGTGGTTCGGCCATTTGTAAATATACTTGTTTAACCACCGGTGCCATTTTTTTAGAAATAGTTCCCATTACCATCATTAAATCGCATTGCCGTGGTGTAAATGCCATACGCTCGGCACCAAACCTAGCTAAATCGTAATGTGCAGCAGCAGTTGCCATAAACTCAATACCACAACAAGAAGTAGCAAAAGGCAATGGCCATATTGAGTTTTTTCGGGCTAATCCTACAACATCACTCATTTTCGCGGTAAAAAATCCTTCTCCCGAATAACCATTTGGGGCAGGAACAAAGCTAACTGCAGTTGAAATTTCTGCAGTTTTAGGATGAATATTAAAACGTACCGGACGCATAACTAAGAATTTACAATTAATAATTAATAATTACAGGCTAAAATGCCTTTTGTTTACTTTATTAATTTTTAATTTTAATTACTAAATATTTTTTTAGTCTTCCCATTTTAGTGCTCCTTTCTTAATAATGTATATAAAACCCAATAAAAAGAAGGATACAAACATTACAACAGCACCAAAACCAGCCCAGCCCAATTCTCTAAAATTTACGGCATACGGGTAAAAGAAAATAACTTCTACATCGAATAATACAAATAAAATAGCCACTAAAAAATATTTAATGGCCATTGGCTGTCGGGCATCGCCATGACTGGCAATACCACTGGTAAAATTTTGCAACTTATCGTTTGTTTTTCTCTTTGGCCCTACCCATTGAGATAATGCAATCATAAATGCCACAAAGCCTGCTGCAAAAATCAGTTGAATGCCAATAGGAAAATAACTGTAAGCTGAATTATTAGTAGCATCTGAAGCCAACAAAAGCCAATGCATAATCTATATTTTGAAAATTGAATTGCAAAAATAAGCGACACAAATTAAATAAAAGAAAAAACTCCTCTTAATAAGAGGAGTTTAAGAATTATTTGGGTGATTGCTTATTGGATGATTTTTTGGAAGCATTGTCGTTTTTTTGAACAGGCTGTTTATTGTTTGGTGCTGATAAGGCCTTTTCTAATACTTCTTTGGTTTTTAATACAAATTCATTTTCTTCTCCGGGCGTTGGATATAACTCTAACATTTTATCACAAATTTCTAATGCTTTGGTATTATCTTTTAATTTTTCGGCATAATATACCAACAGAAAATAATCATTATTGAAAATGATTTTTTTATTTTTGGTGGTATCCTTCATCAAAAAATCATTTTGCTGAATAAGGGGTTCTATTGCTGTAGCTGTATCTATAAGTTTTGCTGCTCGCACATTGAAAAAATATCCTTGAGGTTTATCGGGAAAAGAATTGATATAATCTTTTGCAATAGACATGGTTTGCACATAATCTTTTGCATTAAAAGCAGCTGTAGCTAATTTATAGTATTCATATTCACCGGCAGAACCTTTTAATGCAACCACTTTTTGTAACCATTTTAGTTGTTCGGGATAATTTTTTGCCTTTTCCCAAATATCTGCGGCTTGATTGGCATAATTAATTTTATCGGTTTTTAATGTATCTGCATCCATTGCTTTTTGTATGTATACAATAGCCGAATCTTCTATTCCCGGAAAACGAGAAAATATTTTAATGGCAAGATTGTAATGTTCTATTAAAATATCTTTCGGTTGAGCCGTTTCAAAAAGTTTTTGTATATAATATCTTGCTTTAACAGAATCGCCTAATCTATCGTAATCAAATGCATATAACCCATTTAATTTAGGCAAAGGTTTTGCAACGGTATTGGCTTCAATTTCTTTTGCTTTTGCAATAGATTCATTATACTTTCCTGCACGAAATAAATAATCGGCATAGAAGAAATCATTTTCCGGATCTTTATCGGCATATTTTAAAAAACTATCCAAGTATCCTTTTGCTTTGTTTACATCTTTATCAGCATAATAGGTAAATAGTGAAAGATAAGCTGGTGCAAAAGTAGGATCGGCATTTAGTGCTTTATTGAAATTTTCTTCTAAAGCATCTTTATTACTTTGGCTTAGATATATTTTTCCGATTTGATAATATGCTTTGGCGCATTTAGGATCGCGATTAATTGCTTCGGTAAAAGCTTGTACGGCCTGACCACCAAAATCGCTGCCCAATTTACGATAACACAAACCCATACTAACATAAATATCAGGATCTGTTTTGTTTAATTCGACTGCTCGCCTTAACTTTTCTATTCCATAATTAGGGTCACCAATGGTAGAGCCTCCATCGGCATTGGCTCGTCCAATTGCGGCAAGTATTACCGGATTTTCTCCTTTTCTTGTTTTTGTTGCCGTAATTGCTTGTTCAAATTTTTGTTTGGCACTATTAATATCTCCGCCATTTAATAATTCTATATGTCCCGATGCTACCCAAAGTAAGGGTGCATTAACTCCTTCATTCAATGCTTTTTGAATTACCTGATTTGCTTTGTTTAATTCTTCTTTAGTTGGATTACCATCTATTAAAGATTGAACATACCAATATACTACTTCCGGATCTTTAGGACTGGCAGTATATAATTTTTGAAATAATTCATCGGCAGCATGATGTTTATTATCTACACATACCATTTTAATTGCATCGGCTAAGGTTTGTGCTTTACTAAATTGAAACGTTAGCAATGCTGCTACAAGAAAAAAAGATAGCTACTTCATTTTGCTTTTTTTATAGTTAGTATTACTCTTGCTCTTTTATTTTACTGATTCGTTTTAAAAAACTCATTTTTGCCGGAGCCAATCCGCTTCGTCTAAAAATTAACTGCCCTCTTTCCATACTCAAAAAGTTCATAAACCCTGTTCCCAAACCCATCCAATTTTCTTTTAAAATATAAAATAATGGCCTTGCTAACGGATATTGCCCAAAAGTAATGGTTGCTTGCGAAGGTTTTGCAAAAAGATCTTTTTCGATACACTTAACACATTCAACTAATGCCAACTTAATAGTTTTAAGATCTTCTTTTTGTTTAGGCTCTTCTATATTTCCTACCCAACTAGAGCCAATAAAACCAATTGCATTTAAATTTTGCTTAATAGCTTCAATTACTGCTTGGCTTCCATTTACGGCTACTACATTTTTACCAAATGCTGTACCTTTTAAAACACTATCCTGCAAAAATCTTACCGTACTTGTGGCATTTTTTCCATCCATTACGGCAATAGTGTTTTTTTTACCACTTAATATGTTTTTTAAATTGGCCATTGTAAACACGCTATCTTTCGATTGTTGGTTGATTATTACCGAAACTGCATCGTAAGCCAATTCAGCATATTGTGGTTTAAAAGATAGTTTATTTTCAAAAAAATTCAATTCATCTTTCGATAATCCTTTGGCCACAATAATCATTCTTGTACTATCTTTCATTAAATCTTTAAAACAATCTATTTCTGATTTATATGATGCTATAATTTTTGTATCGGGGAAAGAAGAATGATATACTTTAATTTGTTGTTCAATTACGGGTTTAAAACTTTCATCCACACTTATATAAATGGTTCCCTGAGCAGGAGTGTCGTAAGTATTTATTTTATTTTTTTTGTTACCGGTACAGCTTACAAAAAATAAACAACTCCATAAGGCAATAACGCTAATTCTATTCATACTAATAATCCTGCTTAGTTACCAAATACAATCTAAATCCCCCGTATAATAAGCATATAGCACCAAAAAAGTAGCGAAATGTTTTATCCATATCGGCTACTATTTCAATTTTTAAATGTTCTCCAAAAAACATTACTACAGCCATTCCAAGTAATAAAATTACCATGGTAACATCGTAAATGCTACGCATTAAGGTATAATTTTTCCTTTGTCTTTCTCTAAAAGATTTTTCCATTTACAATCAATTATTTCCACCAGAAGGTGGGCAATTTAGAAAATAATTTTATTCACCCGAAATAAAAATAACCGTTAACGTTTGCATAACAAATGCTCTTATTTATATATATTGCTTGCAAGCATTGCCTTTCTATTTCTTTTAGTTACCAATAAGATGCTTATAGTACAATAATCCACAAACAGCAATAACACGCTATTTTGAACTTTTACAGATACTACTCAACAATATTATATTTGCCGCATGAAGATTTTAATGGTTTGTTTAGGAAATATTTGCAGAAGTCCATTGGCTGAAGGTATTTTACAACACAAAGCAAATGTAGCCGGACTAAAATGGAAAATAGATAGTGCCGGAACGGCAAACTATCATGTAGGAGAAATGCCGCATCACTTATCGCAAAAAGTAGCACTCATAAATGGTATAGATATTTCTTATCAAAGAGGAAGACAATTTTGCAAAGAAGATATGCTTGAGTTTGATAAAATTTATGCAATGGATACTACCAATTATGCCGAAATTAAACGCATAAGCAAAGATGCTTTTGATGAAAATAAAGTAGATTTATTGCTAAACGAATTATATCCCGGAAAAAATTTAAATGTGCCCGATCTATGGTATGGAACAGAAGAAGGTTATCATACAGTATTTGCTTTACTTAACGATGCATGCGAAAAAGTAATTAGCAAATATGCAGGCACTAAAATAAAATAAATTATACTTTAATACTACAACTAATACTACCCTACATGGCTAAACCATCATTACCACAAGGCACCAGAGATTTTAATGCAGCCACTGTTCGCAAACGCCAATATATTTTTAATACCATTCGCTCGGTATTTGAAGTATATGGTTACCAACCTTTAGAAACACCTGCAATGGAAAATTTAGAAACATTAATGGGTAAATATGGAGAAGAAGGCGATAAATTGATTTTTAAAATTTTAAATAATGGTTTAGATAATGCCGCCAAAAACGAAAAAGCTACCGAAGAGTTTACAAAAATTTTATTGGGCAAAAACACATCTTTTATAACCGAAAGGGCTTTGCGTTACGATCTTACCATTCCATTTGCACGTTATATTGCTATCAACCATAACCAACTTACATTTCCTTTTAAACGGTATCAAATACAGCCTGTATGGCGTGCCGATAGGCCACAAAAAGGCCGTTATCGAGAATTTTATCAATGCGATGCAGATGTAGTAGGCAGTAAATCTTTAGTTAACGAAGTAGAATTGGCTACTATTTATTCCACTGCTTTTGAAAAATTAGGAATTGATGTTGAAATAAGAATAAACAACCGAAAAATATTAGCCGCATTGGCCGAGGTGGTTGGTGATGAAGCTAAACTAACCGATATAACTGTTGCCATTGATAAATTAGATAAAATTGGAATTGGTAAAGTAAGAGAAGAATTACTGCAAAAAGGTTTAACAGAAAATCAAATTGATATTATTGAAAAATATTTAACCATCAACGGAAGTAATGAAGAAAAAATTAAGCAACTAACAACATTGTTGGCACAAAACGAAAAAGGAAAAACCGGTATTGAAGAAATTGAATTTTTATTGAACTATCAACTAAATATTGTTATTGATTTTACACTTGCTCGTGGCTTAAACTATTATACAGGTATCATTTTCGAAGTAAAAGCCAAGAACGTACAAATGGGCAGTATTGGCGGCGGCGGGCGTTACGACGATTTAACCGGATTGTTTGGCGTGCCCAATATTCCGGGTGTGGGCATTTCGTTTGGAGTTGATAGAATTTATGATGTAATGGAGGAACTACAATTATTTCCTACCGAAGTACAAATTGGTACCAAAGTTTTATTTTTTAACCTCGGCGAAGCTGAAAGCAAAAAAGCTTTTGAACTAATGCAACAACTACGCAATAAAAATATTGCTTGCGAATTATTTCATGAACAAACAAAATTTGATAAGCAATTTAAATATGCCGATAAAAAACAAATTCCTTACGCTATTATTATTGGCAGTAAGGAATTAGAAGAAAATATTGCAGTAATAAAAAATTTACAAACCGGCGAACAACAAACTTTACAACAAAAAGAATTGCTCTTGTTTGCCTTCTAATATGGCATGGCTATGTTGCATTATCACTATTGCTTTTTCGGTTTGTTCGTTCATTTTTCTTAACCAAATTGGCGCAAATGTAGTTGTGGTTGAAGTAGCTGTAGTTGTGGCTGTATCTCTTATCCCTTCTAAATGATAGCCCATTGCATCTATAATAACGCCGGTTACTTTTTTACTTATACTATCGCGTTTAAATTGTGCAGTTCCTTGAAAAGCAATAATAGTATACACATCTACCCCTTGTTTTAGCAATTCCGAAGTACCTGCAGAAGAGGTCATTGATAATGTACTATCTACAAACGAAACAGTAACATCGGCTACTACGCTGCCATCGGGAAAAAGATATTTTCCTAAGATATCTTTTCCGGTTGAATCGGTTTGTGCAAAGGATACAACCGATAAACAAATAACAGAGAAACTTACAGCAAACAATTTTTTCATACAGTTAAATTTTTTTCAAGATAAAATATTTTTTAAAATTGGCAGTATCAATTTTTAATTACCCCCTTTGAAACTTCTACCTCCATCAACATAATGAACCTTATCTTTGCAGACTATGCAAAATATTCGTCACCTCAGCTTTACTCAAATAGAAAACTACTTTTCCGCCATTAACGAAAAAAGTTTTAGAGCCAAACAAGTTTACGAATGGCTATGGCAAAAGCATGCCCATAGTTTTGATGATATGACTAATTTAAGTAAAGAACTGCGCAGCAAATTATCTGAAGCATTTTCTTTACCTGCCTTAAAAATAGATACTACACAATACAGTACCGATGGCACCATTAAAAGCAGGTTTGCTACTGTAGAAGGTTTTAAAGTAGAAGGTGTATTAATTCCTACGGAAGATAGAAAAACAGCTTGTGTTTCTTCGCAAATAGGCTGCAGCCTAAGTTGCAAGTTTTGTGCAACCGGCTATATTGAACGCAAACGCAATTTAAATTTCGATGAGATTTATGATGAAGTGGTATTAATTAATAAGCAAAGCGAAAAAATGTATGAAAAAAAATTAAGCAACATTGTATTTATGGGTATGGGCGAGCCTTTATTAAATTATAACAACGTTTTAAAAGCAATAGAAAAAATAAGTGCCGAAGACGGATTAGGTATGAGCCCTCGCCGCATTACCGTTTCTACGGCAGGTATTGCAAAACAAATTATTAAATTAGGCGATGATAATGTTCGGTTTAAATTAGCACTATCGTTACATGCTGCCAACGATTATAAACGCAATGAAATAATGCCCATTAACGAGGCCAATAATATTAAAGCATTAATTGATGCTTTAAATTATTTTTATAAAAAAACAGAAAACGAAATAACCTTCGAATATATTCTCTTTAAAAACTTTAACGACTCGCAAAAAGATGCAGAAGAATTGGTAAAAATATACAGACAAGTACCAGCCGATTTAATAAATATTATTGAGTATAACCCCATTGATAATTTTAGGTTTACCAAACCCGATGAAGCCACCACCGAACAGTTTATGAGTTATTTAGAGAAACACCGAGTAAATACCAGATTACGCCGTAGCCGTGGTAAAGATATTGATGCAGCTTGTGGCCAGCTTGCCAATAAAGACAGATTTTAAATGATACTCACACACAATAAAAATATTTGCCCTTATAAATAAAACGTGTTTTAAGTATTTTTAACCTACTGTTATAAAAAACAATTCGTAATAAAATATTAATATATGTAAAAAAAAATACATTTGTTTTCTATTAACAGGCAATTGTATGAAATTAGTATTTATTGTTTTGCTGTTATTGTATAGCTCGTATTCCTTATCGCAATATACCCTAAAAGGAAACATAAAAAATATAACCGGAACTCCAATTGAGTTTGCTACAGTCAAAACATCTGTTGATTCGATAAATAATTCAGTAACACTAAGCAACTCGTTAGGTAATTATTATTTTAAAAATGTTACAAAAGGAAATTGCAACATATCAATATCCATGATTGGATATACCCCAATAAAATTACAAACCTATATAAGCCAAGATACTACCATCAATTTTATCCTTAACTCCGAGATAAAAAATTTACAAGGAGTTACAGTACAAGCAAAAAATCCATTAATACAAGCGAAATCAGATAGGCTAATAATAAATATTGGAAGCAATATAGAAACAAGAGGTAAAGCAACTATAGATATTTTAAAACTATTACCTACTATTCATGTTTCCGATAAATCTATAAGTATGGCTGGTAAAGCATCTGTATTGGTTTATATCAATGATTATATTATAAGGCTAAATGGCTACTCGCTTTTGAGTTATCTTAATACATTACCCACAGACGCTATAAAAAGTATAGAAATAATTTCTTCTCCCCCTGCTCAGTATGATGCAGAAGGCAACGTAGGGATTATTAAAATTGTTATGAAAAAAAACATACATCCCGGCTGGAAAGAATATTTACAAGCCGGATATAAACAAAGAACATATTCGTCGTATATGGGTGCTGCATATATCAATTATGTTGATAAAAAATTTTTCTTTGAAGGAAAAATTCAAGGCGGAAATAATACTTATCTCAATCAAAACCAATACTATAGTTATTTCCCCAGTGAAATTAATACAACGTTTAATCCTAAAAAATGGCAATATCTAAGTTCTGATGCACAGGTAACATTGGGGTATAATTTTAATGCCAATTCAAATATTATTGTCAATATTCAAACACCAATATTTAATAAACAAACAATAAGCGATATTAAAAATCAAACAGATTTTATTAACGCTAAAAGCAATGTAACAGATTCTACCATACTATCAAACGGTGTAACTACCACTAAAGATTATACCTATAATGCAGATATATTTTTTAAACACTTGCTTCCAAATAAACTATCCTATTTTACAGTTGATGCTGCTTATTTAAATAATAACATATACAATAGCAGACCTTTTATTTCTATTACCCAAATAAATAACATTAACTATATAAACGAAAATTTCAATACTAATGGAAGTCAAAACTATAATATCTATACTTCTCAAATAGACTTTGTATTTCCGCTATTTCATTGTACAGTTAATACCGGTTCTAAATTTTCATTTATCAACTCCACATCTAATAGCATGTTTTTCGATGTTATAAATGGCAGTAATATTCTTGTACCCTCATTATCCAATCAATATACTTATAAAGAAAATATACAAGCGGCCTATTATAGTATGGAGAAAAATATAAGCAATTGGTCATTTAAAGGAGGATTAAGAGCAGAACTTACTCAAACTAACGGCAATTCATTTGTAACTAATCAATCCAATACTAATAATTACATTAATCTATTTCCATCAATTTATATTTCTCATGATTTAACTAATAAAAGTAATATATCTATCAATTATACCAAACGGATAAACAGACCACCTTATAACTATTTAGACCCCTTTAAATGGTATATCAGTAAATATAATTATGCTATTGGCAATCCTTTTTTACAACCTTCATTTATCAGTAATATAGAATTATCATATACTCACAACAATTCTTTCAATGCCAAATTATATTATTCCAATCAAATTAATCAATTTGGACAATATGTAGTGTTAGACCCTTCTAACATAACCAATCAAATTCAAGAAACGGACAATTTTTTGAATTTACAATCTTATGGTATTAGTATTTATAAATCTTTCAACCAATTTAAATGGTTAGAGTCTGAGATACAAGCTAATTTTAGCTATTTGAGGTATTTATCAAACAAACAAGAATTTGCGAATGCACAAGGGTATGGAAGTATACTTACACTAAATAATACTATTCCTTTTGATACAAAAAAAACATTGATTGGTATTTTAAATATAGAAGATGATATTCCCGGAATATACAATTATAGAAATAAGAAAAATTTTTTTCAATTAGATATAGGGTTTAATTATTTAATTCCAAAACAGAGATTAGAGTTCCGATTTTATGCTACAGATATTTTTAAAACTGCTAATCCACAATACTTCTATTTAAGTAACAATATAAAGCAAGTATACCAGAACTATTTTGATACAAGAGGTGTTAGATTAGTGATAGTGTACAAATTAGGCAATTGGTTTATTAAAACAAATCATGCAAATTCGCCCAGTAATACAGAAGAAAAAGAACGATTACAAAATGATTAAAAAAATAAACAGCCTATTAAATAGTTACTCCTTTATGCTCCCAAAAAACTAATACAAAATAGGCATAACACTATATTGTATTTTAAAAGAAGTTCTTTTCAATAGAACCAACTTATTTTAATTTAATTACTTTTGCATCACCTGTTGAAAAACAGCAAACCACATAATATGACAACAAATAAAGGATTTGAAAAATTTATTAAGCCCGAATTTAAAGGTGCTAAAAAGAAAGAAGCCATTCGCCAAGAAAAAAGAAAAATAAAAGCCGAAGCCAAAGCAGCCGGAGACGAAGCTCGCAGAAAAAAATGGGAACAACAACGTGGAATTGATGTTAAACAACCAACTACCGGCTTTAAATCGCAGGCTATAGAAAAAAATAATACCCACCCCAAAAACCAACTTTCAACCCGCAATCAAGAACCTGTAATAGAACAAATGCCTTTAAATAAATTTATCGCCTATTGTGGTATTTGCGGAAGAAGAGAAGCTGCTGAAATGGTAAAACAAGGTTTAGTTACCGTTAATGGCGATGTAGTTTACGAACCGGGTTGTAAAGTTCGTGGCAACGAAGATGTGAAGGTAAAAGGAAAGAAAATTTTTTTACAACGAAACTTGGTTTACATTTTATTAAATAAACCTAAAGATTATTTAACCACAGCTAAAGACCCCGAAGGAAGAAAAACTGTTTACGATTTAGTAAAAGGTGCCACTAAAGAAAGAGTATATTCTGTTGGAAGATTAGATAGAAATACTACAGGCGTTTTGTTATTAACCAACGATGGAGAATTAGCCCAAAAACTTACACACCCCTCATTTGAAATTAAGAAAATTTATGAGGTTAAATTAGATAAACCTTTAACAAAAAGAGATTTTGATACTATCGCCAATGGCATAACGTTAGAAGATGGTTTTGTTAAAGCCGATGCACTGGCTTTTATTGATGCAAAAGATAAAAGTATAGTAGGCATTGAAATTCATAGCGGAAGAAACAGAATTGTTCGCCGAATATTTGAACAATTGGGATATGATGTTAGAAACCTTGATAGAGTGATGTTTGCCAACCTTACCAAAAAAAATGTAGAAAGGGGAAAATGGCGTATGCTGAATGAAAAAGAAGTACGCTTACTAAAATACATGAATCAATCTTTCACCAGAAAAAATAAATATGAAGCCGGAAATAATTTGGGAGACTGATTCTTTTATTGCTATTAATAAACCTTCCGGATTATTATCAATACCCGACCGAGAAGGGAAAGAAATTTCGCTAAAACTATTATTAGAACAAAAGTTAGGTAAAATTTTTACGGTACACCGATTGGATAAAGATACCAGCGGTGTAATTGTTTTTGCAAAAAATGAAACTACACATAAACAATTATCGCAATTATTTGAAGGAAGAGAAGTGGAAAAATATTATGTAGGTTTAGTACATGGCACTTTATTAGAAAGTGAAGGAACTATTGATGTAGCTATTATGGAAAATAGTATGAGAAAAGGTTCTATGATTACACACCAAAAAGGAAAACCTTCTATTACCGATTATACAGTATTAGAACCTTTTCGTACGTTTTCATGGGTGCAGTTTCAAATTCATACCGGACGTACGCATCAAATTCGAGTTCATACCAAACATATTGGTCATAGTATTGCTTGCGATGAAGTTTATGGCGATGGAAAACCTATTTTATTATCTGCTATTAAAAGAAATTTTAAATTATCGAAATATGCCGAAGAAGAAAAACCAATATTATCAAGACTTGCATTACATTCTTGGAAATTAAAATTTACCTTAAATAATGAAGTTTTTGAATTAGAAGCAGCAATACCAAAAGATTTAAGAGCTGTAATTCAACAGCTAAGAAAATGGAAAGGATAATATTTCGATGCCACATTTTTATGTGGTATTGTTTTTAAATGCTATTCATTTTTATATACAACACCTGCTTTCATTACAAATTTTACTTTTCCTATTACAGAAATATCTTTCGAAGGATCTCCATCAACAGCAATAACATCGGCCCACTTACCTTTTTCAATAACACCAATATTATCATTGCCAATTAAATCGGCGGCACTTAGTGTAGCAGCTTTAATACATTCTAAAGCAGGCATTCCGGCTTCATGCATATACACAAATTCCATCCAATTTTTTCCATGTGCATATACACCGGCATCTGTACCAAATGCAATTTTAACGCCTGCTTTGTATGCTTTGGCAAAAGTGTTTTGAATAACCGGACCTACTTCCATTGCTTTACGAGCAATTACTTCGGGGAAGAAACCCTGTTTTTTGGTAGCAGAATCTGCAACAGATTTTCCTGCAATAATAGTAGGAACTAAATAAGTACCATTTTTTTTCATTAGTTCCATCGTTTCTTCATCCATATAAGTTCCATGTTCAATAGAATTAACACCTGCCCTAACCGAACGTTTCATTCCTTCTGCTCCATGGCAATGAGAGGCTACTTTCATTCCATAATCTTTAGCTGTTTCAACAATTGTTCTAATTTCTTCTTCGGTAAATTGAGCACCGGCACCATCTTTTTCCATACTTAATACGCCACCGGTTGCTGTTATTTTAATAAAATCACTTCCTTCTTTATAACGCAATCTTACAGCAGCTCTGCATTCATCGGTACCATTTGCGACATTGCTGTTTAAATTTTTATCGTGCATTAAATCATTACGTAAACCGTTAGTGGGATCTCCGTGCCCACCAGTACTTGAAATAATTCGCCCGGCAGTAAATACTCGTGGGCCAATCACAATGCCTTTATTAATTGCATTTCGCAATGCAATATTTACGCCCGAGCCGCCCAAATCTCTAACAGTGGTAAAACCAGCCAATAGTGTTGTTTTGGCATATACGGTAGAAGCAAAAGCAATATCGGCCGAGTTTTCGGTAAACTCTTTTACAATTCTGTTAGCCCCAATTTGATCTTCTAAATGCGTATGACAATCTATTAATCCGGGCATTACCGTTTGGCTTTTTAAATTAACCACTTTATCGCCTGCATTAGCGGTAATGTACCCATTTTCAATACCAATTACTTTGCCATTTTCAATGATAACAGAAACTTCTTTATTTATTTTTAATTGCTGCACATCTATTAACTGACCACAATGCAAAATGGTTTTTTGTGCAAAAGCAATTTGTGTAGCAAATACAAACAGTAGTAAAATATTTCTCATAAACGATGATGTTTTTTGAAAGATAAAGAATATTAATTGGCTTTATTATTTTTTTGATAAACTGATCTGGCCGTTTGAAGCGATTTTTTACCGTATTGATTTTTTACTGCATCAATAGCTTTATATAAATTAGCTTTTTTTGTTCCATCATCAAATAAGTTTGCCTGAATGGCAGAATAAGTTAGCTCGCTTAAACGTATGCCTAATAAGCGTACCGGCATATTTTTTCGATAAAGCTGATGAAATAAATTTTTTGCTACAGCAATTAATTCATCATCTCTGCAGGTATCATTAATAGTAATTTGGCGAGAAGTGGTTTCGAAATTGGGATAGCGAATTTTTACGGCAACACATTTGCAGAGTTTATTTTCTTTCCGTAATTCATGTGCAATTTTTTCGGTCATTCGTACCAGCTCACTTAATAAAAAGTTGATGTTGCTGGTATTTTCTTCAAAGGTATTTTCGGTTGATACAGATTTCACTTCGTGATAAGGATATACTTTTCCCCAATGAATACCTTGTGCTTTTTGATATAATTCTAATCCAAAATTTCCTAATTGTTGTTCTAATTCTTGTGAAGTAAATTTTAAAATATCGCCAATGAAAGCAATACCCATATTTTGCAATAGCAAAAAAGTTTGCTTACCAACTCCCGGAATTTTATTAACTGCCAAAGGAGCTAAAAAATCTTTTTCCATTCCCGGATACACCCATAAATATCCATTAGGTTTTGCTTCATCGGTGACAATTTTGGCAACCATTTTATTAGATGCAAGTCCGAATGAAATGGGCAATTGTGTTTGTTGAATAATTTCGTTACGCAAATTAATTGTCCATTGAAATGGATCAAAATATTTATCCATTCCTGTTAAATCAACATAAAATTCATCAATACTTGCCTTTTCGAATAAAGGTGCTTTTGCTGCAATAATATTGGTTACTTTTCGAGAAAATTGAGTGTATTCGCTTCGTGTTCCACTTATAATAATAGCATTGGGACAAAGTTGTAAAGCTTTTTTCATAGACATAGCACTATGCACGCCATACTTTCGGGCTTCATAACTGCAAGTAGCTACAACACCTCTTTCATTATGCCCACCTACAATAACCGGTTTTCCTTTTAAGGAAGGATTATTAATAATTTCTACACTTACAAAAAAAGAATCTAAATCGAGATGAGCAATATATGTTTGAGGAGAACTCATTTTTATTGTAATAAATGAAAGTAGTTAATTACTATTCAAGATACACATCCAATAAACCATCGGGTAAATTTACTATTACTTGTTGGGTTTTATAATCTATTTTAAGCAACGAGTCTTGGTGTAAAGGAATAAGAACTTCTTTATTATTTAAAGTAATTCTGGTTAATATTTGGTGCGGCTGTTCTATTACTTCTTCAATAGTTGCCAGTGTAACACCCTTGTTTATAATGGTAAATCCCAATAAAGAAATAGGCGCCATTTTTCCGGCCAGTTGCCTAAAGTCGGTTTCTTGTAACCAAACATTTTTATAAACCAATAAATGCGCTGCTTCTTTACTTTTAATTCCTTCCAGTTGTATAAGCACTTCTTCCTCATTTTTGGGTTTGGCTGTTTCAATAAAATAAGGCAAATATGTATTTTTTACTTCTTCTACAAAAATGGCTTCTACCTTTTTAAAATGTATTTTTTTTGCCAAAACATGTTTTAAAATTAATTCTCCCTGAATGCCAAATGTTGCAACAAACCGACCAATATGTATGTAAGTACTCATTATTTAATATTTCAGTTACATAAAAAATTAGCAAGATAAATTATTGCATTAACTAAACAATTGTAGCTATCCATACATGTTTTTATACAAGCATTTTATGTTAGATGCTTTGGCTTTTTCTTACTTTTGATACATGAGCGATGCTAAGAAAAAACTTCGTATTGATACCTATCTTTGGGCTATTAGGCTATTTAAAACACGTAGCCAAGCTGCCGATGCAATTAGTAAAGGTAAAGTGAAATTGAATGGAGAAAATATTAAAGCATCGAAAAATGTAAATGTTGGAGATGAATATGAAGTAAAAACAGAAGTTAAACGTTGGAAAATACAAGTAAAAGATTTGTTAGAAAAACGTGTAAAGCATACCGAAGCCATACAATACTACACCGATATTACACCCACCGATGAAATAGAAAGAATACAATTTCAGGCTGCAACATTTAATACCGGAAAACGTTTAAGTAAAATTGGCAGACCCACCAAAAAGGAAAGAAGAGATTTAGACGATTTTATGGAAATTTCTTAACACCTAAAAAGCAACTAAGTTTGCAGTATGAATATTCACATCATTACAGTTGTACCCGAACTGTTAGAAAGTCCATTTAACCATAGCATTCTAAAAAGGGCTAAAGAAAAAGGCATATTACAAATACAGGTTCATAATTTAAGAAAATGGGCAATTAATAAACACGGACAAGTAGATGATTATCAGTATGGCGGCGGAGCAGGCATGGTATTACTATGCCAACCATTAGCCAATGCGATTGATGAATTACAAAAAGAAAAAAAATTTGATGAAATAATTTATGTAACCCCCGACGGTAACACCTTTAATCAAAAAACTGCCAATCAACTTTCCCTAAAAGAAAATATATTAATTATTTGTGGGCACTATAAAGGAATAGATCAACGAATAAGAACTTTATATGTTACGAAAGAAATTTCGGTTGGAGATTTTGTATTAAGTGGTGGCGAATTGGCTGCTGCAATTATTGTAGATGCAGTTGGCCGATTAATTCCCGGTGTATTGAATGATGAAACATCTGCCTTAACCGATTCTTTTCAGGATAATTTATTAGCGCCACCGGTTTATACACGCCCTGCAGATTTTAGAGGACTAAAAGTGCCGGAAATATTGCTGCAAGGCGATTTAAAAAAAGTAGAAGAATGGCGATACGAACAAGCTGTAGAATATACGCAACAAAAAAGACCCGATTTACTAAAAGATATATAAACTGCCGCTTATCCTTTAAGCTGAATGACTGCCAATTATTTTTACAAATGCCTCATATATTTTTTATTATTTTGCCGCTAAAACTACTTTGATAAAATCTGTTCACTATATTTTGCTAATTATTTGTTTTCAATCATCTTTTATATATGCACAACAAGATGATCAATATTTGGCTTTTCAAAAAAACTATCAACTGCTTATTTCTAAAACAAACTCTCCTGTAAAAGTGGATGGCATATTAAACGATGCTGCCTGGAAAAATGCACAACCTACTTCGCCTTTCTGGAAAAAATTTCCTAACGATGAAGGAAGACCTACCAGAAACACAGAAGTAAAAGTTACTTACGATAATAAATATTTATATATTGGAATTACTGCTTACGATTCGGGAAATGTTTTTGCCCAAACACTAAAAAGAGATTTTGGACATGATGGCAATGATGGAATTGGTATTGTTCTTGACCCCAACAATCAACATATAAATGGATTTTTTTTTGTAGTAAGCGCTTTTAACGGCCAAAGCGAAGACCAACTTCCTTTAACCAGCGATGGTGCTTGGAGTTGGGATAATAAATGGTATTCAGCTACAAAATTGTATAAAAATAAATGGACGGTAGAAATAGCCATACCATTTAAAACATTGAGGTACACCGCCGATAAAATGGTTTGGGGAATTAATTTTATTCGAATAGATCCTAAAACAAATGAGTACTCTACATGGACACATGTACCTGTGAATTTTCAATCTTGGGATTTGGGATTTACCGGTTCGTTACTATGGAATGAACCACCACCAACACCCGGTAAAAATATAGTTGCTATTCCCTATATTATCGCTAATACCAACCAAAATAAAGAAAATAATATTCCTACCAGCACAAAAATGAATGCAGGTATTGATGGAAAATTTACATTATCCTCATCCTTAAATCTTGATCTTACAATTAATCCCAATTTTTCTCAAGTTGATGTAGATAAACAAGTTACCAATCTCACAAGATTTAATATTTATTATCCGGAAAAAAGAGGTTTTTTTTTAGAAAATTCTGATTTGTTTGCAAGACTGGGGCAAAATGATGTTAGGCCTTTTTACTCAAGAACAATAGGTTTAGACTCTAATAATAATCCTATCCCTATATTAATGGGGTTGAGATTAACAGGAAATATTAATAAATCTACTCGCATAGGTTTTTTGAATATTCAAACCGGTAATCAGGGAAGTTATACTGCCGAAAATTATTCGGCTGCCACAATTCAGCATAATTTATTAAAACGGTCGGTTATAAAAGCCTATTTACTTAATAGAGAAAATTTTATTTCACAGGATCAAAAAAATAAAAATCCATTAACTGCTTTTGGCAGAAATGCAGGAACTGAATTTGATTATTCAAATTTATCGGGTTCATGGAAAGCGTATGCAAGTTTTAATCATTCCTATAAATCGGGTATCCATTCCGATAATAATTTTATTAATGGAGGTATTGGGTATAGTGGAAGGCATTTAGGTTTTAATACCGGTTTTGCATCGGTTGGCACTAATTATTATACCGATATGGGTTATGTTTTGCGAATAAAAAATTACGATGCGCTACGAGATACTACTATTAGAATGGGATATAAAGAAATCTATAATAATGTATCGTATGCATTTTATTCTAAAACATCGGCAATACATACTCGAAGAATTAATTTTTTTAACGACTTTTTCTTTAACCCAAATAATAGTTTAAACGAACACGATACAAGGCTACAATATAATTTGTTGTTTACTAATACAAGCAACTTAAATTTTGCTGTAACCAATACTTTATTAAACTTATTATATCCGATTTCTTTTACCAATTCGGCCTATCCTCCATTGCCTGTTGGGCAATATAATTTTACACAAGCATTTGCTGCCTTCTCTTCCGATTTTAGAAAACCTTTTAGCTATTATACGCAATTAGCAGGTGGTGGTTTTTATAATGGCACAAAAGCAACAATTGTTTTAGGAGGAACATACAGACAATCTGCCCACATGAATGTTTCGGTAAACTTTGAATACGATAATTTACAATTTGCAAACCCTTATGGCAATACTAAACTATTTTTAATTGCACCAAAAATTGAATACGATTTTAGCACTAAAATGTTTTGGACAACTTTCATTCAGTACAATACTCAAAATAATAATTTTAATATCAACAGCCGATTCCAATATCGCTTTAAACCTATGAGCGATTTGTTTTTAGTGTATACCGATAATTACTATACCACACCATTGTTACAAAATAAAAACAGGGCATTGGTATTTAAAATGAATTATTGGTTTAATATGTAATAATTTTTATAGCCAATTGCATTTTATAAATCAACCTCTATTGTATTTAATTGATAAGGTGTAAATACAACTGAAATAATTAACTGTTGTTTAGCATCGTTAAATTCGGCAATGCTGTTTGCATTATTATTGGTTAAATTGGCATCAATTGCTATTAGTTTTTTATTTAGTATAACCTGCTTAGGCCTATTAGGTAATGGAATAATGAATTTACATTGCCTTTGATTTGGTTTGTTGGCATATTCGCTACCGTTGCTTTTAATGTTTACTATTATTTTATTGTGTTGTATTCCCGAAGAAGTAAATGTAGTTAGTTGGTATTGATGTTGTTCAATAGCTTTTTTATTTTCTCCATCATCTTCATAAAAAACATACGCTGATTTTTTGGTAGAAGGAATGTATACTACAGAAAGCATATTTTTTGCAGTAGCCGATACATTGGCCGCTGCCAACAAATACATAGGTAAAAAACTACCTTCTTTAATAAATAATGGAATAGTAGAAAGTGTAACCGAATAATTTAAGTTTTGCTTTCCACTTAACATGATATTGTTATTCCAATCAAACCACTTGCCTTCGGGTAAATATAGTTGTCTTTGCTGCATAGCTTTTTGCAATACAGGTGCTACTAATATTTCGTCTCCCCACATAAATTCATCTGCTTTATTTAGGGCAATAGTATCGTGTGAATATTCATAATACAATGGCCTTATTAAAGGTTCTCCATATTTTGCTTGCCTATAAGCCAAGGTATAATTATAGGGTAACATTTTATAACGCAAATCAACAACAGATTTGGCAATAGTACAATACGGTGAATCTATTAAGGCCGGCTCGCTCGGAAAACTAAATGCATTTTTATCTATTGCATATAATGCTGTTCCGTGAGGGCGAAATATAGGAGTAAATGCAGCAAATTGTAACCATCGAACATATAATTCATTATCGCCATTGCCTCCTGCAAAACCACCTGCATCGCTATGAATGTAAGGAATACCGCACATACTCATTCCTAATAAATTAGGCAACTGAGCATTTAGTCCGGTCCAAGAACGACTAACATCACCAGTCCAAGGAAAAATGCTATATCGCTGGCTACCCGCAAAACCCGAACGGTTAAGATGAAATAATCGTTCATTTGGAAAATCTTTTGCATAATGTTCAAACAAATTTTTATTCCAATAATGCCCATACAAATTATGTATTTCATCGGCATACAGCATACGCATTACACCTTCATCTTTAGCATTATGCATCATAGCCGATGGATGTTTTTCGGGTTCACCCAAATCTGTCCACCAACCTTTTACACCATTAGCAATTTGCTTTTTATAATGTATATTCCAAATCCAATCGCCTACATCTTTTCTAAAAATATCCAGCAATCCACCTTTACCAAAATAAAAATCGGGAATAATAAACGGCTTTCCTAAACTGTCTTTTGCTAAATAAGGTAATGAAGCATTGTATTGCTTGGTGCCTTGCAGCATAAAAGGTTCTGTTATTAAAATAGTATTGATGTTGTTGCTTTTAAAATTGTGTATCATTTTTTGGGGGTTAGGCCATTGATGGGTATTTATCCAATCTAAATTTCCTAAGGTTCCTTTAATACTATCACCAAACCAAAACAGATCGAAAATAATAGCATCGACTGGAATTTTATGTAGTTGCATTGCCGCAGCAATTGAAGTAACTTGTTTTTCACTTTCATATCCAAACCTACTCATAAAATTTCCCATTGCCCATAAAGGAGGCAAGGGCTGTGTACCCGTAAGTTTCATGTACGAGGTAAGAATTTCTTTATAGCTTTTTCCTAAAATAACATATACATTCATTTCGCCACTTACAAAGCCAACTTCCAAAATATTAGATTTGGTTTTACCAATATCGGCATAGCCTTTCGATCCATTATCAAAAAATAATCCATACCCTTTTGATGAAGTAAAAAATGGTAAAGAAAAATTTAAATTATCTGCACCTTCACCATAACCATACCAAGGATTATTGTATAAATTAAACCGATAGCCTCGCCTATTTAGTGGTAATGCTCGCTCGCCACCACCATAAATTTTTTCATCATCATCTAAATCAAACTGAAACATGCAATATTCCTCCCTAAACGAAGCATTTAATAATTTAGCCTTTTCTTCCTTCCCGAACGATAGATAAGCATCTTCATCGTTTATCAATGCTGTATTAATTTTTTGTAAAGGTTGTAATACCACAGCATCATCAATATTTTGGTTGTTAGTCTTTCGGGGAGAGTGAAAACTGAGTTTAAAAATATTAGCAGCATATTGTGTAATACTTATGGTTCCATCGGAAAAATTACTGTTTATTTGTGAAAGGTTTTTTTGAGCATTTGCTATCAAAATAAAAAAAGCAAATACCAACATAAGCTGTAGTTTCATAAATAAAAATTAATGAACTCAAAGTTAGTATAACAAATTACTCACCTGAAATAAATAATATGTCTGCATCATTTTGTGTACAAGGAAATTTGGTTGATGTATGGAAGAAAGCAATCTATCCGGCAGAAATTAAAATAGAAAACAGTAAAATAAAATCTATTACCAAAATAAACAACAAACTATTAGAAAACTATATTCTTCCCGGATTTATTGATAGCCATGTTCATATTGAAAGTAGCATGCTTATACCCAGCGAATTTGCACGTTTAGCAGTGCTGCATGGCACAGTTGCTACCGTTAGCGATCCGCACGAAATAGCCAATGTTTGTGGAATAGAAGGTATAGAATTTATGATAGAAAATGGCAAACAAGTAAACTTCAAATTTAACTTTGGAGCACCCAGTTGTGTACCGGCTACCATTTATGAAACTGCCGGTGCTGCATTAAATAGCGATGATGTAAAAAAATTATTGCAGCGAGATGAAATAAAATATTTAAGCGAAATGATGAATTTTCCGGGTGTATTAAATGGAGATAGTGAAGTATTGAAAAAAATTAGTTATGCCCATGCCATCAATAAACCTGTTGATGGGCATGCCCCCGGACTAAAAGGAGAACAAGCTAAACAATATATTAGTGCCGGCATATCTACCGACCATGAATGTTTTACCGCCGATGAAGCATTAAACAAATTACAGTATGGCATGAAAATTTTAATTAGAGAAGGAAGTGCTGCCAAAAATTTTGATGCATTAATTGATTTACTGAACGATTATCCTAACGATATAATGTTCTGTAGCGATGACAAACATCCTGATAGTTTAGCCATTGGTCATATTAACCAATTATGTGCAAGAGCCATTGCCAAAGGAATTGATATTTTTAAAATTATTCAGGCCGCATGTGTTAATCCGGTATTGCATTATAATTTAGAAGTAGGTTTACTTAGAGAAGGAGATTCTGCAGACTTTATTGTAGCTAAGGATATCATCCATTTTAATAATTTACAAACCTACATTAACGGCGAATTAGTTGCGGCTAACCAACAAACATATATTCCATCAGTACCATCAACACCCATTAATCATTTTAATTGTAAAGAAGTAGATATAGATCAAATGAAATTTTCTTTAAAACGTTACGGACATGCAGATGAAGAAAATATAGAACAGGTTTATGCAATAGAAGCTTTAGATGGTCAACTGATTACCAATAAATTAATTTATCCGCTAATTGATTTTAATATTGAAGGTGAATACATAACACCGAATATAGAGAAAGATTTATTGAAAATGATAGTTGTAAACCGATACTTCAATGCTCCAATTGCTAAAACATTTATTAAAAATTTTGGATTAAAACAAGGTGCTATTGCCTCTTCGGTTGCACATGATAGCCACAATATTGTTGCAGTAGGTGTAGATGATTATAGCTTGGCAAGAGCCATTAATTTAATTATACAAGAAAAAGGAGGTATTAGTTGCGTAAGTAACAGCAACGAAAAACTTATAAGTTTACCCGTTGCCGGCTTAATGAGTAACAAGGAAGCCTATTCGGTAGCCAATGATTATACAGCTATTGACACTATGGCCAAACAAGAACTAAAAAGTACTTTAACCTCTCCATTTATGACGCTAAGTTTTATGGCTTTATTGGTAATACCTCATTTAAAGCTTAGCGACAAAGGTTTGTTTGATGGAGATAAGTTTGACTTTGTGTAACCTATTTATGCTTGCTGTCCTATCCAAACAGCACCACCAATACTATTTCTAATGGCACCTGTTACGCTATTCATTACTGTATTTTCTTCTCGCCACCTTAACACACCTAATAATGCCATTACCAATGCCTCTTTGTAATCTACCACTTCTTTCGATGGAATAACTACTTCAATTTGTAAACCTGCTATTGCTGCTTTTATTCGTTCAACTAAAAAATAATTATGAGCACCACCACCTGTAATAAAAAGTTTTTTATTCGAAACCGGAAATGGTAAATAGTTGGTAAGTGCATATCCTATTTGCATGGCAATATGTTCTACATAAGTTCTTAATGCGTCTTCAACTGCTAATGAAAAAGAAGTTATTAAAGGATAAATAGTGTTTGTTCCAAAATTGTTGGCCAACGATTTTGGATACGATTGTTGATAATAATTGAGTGAATTGAGTTGTGTAAGTAATGCAGTATTAACATTTCCCGATGATGCAAGTTTTCCCCCAATATCGTATTTCTGCTCAACAGTATTTGCCAACATGTTTAATACCCTATTAGCAGGACAAACATCGAAAGCAATATATTCATTGTTTTGTTGGATAGAAATATTAGCAATGCCGCCAATGTTTAATAAGAAATTAAACTCGCCCCACAATAATTTTTCTCCCATGGGAATAATAGGAGCAGCTTGTCCGCCCAAAGCAATATCCATTGCTCTCAAATCACTTACCACATTAATGCCCGTTGTTGCTGCAATTGTAGCACCATCACCTAATTGTGCCGTCATCCTTAACTGTGGTGCATGAAAAGTGGTATGACCATGCGATACAATTAATTGAACCTGAAATTGCAGGTTATTTTTTTCAATAAAATAATTAATTTTTTCGCCAATATATTTCCCAAATTCAGTATGCAATAACAAATAATGATATGCATTTAAATTGATGGCATTTTTTAGTTTATCAACCCATTCCGGTTCATACTCATAACAGGCTGCTGCAATTATTGTATAGTTCCATTTTCCACCCGCTTCATTCAATTCGCAAAACACCAAATCAAGCCCGTCTAAACTGCTTCCGCTCATAACACCAATTACTTTATAAAACATTATTTATACTTTTGAAGATTAATTGAGAATTAGGAATTATTTTTCCACCGCAATCTACCATCAAAAAACTTTATTTCCATTATGGTGATTAATTTAAGTGAGCAACATAGTTTAGTAAGCAACTGGGTTGCAGAGTTAAGAGATATAACTATTCAGAACGATCGTTTACGTTTTCGCCGAAATTTAGAGCGAATAGGAGAAGTGGCTGCCTACGAAATAAGCAAACATTTGCCATGGAAAGAGGTTGAAACGCAAACCCCACTTGGCATACACAACAGTAAAGTATTAGAACAGCAACCTGTTTTAGCAACTATTTTACGGGCCGGTTTGCCTATGCACCAAGGCATGTTAAATTATTTTGACAAAGCCGATAATGCTTTTATCTCGGCTTATCGCAAACACCATAGAGATGGCAGTTTTGAAATTAGTTTAGAATATATGAGTTGCCCATCGTTAGATAACCGATTGGTAATTATTAGCGATCCTATGTTGGCAACTGGAGCTTCATTAGTTAAAACCATTCAGCATATTATTGCAGAAAGCAAACCAGCATCTATTCATATTGTTGCTGCAATTGCCTGTACAATGGGTATAGAATTTATTAAAAAAGAATGCGGCAACGATATTTCTATTTGGTGTGGCGATATTGATGAAGAACTTACTGCTAAAGGATATATTGTACCCGGATTAGGTGATGCCGGTGATTTAGCATTTGGAAACAAAATGCAATCGTAATTGTTTTATTTTCGATTGAAATTTGTTAAATCTAAAAGTTGCAATTATTCTTTACAGCATTTTGTATAGATTGAGCAGCTTTCATTGAAAATGAGAAATATTTATCTACTTATTGTTTGTTTATTCTTGCTGGGCAATCTCTCTGCACAGGATCCGCATTTCAGTCAGTTTTTCTCATCTCCATTAACTTTAAATCCGGCATTTACTGGCAAATTTGATGGAACTTTAAGAGTAACTGGCAATTATCGCAACCAATGGCCAACAATTAATAATGCTTTTATTACCAGTACGGCAGCCATAGATTTTCCTGTAATGCAAAATAAAATAGCATCAAACGATACATGGGGGTTAGGTTTTATGGCTTTTAACGATAATAGCGCAGCAGGTGCAGTTAATTTTAATTATGCCACTATTTCTACAGCCTACCATAAGGGTTTAGATGAAGAGGGACATCATCAAATTGGTGTAGGATTTCAACTTACGTATGCCAATATGCTTATTAATACATCTAATTTGAAATTCGAAGATCAATTAACTGCTAACGGATTTACCGGAGTTACCAGCGAAATTTTTAATGGCAGTACACTTAAATCGAAGTATATTGATGTTAATGCAGGATTTTTATATAGTGGCAGTACTACAGATAAAAATAATTTTTATTTTGGAGTGAGTCTTTATCATATTACCAGACCAAAACAACAATTTACCGGAGGATTATTTAATTTAAACCCACGCGCTACCATACATGCGGGAACATATTTTCCTATAGCTGCTAACAATATTACACTTCATTTAAGTGCACTACAAAGTTTTCAAGGCGGAGCTGCAGAAACTGTTTTGGGTGGCACTTTACAATTTGATTTAACCAATAATACAGATGTGCCTGCGAGTTTTTATGCCGGTAGTTGGATTCGCTTAAACGATGCCATTATCCCGTATATTGGTATAGAATACAATGGGTTTAGATTAGGTGCCACATACGATATAAATACTTCTTCCCTAAAAACTGCATCGCAAGGTATTGGCGGAACTGAAATATCGTTGGTTTATATATTTAAGCCATCTTCAGACAAACCGATTAATTGCCCCAAGTTTTAGAAAAAAATTTTATTATTTCTGATCAAAAAAACCTACTTGCCGTAAAAAAGCAACCTGATCGAAATAAGTAACAGATCGTATAATTTTTTCATTGACAATTTGTAACCGAGTAATATTTTTAAGCGTATAATGCTTACCCAGCATATATTTAGGCGTGTTGGCTTCAAGTTGCAGCATTGTTCCGTCGGAAGTATATTCTACTATAACAGTTGCAGAATCTATATAAATACCGGTAATAATATATTTTAAATCGGGAGAAGATGTAAAATATCTGGAATAAATTTCCTGAGCACTTGCAGCACCTTTTTTAACACCTTCCCAATTAGGTGATTCTATTTCTGCATTTTCAGCATATAACTGAGCAATAGCCGCCGCATTGTGCTGGTTCATTGCATCAAAAAGATAATTCACCAATTGATGCATTTCAATTCTGGTTTGAGCAAAACTGCTATTAACTATTAGTATTGCAATAAAAACGATTATTTTTCTCATGTTCATTTTTTAAGTTTTAATTTTTTTACCGCTAACATATTTACTTGTAGTTAGTATAAATCTGTAGGGCAATAAAGCGTCCTCTTCGGCGTAGTTAACCCCAATTCGGGCAGTTGCAATAATATCTTTTTCATTCAACACATAATCATCTTTAGCAATAAAAATAGTGTTATCGGTTAAAGCTACTCCATTATAATTTGTTGTAATTCCTAAAGCTCTTGATACGTTTCCCGGACCTTTTGTTAATGTATTATCCAATTGTTTTTTTTGAGTTCGTTTAAGCATTTCATCAATTCCAACTAAAGGTTCTATTGCTCTTATTAAAACTGCATGTGGCACATTTTTATTATTAGTTACCACATTAAATAAATGATGAATTCCATAACATAAATATACATACGCTTTCCCGCCATTGGCATACATAATTTCTGTTCTGGCAGTTCTTTTTTCACCGTAAGCATGCGAAGCTTTATCTATGATGCCATTGTATGCTTCGGTTTCAACAATTCGGCCGGCAGTTAATTTATTATTAAACCTTGTTACTAAAACTTTTCCTATTAATTCTTTAGCAATGTTCACTACATCGGCCTGTTCATAAAAGCTTTGAGGCAATTTTTTCCAGCAATCATTTAAATCCATAACATTGTTCATTTGTATTGAATAAGTTACATTCGTGTTGTAAAAATACCCCCATTGTGTTAAAAGAAATCATTATAGCAGTGCAGGCCTATTGGAAAGCACATTTATTTATTAAAACACATAAACTTTGGAAATGGATATTAATTCCGGGTATATTGTACTGCATATTATTTATGATAAGCATGTATTATTTTGCTCACACATCGAATAATTTTATTGAGTGGCTTACCCTAAAAACAGGATTAAAAAATTGGTTAGATAAGTTAGATAGTGGCTGGATGGGTTTCTTTTTCACTATCAGCAGTTTTGCATTATGGTTAGTAATGATGTTATTTTATTTTTCGCTTTTTAAGTATGTTTTTTTACTTGTTGGCTCACCCATTTTTGCCTATCTCAGTCAAAAAATAGAAGCAATCATTGAAGAAAAAGATTTTCAATTCAATTCATCACAATTATTAAAAGATATTAAAAGAAGCAGTAGCATTGTTACCCGAAATATAATACGTCAGTCCATTTACGTTATTGCACTTCTTTTCGCCAGCATTATTCCTGTTATTGGCTTAATAGTTCCCATTATTGCACTTTTTGTAGAAAGCTATTATTATGGTTTTTCAATGCTCGATTATTGCATGAACAGACATAGCAAACCGAGAGGAGAAAGTATTTTTTTTATTACCAATCACCAAGGATATGCTATTGGTAATGGCATGTTGTTTTATACTATGCATTGGATTCCTATATTAGGTTGGGTTTTAGCACCTGCTTATGCAATAGTTGCAGCAACATTTAGTATTTATCCTTTAAAAGAATCGGAATAATTTTGCACAATAACAATTGAAGCATTTGTACTATTTGTGTTAGCTTCTGCACAATAGTATCTTTACACCATATAAAATAAAAAATGCCTGCAGGAAAAGTTTATCTTATACCAACTACCTTACATGAAGAGGCTATTGCAACTATACCTATTTATGTTACAAATGCTATAAAAGACTGTTCTGTTTTTTTTGTGGAAAATGAAAAAACTGCCCGAAGGTTTTTAAAGAAATTATGGAAAGAAATAATAATTGATGATTATAAATGGTTTACTATTCATAAAGCTGAAGAAGAAGTAAAACAGCAATTTATCGATCAGCTTAATGCAGGAAAAAATATTGGTATTCTTAGCGAAGCCGGCTGCCCTGCAATAGCCGACCCCGGAGCAATTTTAGTGCAAACTGCTCAGCAACTAAATGCCATTATACATCCTTTAGTTGGACCAAGCTCTATTTTACTTGCTTTAATGGCCAGTGGTATGAATGGACAATGTTTTCAGTTTCACGGTTATTTGCCAATTGACTCGCAAGAACGAAAGAAAAAGATAAAAGAATTAGAAATTGATTCTTATAAACGCAATTGTACACAAATATTTATTGAAACACCTTATAGAAATAATCAGTTAATAAAAGATGTTATAGAAACTTGCAAACAAGAAACTAAATTTTGTATTGCTGTAGATATAACAAGCAACGAAGAAACTATTCAAACCAAATCTATTAAACATTGGAAACTGCTTGTTCCCAATATTCATAAGCGATTAGCCATATTTTTACTTTACTCGGCTTAACCATTTTATGGTTACCTTATTAAATTATGGAATTACTACTTTCTTTTTTTGACTGGTATGAGCACTAAAATAGCCCAAACATCCGCCGGAAATATTACTCACCGGATTGGCTGGTGTAGTTGAATTATTTTGCAAGTCGGATAGTGCAGTAAAATATTGATAAACATTTTTATCTAAACATCGCATTTCAACTTGTATTGTATCGCCACTAACAATTGTACTATCGGGCTCTATAAGTGGTCTTGTACTAACACCACCATCGTTATATCTATCATCCCAAACAAAAATTTTAGGATTTAAGGTATGGTTAATAGTTTCTACAAACTGATAATAATTACCAAATCCTTTAGGGTCGGTATATTTGGGTTGAACAATATTAACAGACTTGCTGCCAAATGGAATTTTATCGGTTAATAAAGTATGTAAATTAACTTGTAAGGGCATTGTAGATGTGGCAGTATAATTTTTGCCTTGAATAGAAACCAATAAATTATAAGTCTTTCCTGGCACACCCATGAATGCAGCAGTATAAACTCCTGCGTTGCTTTCGGATAACTGAAAAATAGTACCTGCATTATCTGTTATAGATACATTGGCACCTGAAATAGGCGGAAAAACATTATTGCTGCTAAATTTTACAGATTGTGTAATGGTAACTTTTGCTATATCGGCATTAGTAACCATACCTTCTATAACAATTTGCGAAGGAGCATTATTTAAATCTACATTAATAATTTTTTTACACGAGGTAAGTTGCCATAAAAATATAGCTCCTATAAAAAAATAGATATTCATTTTCATTTTCACACTGTCGTTTATACGTTTAAAATTTAAAATTCCAGGTAATACTTGGTACAAACCGAAATAGAGATGTTTGCTCCGCAACTGTTTTGTTAGGATTCTTAGGATCATCCTTAAACTGAATTAAATACGCATTTTCTCTACCGTATACATTGTACAAACCTATTGTCCAACTGCTTTGATATTTTCTCAATTTATTTTTTTTACTTTCCCAAGTAGCGGCAATATCTAATCTATGATATGCGGGCATTCTGTAACCATTTCTTTCGGTATATAAAAAAACGGTTTGATTATTTACATGATATTTACCACTGGGAAAAGTAACTGCATTTCCGGTATTATATACCCAAGTACCCGACAACGACCAATATTTACTTAGTTGATATATGCCAACAATAGAAATATTATGAGTTTGATCTTGCCTTGCAGGGAAATAATTGCCATTATTAATTTTAGAAAATCTTTCTTCTGCTCTAGATAAAGTATAACTTATCCATCCATTCAATCTTCCTACTTTCTTTTTTACAAAAAACTCAATACCATAAGCTCTACCATCGCCAAATAACAATTCGCTCTCAATATTATCATTCGCTTGCAAATCGGCACCCGGCTTATAATCTATTTGGTTTTGCAGCCATTTATAATACGTTTCTACACTAAACTCGTACACATTATTTGCAGAGTTTTTATAATAACCTATTGAAAATTGATCGGCAATTTCGGGTTTAATATTATTGGTACTTGGCAACCACAAATCGGTAGGTGTTGCGGTAGATGAATTACTTAAAAGATGCAAATTTTGAACATTTCTATTGTACGATACTTTTATAGAGCTCAATGAATTTAATGTAAAGCTTACTGCAGCTCTTGGCTCAATATTCCAGTAAGATGCAGCAACTTTTCCTTTTGCATAACGTAATGTATCGGTAATGTATCCGGTTGAATCATAACGATAATAATTACCCGGACCAATAGCAGATAAATTAGATACTCTTAATCCATATACAATATTGATCCCCTTGTTTAAAGAAAGTTCATCCGATGCATAAAAAGCCGATTCTATTGAAAATTTATTTTGAATTTCGCTGCTTTTAATATTAGATCCTGTAGTTGCTGCAATAGTCCCTGGAGTTACTGTATGATGAATAACATTTGCACCAAACTTAATTTTATTGTTACTGTTTATAAAATAATCAAAATCTTGTTTTACATTAAAATCTCGAATTTGAGAGGTAATTTTAAAATTATCGGTACCCGATTTAATTTTTATATTATAACTGTAATTGCTGTATATGAAAGATGTATTTGAAAATATTTTATTGCTTATAATATGATTCCATCGCAGAGTGGCAGTTGCATTTCCCCAGTCTGTACCAAAACTTTGCCCAAAGCCCAATACATCTCTTCCAAAATACCCCGATAAAAATAATCGATCTTTTTTACTTACTCTATAATTTGCTTTAACATTCAAATCGTAAAAATAGAGTGTATTTTTATTTAAGTTAGAATCGGGCGATAATCGCAAAAATGCATCGGCATAAGTTCGCCTGCCACTAATAATAAACGATCCTTTATCTTTTACAATTGGGCCTTCAATATTTAATCTGGAAGAAATTAAACCCAATCCGCCACTTACTACATTATCTTTTGCATTTCCATCTTTCATTTTAATATCTACCACCGAAGATAAACGTCCGCCATATTGAGCCGGCATCCCGCCTTTGTATAAAGTAACATCTTTTATGGCATCGGAATTAAAGGTTGAAAAAAAGCCTAATAAATGAGAAGCATTATACACTGGTGCTTCATCTAATAAAATTAAATTTTGATCTGCAGCACCACCTCTAACATAAAATCCGCTATTGCCTTCGCCGGCAGATTTTATTCCGGGCAATAATTGAATACTTTTTAATACATCTCTTTCGCCTAATAAAACAGGTAGTTTATTAATTTCTTTCATATTAATCTTCTCAACACCCATAATTGGTTTTGTAATGTTATCATTATTCTTTTTAGAATAAACCAGTACTTCATTTAGCGTATCGGAGAATGGTTGTAACTCAATTGGTAATTGAATATTTGTATTGATATTAAGTTTTTGGGAAGTAGATAGATAGCCGGTAAAATTACTTACTACCGTAAAATTACCTTTAGGAATTGTGATAGAATAAAAACCATATCCATTTGTTACTACATTAATATTTAGTTCCTGAATTTTTACTGTTGCACCTATTAATATTTCGCCACTTTGCTCGTCTTTTACAGTACCGCTTACAGTAAATTTGTTTTGGGCAATACCATGAACCACTATTAAAACGAAAAAATACAATACAATTAGCTTATTGCTAAAAAAGAAATTAAACTTAAACTTCATAACCAATTTCGCTGATATAAAAATTAATAAAAAACCTAAAACAAAGAAACATTAAAAAGGTTTAACCTTTTTAATAGTTTAACCAACAGATAGATTTTGGTAAGAAAATCACATCCCATTTTTATCTATTAAATAAATTAGTGCTGCCATATTTATTGCACCAAGCAATAGTTCTCTTTTATTTACACTTTCAAACACATCCGATCTTGCATGATGAATATCAAAGTATCGTTGATTATCGGGGTTTAGTCCCGCCATTGGTATTTTAAAAAAACTTGCCAGCGGTCCAATATCAGCCCCACCTCCACCACGTTCAAAATCACAAGCCCCATACGGTTTCAATAACGGCTGCCATTGTACAATTTTTTGATATTGAGCTGCAGTAACATTAAATCCAAAACCACGTGGCGTAAACCCACCTTCATCACTTTCTAATGCAAAAACATGTTTTTCATTTTTAGCTTTTGCCATTTCTGCATATTTTTCTCCACCACGCAAACCATTTTCTTCATTGGCAAATAGCACAAATCGTATAGTATGCTTTGGATGATATCCTAATGTTTTTAACGTACGCAATATTTCAAGGGTATGTACTACACCGGCTCCATCATCATGTGCACCTTCATTAACATCCCAACTATCTAAATGACCGCCAACAGTAATAAATTCATCCGGAAATTCACTGCCTTTTAATTCTCCAATTACATTATATCCAATAGTATCCGGCAATTGCCTGCCATGCATGGTAATGGCTATTGTTACTTTGTTCGATTGGCAATAATTCCATAATGCATCTGCATCTTGTAAACCCACTGCTGCTGCAGGAATTTTTGGATACGCACTATCATAATGCAAAGAACCTGTATGAGGATTATTATCGGTAGCCTCGGTTAATGATCGAATAACTACTGCTACAGCCCCATATTTTGCAGCACGACTTGGACCGGAATAACGATAAATACCACTTTCTCCATAAGCTCTTCCGGGAATTATATAAGTGTGATTAAAAGGATAATTAAAAAAAACAACTTTGCCTTTAACTTCATTTTTTCTTTTCTCTAACTCGGCAAAATTGCTAATTGCAATCACTTCGGCGGTAATGGTTTTGCCATCTCCAAAAGAGTTACCCAAAGCCAATGCATCTAATGGCCTATTTACTTTCTTATCATTCAGTGCAACTATCTGCACTTTATCTCCTTTACCACGCACCCAATGTGGTAGCATACATTGCTGTAAATACACAGTATCTGCACCCATTAATTGCATGGAAGTTTTACCCCAATCTACTGCTTTGGCAAATTGCGGAGAACCAGCCAATCGGCCACCAACTTGTTTGGTTAACTGGTACAATAAATTATATGCTTTACCATTACTTAAAACCTCATCAGATATTTTCTTGATAAAAAGAGAATCCGCATTTACTTGTGCGTGTACTACTGAGGGTAATATCAGTATCCAAAAAAATATTTTCTTCATAGGATAAAGATATTTTATTTGTTGAAAGAAATAACTAGTTATGATGAATGGATAAACCTATTGAAAAATTAATTGTTACTTCGTTGTACGAAAATATTAAGGACATAGCTTTTGGCATTGAATAATTAATACTAACAGCTTTAACAATAATTACTTTTTATGCGTATTGGAATTGTTTGTTACCCAACATTTGGCGGTAGCGGTGTTTTGGCAACTGAATTAGGAAAAGCATTAGCCGACGAAGGGCATCAAGTGCACTTTATTACTTATCAGCAACCCGTAAGATTAAACGTATATAACGCCAATATTTTTTATCATGAAGTGAGTGTTCCCACCTACCCACTATTCGATTATCCACCTTACGAAATTGCATTGGCCAGTACTATGGTTGATGTAATTACCAATTACGATTTAGATTTATTACATGTTCATTATGCCATACCACATGCCAGTGCTGCTTATATGGCAAAGCAAATTATAAAAAATAAAACCGGTCGTAATGTACCTGTTATAACCACTTTGCACGGAACTGATATTACTTTAGTAGGAAGAGATAAAACATATGAACCGGTAGTAACTTTTTCTATTAATGAAAGTGATGCCATTACTGCCGTATCGCAAAATTTAAAAGAAGAAACGTACAAAAATTTTGCCATTAAAAAAGATATTGAAGTAATTACCAACTTTGTTGATGTTAGCAGATTTAATAAAAAACCTTTCGACGCTTTTAAAAAAGTAATTGCACCTAATGGCGAAAAAATTTTAGTACACGCATCAAACTTTAGAAAAATAAAACGTGTAGATGATGTGATAAAAGTTTTTGTAGAAGTATCAAAACATATTCCCGCTAAACTTTTAATGGTAGGCGATGGACCGGAAAGGCATGCTATGGAAGAACTAACACGAGATCTACAAGTTACAGATCATGTTAGATTTGTGGGAAAACAAGAACAAATTGAAGAAATTTTAGCCGTTTGCGATGCGTTTTTATTAACCAGTGAATATGAAAGTTTTGGTTTAGCCGCTTTAGAAGCAATGGCTGCAAAATCTATTGTTATTGCAACCAATGCAGGTGGTTTACCCGAAATTATCCTTCAAAATAAAACAGGGTTTATGGCTAATATTGGCGATGTAAAAAGCATGAGCAATTTTGCTATTAAAATTTTAGGCAACAAGGAAGCTTTAGCCGAAATGAAAGAGGCTGCCTATAATCATTCATTGCATTTTGATATTAAAAATATTATTCCGCAATACGAAGAAATTTATAAAAAATTTTGCAGACAAGAACATTGTACTTACTTGTAGCACCTTATTAAGCTGCCGCTAATAGTTAATTACTCTAAACTTTTTAAAATAATTTCAACTACATCTTGCAATTGTTCAAATGTTACAATTAACGGTAAAGCAATTCGCATACAATTCGGTGCAAATAAAAACCAATCGGTTATAAATCCATTTTTAATACAACGCTGAATAATAGAATGATTGGTTTCAAAACTATCAAACTCTATAGCCATAAACAAACCAACACTTCGTATAGCTTTTATTGCAGGATGTTGTAAATGCTGCAGTAAAAATTGTTCTTTTTGCTTAACTGTATTAATTAAATTTCCATTCAATAAAAAGGTGAATGCTGCTTTTCCAGCTGTACAAGAAACCGGATGCCCACCAAAAGTAGTAATATGACCCAATACCGGATTATACGTTAAAGTATTCATCAATTTTCTATCGGCAATAAAAGCACCTAAAGGCATTCCGCCACCTAAAGCTTTGCCTAACAATAGTATATCGGGTACTATATCAAATTGCTGAAAAGCCCACAGAGAGCCTGTTCTGCCAAAGCCAGTTTGAATTTCGTCAACAATCATCAATACCTGATGCTCATTGCATTTTTCTCTAACAGCTTGTATCCACTCTTTCGATGGTGCAATTATTCCTGCTTCAGCTTGTATCATTTCCATAATAACACAAGCAGTTGTATCATCAATTAGCTCAAACACATTTTCGCTTCCAAATTCGGCATAATAAATATTGGGTAAAAGCGGACGAAATGCATTACGCCAATACTCATCTCCCATTACACTTAATGCCCCTTGCGTACTTCCGTGATATGATTTTTTAAATGATATTATTTTAGAACGATTGGTAACTCGCTTTGCTAATTTCATAGCACCTTCGGTTGCTTCTGTTCCACTATTGGTAAAATATACCGAGTTCAACGATGAAGGCAAATTATCGGTTAGCATTTTAGCATAAGCTACTTGCGGCTGCTCAATAAATTCGCCATACACAATTAAGTGCATGTATTGCTCAACCTGTTTTTTTACTTCCTCAACTACCAACAAATTACTATGCCCAATATTAGCCACACTAAATCCCGAAATACCATCTATATACTTTTTTCCCGAAACATCATACAAGTAAATACCTTCTGCCTTAACCATTTCAATACCAATTGGAGAATCAGAAGTTTGTGCTACATGTTGCAGAAATAAGTGTCTATTTAATCCAATATTATTATTTTTCTCGTTTAGTATCATAAATACAAATCTCTTAAAAGAAATTGAGATATTTGCTTATTAAGCTTTCTATCAATTTTTAAAAAATTATGGCACTAATACTACCGGTTTTAAATAAACATCCGCAATTGGGTAATAATTGTTTTGTGGCACCCACTGCAACTATTATTGGAGAAGTATTTACAGGCGATAATTGTAGTTTTTGGTTTAATACAGTTGTACGTGGCGATGTGAATTACATTAAAATAGGTAATAAGGTAAACATACAAGATGGAGCAGTTATCCATTGCACGTTTGAAAAACATGCAACCACTATTGGCAATAATGTTTCTATTGGCCATAATGCCATTGTGCATGGTTGTACAATTGAAGATGATGTACTAATTGGCATGGGTGCTATTGTAATGGATAGATGTATTATACACAGCAATTCTATTATAGCTGCCGGATCGGTTGTAACAGAAGGAACTATTGTAGAAACCGGAACTATTTATGCCGGTGTTCCTGCAAAAAAATTAAAAGACATTACAAAAGAGCTAGTACATGGAGAAATTAACAGAATAGCGAATAATTATATACAATACGCATCGTGGTTTAACGATTATAATGATGCCCCTAAAAATAAATAACCCCTATTTTCGTTGTAAGATTAAAGCATTTTTAACGATGAACAGAATAATAATTTTATGTATCGTACTTATGTTGATGAATGCTTGCAGTATCTTTCATCGCACACCAAAAAATGGTTGTCCAACTAATGGTAAAAATGTTGATGCGGGCAGATTAGCAGCCGGAGATCCTAAAGCAATTAAAGATGCTCAAAAGGCACCAAAGTTTAAACTTAACAAGTACTAACTCCACTCTTTTTCTTTAATAGATAATAGAATAGTAGCATAACTATTATATCTTTCTTCATAAATATTGCCATTAATAACGGCTTGTTTAACAGCACAACCGGGCTCGTTAATATGTAAACAATTATTAAACTGGCAATGCTGCATAATTGCTCGCATTTCGGGAAAATAATGAGCAAGTTCTTGTTTATTTACATGAATTAATCCAAACTCTCGAATACCCGGTGTATCAATAATTTTTCCACCAAAAGA
The DNA here is from genome assembly GCA_027364735.1 of Hydrotalea sp. GTDB lineage: Bacteria > Bacteroidota > Bacteroidia > Chitinophagales > Chitinophagaceae > JAKAJX01. The sequence goes on along the minus strand of DAHXOT010000048.1, from coordinate 7,677 downwards.
TACATCGAACATTTCTGCAAAAGTGGTTGTGTGCATTCCCTTACCACTCCATCCGCTTACATCCTGAGTTTTTAATGAGAGCTGAGGTAAAACAACATTAATAAAAGTAGATTTTCCTACCCCACTATGCCCACTTAGTAAACTAACTTTATTAACCATTACTAATTTTATTGCTTCAACACCCTCGCCATTAGATATACTTGCTAATAATGTTTTGTAACCAATTGACTCGTATATCTGCTGAAGATTTTTATACCGTTGTATTTCTTTTTCTTTATAAATATCGGCCTTATTAAAAACAATTACAGCAGGTACATGATACATTTCGCAAGCAATTAAAAACCTGTCAATAAACCCTTGCGATGTTTTTGGATCTTTAAGCGTTACAAATAAAATACTTTGATCGATATTAGAAGCTACAATATGTTGTTGATGTTTATTATGCGGACTAACTCTAACTACATAATTTTTTCTATCACAAATGGAACTGATTATTGCATTGGTTTCTGTTTCATCTTCCCAAGCTATTTCTACTTCATCGCCAACCGCAACAGGATTTGTTGATGTTATTTCATCAATTTTTAAAACGCCTTTTATTCGTGCATTTAAAAATTTTCCCTCAAAGGTTTTAGCTACATACCAACTTCCGGTTGATTTATAAATAATTGCTTTCATTTTATGATACGAAGATAATAGGATTTACTATGTTTTGTTAAAGGAGGCTTATAACAACCCGATAAGTTATAAGTACACTTAGAATTTAATATATTCGCAGGCATGACAAAGTTTGACCATGATATAATTGTTCCAAACAGTAACAGCGATTTAAACAAAAAACAACAAGTGGCAGAAATGTTTAATAATATTTCTACCCAATACGATTTTTTTAACCGTTTCTTAAGTGCAGGAATTGATGTGAGTTGGAGAAAAAAAGCCATCAATCAACTAAAAAAAAATAACCCGAAAATAATTTTAGATGTAGCTACCGGCACAGCCGATGTTGCTTTAATGACGCATAAAATGCTGCATCCTAATAAAATTATTGGAATTGATATTAGTAAAGGAATGCTCGATTTAGCTCAAAAAAAAATTGATCAAGCCAACTTAAACAATACCATAGAATTACAATTAGGCGATAGCGAAAAAATTTTATTTAATAACAATACTTTCGATGCAATAACTGTTGCTTTTGGTGTTCGAAATTTTGAAAATTTAGAACAAGGATTAAAAGAAATGCATAGAGTATTAAAGCCCGGAGGTAAAGCGGTAATACTCGAATTTTCGAAACCTAAAGGAATATTCAAATTATTCTATAATTTGTACATGAAATTTATAGCACCAACCATTGTTCAGCTTTTCTCAAAAAATAAAAAAGCCTATCAATATTTAAATAATAGTGTACAAGCTTTTCCGGAAAGACAAACATTTTTAAACGTAATGCATGAAGCAGGATTTACCCAAACATATTTAAAACCACTTAGTTTAGGTATATGCACCATTTATTGCGGAAGCAAATAATTTTGCAGGTATTTATCTGCCTTGTTGCTGCAAATTCTTTATTTGCCCAAAAAGAATTAAATCGTTTGGAACATGACGACTTACCTTATTTTTTTGGCTTAACATTGGGTTATAACAACTCCTATCTTCATGCATCAAAATCGAGTAAATTTTTACAAAGCGATAGTATTTTAGTGGCTTTACCCGGTGGCAGTGGCGGTATTACTATTGGGCTATTAGCCACAGGCCGATTAAGCGATCATTTTCAAATACGTGCTAATCCGCAATTTATTATTGGCAGTGCCCGATACTTTACTTATACATTAAAATATCCATTACCAGGCGAACCCATTTATCAAAAGAAAACCCTTCCGGCTAATATTGCAAGTTTACCCATTCACGTAAAATTTAATTCGGACAGAATAGATAATTTTCGGGTGTATGTGTTTGGAGGAATAAAATACGATATCTATTTTTCGAGCAATACCACCGTTGAAAGTGCCAAAGAAGTAAAATTTAAATCATCCGATTTTGGTATTGAAGGCGGAATTGGTTGTAATATTTATTTCCCAAGTTTTGTTTTATCGCCCGAATTAAAAATTAGTAATGGTTTATCGAATATTCTCATTCCCGATGCCGCCAATAAATACTCCAGCGTTTTCGATAAATTACAAACCCGTATGATTGCTTTTTCATTACATTTTGAAGATTAGTTGGTAGCAAACTATCGTACTATTGGCATCATTTCTTGTGTCGCACACTTTACTGCATCAAGTATATCGGCAATAAATTTATTTTTCAAGAAGCTTCATTAAAATTCAAAATCTCTTCTTGCAATATTCCATCTAATACCAAAAGAATAAAATAAATTATTACTACTATTACTATTTCCGGCCACAGAATAAGTTCTATAGCTAATATTTCCATCAACAAACAAATTAGGCAATGTTTCTACCGAAACCGTAAAAGAAGTAAATAAAGTTTTAGCCAAATTGCCTGATCCAATTTTTAACCAATAATCTCTTGCTCTTGTATCGTAACTTTTTAAAATGTTAGAACCCATATTTAACCCTGCCGAATCTGTTCCTTGTTCAAAATAAAATGCTTTTGCAGTAATATATAATTTATGCAAAGGTTGTAATTGTGCAATAGCAATAAACTCTCTTACATTAGCTCCTAATGGATGTGCTAATGGCTGATTAAAATTGGTAAACGCTGTAGAAGAATCGGTATTGGTATACGTATATGGCCTAATTAAATTTGTTTCTAACTGCAGATTGAAATTTTTAATACTAAAGGCATCAATGTATTTCATACCTAATTGTAGTGCTTGTTTATTTTCCCAACTGCCACGTTTATAATGTACTATTTCACTCATCAAAAATTCATTAAACAATAATTGTCCGTAAAACTGAACATTATTTAAAGCATTCCACTTAAAATCAAATCCAATATTTGTTTTTCCTGCAATTCCATAATCTTGTTCAATGGCTTTATAAAAAATAATAGGATTTAAATATCCGGGTCTAAATCCATTTTGCCCGCTTTCCATCACATTTTCATACAATCCCAAATTAAATCTTTTGGTCATTTGCCAACTTAAATGATGAATTGCCAAATAGTTGGCAGGTAATGCCCTATGCTGATTTTGTACTGGCCAACTAAACGGTGCTGCGGTTTGTGCCAAAATTGTTTCGTAATTAATTTTACCAATATGTGTTGTAAAACGTAAAAACAAATAGTTACTGCTAAAATCGCTTAAAAACAAACTTCTGTATCCATTACCAACAAACAATTTATCGTATGCAAACTGAAGGTCGAAATATTTTCCGGTATTAAAAGTTATACCTCCTTTTGCATTAAAATAATCATAGCCTGTATTTTGAAATTGTTTAAAAAATCCTTGTCCGGGCAAAGCATTCCATTTGCTAACATAGCTTTGAACGTACAATGGATCTTCCTCCTGATTATCGGATATATAAGTATAGAATCCAAGTTTATTATCAATTTGCCCACGTATTAATATTCCTCTTGTATTTATAAAGGTTCTGGTAGCTTCTGTTGTTTTACCGTACTGGCTATTTAAAACCGGATCAATCACTATTGAAAATGCCTTATCTTTTACAGCATATAAATGTTGAGGTGTAGTAAATATTCCTTTATTTTTTCGAATATTAAAAGAATAATTTTTGGCAAACTCTGCATTATTTTCCAGAAAACATTGCAAATTTTCTTTATCAACTTTCGATAAATAAAATGCAGCATTACCTGTTTTATACAACGAGTCTATCCACTCCATTTGTTGTACCACTCTTTGCCTATTAAATGGCTTAACTGTAGAAAAACCCAGAATCGAATCGTTCTTAAGTTTTACATCTAACCTATTTAATAAAATATATTGTTTATCGCCCAATCCAATATAATCAGATTGTGCTTTAGATAAAAAGGGCAACATAAAAAAAACAAAGGCGGCAACATATTTAATAAATTGCATTGCAAATATTTTTCCAAAAATAAGATAAGATGAATACCTACCTAATAAAAAACGCCTGTATTATAAATGAAGGGCGAAGAATTTATGCAGATGTATTATTAAAAAACAAAAGAATTGAAAAAATAGCTTCCTCTATTACCACTAAAGAATTGTGCATTGAAATAGATGCCGAAAATGAATTTCTTTTACCCGGTGTAATTGACGATCAGGTACATTTTCGAGAGCCTGGTTTTACACATAAAGCAAGTATCTATACCGAATCGAAAGCAGCAGTAGCAGGCGGTGTAACCAGTTTTATGGAAATGCCCAACACACAACCACCCACATTAACACAAGAATTATTAGAAGAAAAATATGCCATTGCCAATCAAACATCGTTAGCCAATTATTCTTTTTTTATGGGGGCATCGAATACCAATTACGAGGAAGTAATGAAAACCAATAGTAAAAAAAATGAAGTTTGCGGTATAAAAATATTTATGGGTTCCTCTACCGGAAATATGCTGGTAGATAATGCTCTGGCATTAGATAAAATTTTTGCAGAAAGTGAATTATTAATTGCTACCCATTGCGAAGAAGAAAGCTTAATAAAAAGTAATTTTGAAAAATTAAAGAATGAAAAAAAATTTTTAGAGCCTTCCGATCATCCTATAATTCGCAACGAAGAAGTTTGTTTTGCATCTTCTTTTAAAGCCATTCAGTTCGCAAAAAAACATAATAGCCGTTTACACATTTTGCATATCAGCACAGAAAAAGAATTGCAATTATTTACCAATATGATTCCGTTGGAAAATAAAAGAATTACTGCCGAAGTATGTGTGCATCATTTGCATTTTACAAGTGATGACTATACAACTTTGGGAAATAAAATAAAATGCAACCCTGCTATTAAAGCGGCTAACAATAAAACTGCTCTTTGGAATGCCTTATTAGACGATAGGTTAGATGTTATTGCTACAGACCATGCCCCACATACTTGGGAAGAAAAAAATATGCCTTACGAAAAAGCTCATGCAGGATTACCCTTGGTACAACATTCATTATTCTTAATGTTACATTATGTAAACGAAGGAAAAATAAGTTTAGAAAAAGTAGTAGAAAAAATGAGTCATTCTGTTGCAACATGTTTTCAAATAAAAGAGCGTGGCTTTATTCGGGAAGGATATTTTGCCGATTTGGTTTTAATAAATATGCATCAATCTACCACCGTTACCCAAAAAAATATCTTATACAAATGCGGATGGAGTCCATTAGAAAATTTCACATTTCCTGCCAGCATAAAAAATACTTTTATAAATGGACATTTAGTGTATGGAAATAATGTATTTGATGAATCTATGCTGGGAGAAAGATTACAGTTTAATAGATAATTTTATTACAGGTTAATGCATCAAAAAAAATTGAAACGTAAACTCGGAAACTCGCAACCAACATGCTAATAGATAAAACAACACTGTACGATATTTCTGTTTTTCATCAGGATGAAGAGCAATCTGTTTTTCATTACCTCAATTTCACAAAAACCAATGGCGGGCGTGAATATTTAAGATTCTTACTTCGCCATCCATTAGATTCTATTCACGCTATTAACGATGTTCAGAATACCATCAAGCAGCTTGAAACAATAAAACATTTATGGCCAATAACAATTACCAACGGAACCATTATGGTTATTGAAAAATTTTACGATACCCCATTAGATGCATTTCCGTTATCTAATTCTTTTCTTGAAAGCTGGTATTTTAAACTATTAAACAACTCCGATTATTCGTTAACAAAATATTCGTTAGAACATTTTATAAGTTTTTTTAAAGGACTAAAAGATATAACACAATTAATAGCAAAACCAAAAAGCATTTTATTGCAAACATTTGTATCGAGAATTGAGATGATATTAAACAATGATTACATTAAAGAAATGCTACACTGGCATAAAGAAAAAAAATTATCTCCTTCCAATGTTGTTTTATTTGGCAAATATATTCGTCATAAATTCAGTCAAAAAGCTTTAGAACTTGTAGAAATTTATAATAAATTAGATGCCTACGTAAGCTGTGCAATTGCCAGTAAAAAATTTGAATTTACTTTTCCTGAATTTCAAGAAACCAACGCTCCGTTTATTTATGTGGATGATTTATTTCACTTGCAATTACAACAGCCTGTTGCTTATTCTATTCACTTAAATAAAGAAAAAAATTTTTTATTTTTAACCGGTGCCAATATGGGTGGAAAAAGCACATTCATTAAAGCATTGGGATTAAGTGTTTATTTAGCACATTTAGGCATGGGAGTTCCGGCAAAAAAAATGCAGTTATGTTTATTCGATGGTATATTAAGTAATATTCAAGTGGTAGATAATATTACCAAAGGAGAAAGTTTTTTCTTTAACGAAGTACAACGCATAAAAAATACTGTTGAGAAAATTAGTGATGGCAAAAAATGGTTGATATTAATTGATGAATTATTTAAAGGCACCAATCAGCAAGATGCTATCAAATGCAGCATAACCGTAATAGAAGGTTTAAAAAAAATGAATAATGGCATTTTTGTTTTATCTACCCATTTATACGAAATTGGCGATGCATTAAAAAAATATGAAAATATTCTGTTCAGATATTTTGAAACAAATATTAAAGATGATCAGCTTCAATTTAGTTATTTATTGAAAGAAGGAATTAGCCAAGATCGTTTAGGTTATTTAATTTTAAAACGAGAAGGTGTAGTAGATATGTTACAGAAATTATAGTTGCCACATAATTATATTTTACTATTTTTATTTCGCCTTCAGCAATACCACCTCAGCAATTTTTCATTTTATTATTAACTCAATTTTGCAATAAAATTGATGCATCAATAATTACATTATGCTCATAAAAACCTTTGGTAGTGCTGTTTATGGAGTAGAAGCTATTTCTATTACTATTGAAGTAAATATTAGTAACGGCGATTTGAAATATTATATTGTTGGCTTGCCCGATAATGCCGTTAAAGAAAGTATGCAACGCATTGAAGCTGCTATTAAAACAAATAATTACCACATGCCACGAACAAAAATTGTGGTAAACTTAGCTCCTGCCGATATTAAAAAAAGTGGTTCTGCCTTCGATTTGCCAATTGCTATTGGCGTATTGGGTGCCAGTGAACAAATTGAAAATTATGAAGCATTAAAAAACTATGTAATGATGGGGGAATTAAGTTTAGATGGAACAATTCAACCAATTAAAGGATCTTTACCTATTGCCATTCAAGCTCGCAAAGAAGGTTTTAAAGGATTAATTGTTCCAAAATTAAATGCCCGAGAAGCTGCAATGGTTAATAATTTAAACGTGTATGGTGTTGAACATTTAAATGATGTAGTAAATTTTTTTAGAGATGAAAATTCTTTGCAGCCAATTCATGTAAATACTAGAGAAGAATTTTTTAATACGCAATACGAATTTGAATTTGATTTTAATGATGTTAAAGGACAAGAAAATATTAAACGTGCTTTAGAAATTGCAGCAGCAGGTGGACATAATGCCATATTGATTGGTCCGCCCGGAGCCGGCAAAACCATGCTGGCAAAACGTTTGCCAACCATACTTCCTCCATTAAGTTTATTCGAAGCATTAGAAACAACTAAAATTCATAGCGTAGCAGGTAAATTACCCGAGAATGCATCATTAATTGCTAAACGCCCTTTCCGC
>DAHXOT010000030.1 GCA_027364735.1 Hydrotalea sp. | reverse complement strand
TCCAACCGCCGGCCGTAGCACTTCCTGTAATGTATAGTGCACCAGAAGCTGGTGGCGTTACTATTGGTGGCGGGCTATACGGTGTAACCGCAAAGGTTAAAGTATTAGAGCTAAGCAGTGTGGTTGCTACACCATTAATGGAAGACATAATTCTTACATCTACAGAAGACTGAACACCTATGGGCAATTTCATATTGGTTGCCACAATAAGGTTAAATTGATCTTGCGTATAAGTAATCCCTAAATCTTTTGAAATAGAAAAACTTTGCATAGCCGGGCTACTAAAGTTTTTACCGCTAACATCTATTTGCAAAGTGTAGCTCACATCTTGAGAGCTGATACCATTTACAAACTGATACGCCGGGTTTGTCCAACTGAAAATAACACCTGTTTGTGTTTTATTTGCATAAGCTAAAGGAATGGTACCACTTACCGAAGCAGTTAGCACCGGAGCGGTTCCTCCTTCAAAGTATTGTTTTACTTCGTCTTTTTTACAAGAACCTAACAACATTACCGCAGTGCTTATGAAAAACAGTTTTGTTAATAGTGTTTTCATAATAATGTTTTTTTAATTTCTTTAATTGAATAATACAGATAAAAGCAATTAAACTTTTATCTGCTATTGTTTAATATCCTGTATTCTGAACCAGATTTACATTTGATGAAATATCTGAAGAAGGAATAGGATATAATAAGCGGAATGCATCAACTGCTGTACCGCCTTTTACACCACCTTTCCAAGGCCATACATAATTTCCTCCTACAAATTTGTTATAGCGTATCAAATCTGTTCTGCGGAAACCTTCCCAATACAATTCTCTGGCTCTTTCATCTAAAATAAAATCGGTAGTTAATTGTGCCGAAGTAATATTGCCCGAAGTATTACCGTAAGCACGAGTACGTAAATTATTAATATAAGTGAGTGCTAAATTAGCATCGCCGCCACCGCCGCGTAAAGTAGCTTCGGCATATATTAAGTATTGTTCTGCTAAACGGAATATAGGAAAATCTATATCTACCCATGTTAAGCTAGATCCTGCTTTTCCGGTTCTGGTAACATTTCTGTATTTAGTAATAGCATAGCCATCGGTAAATTTGGTAATATCGTTAATATCTGAATTTTGACCCGCTGTATAAAATTGGGCTCTTTTATCTGTAGCGCCTGTTAAATCGGGAAATAATGCAGTAAATGCACTGGTTGTACGAGTTCCTGCCCAACCACCATCTATACCATAATTGGAAGCAGTCATAGAACCACCAATAGCAGCATGAGCTAAGAAGGTAGTACCACCCCAATTTTGTGTTTTTAATCCATCATAGTTAATGGTTAAAATAAATTCGTTGGTATTTAAGTTATTATCGGCCAGCATTAATTGTGTATAATCCGGAATTAAAGAATATCCTGCATCAATTACTTTTTTAGAATAAGTAACTGCATCGTTCCATCTTGCAGTGCCGGTATATACTTGTGCATTTAAATACATACGTGCCAATAATGCCCATTCTGCTGCTTTATCTGCACGGCCATATTCATTTTTCGTGGGTGCAACTAAATCGGCATCCATAGATTTTAACTCAGATTCGATGTAGGTAAATAAATCTGCTTTTTTAATTTGTGCAGGTAAAAATGATCCTATTGCATCTTTTTCTGTTGCAAATGGTGGATTACCAAATAAATCCATTAATACCCAATATTGATAGGCTCTTAAAAATCTCGCTTCAGCCTTATATTGGCGAATGGCATCGGCATCTGCTCCTGTAATTCCATTTTTAGATAAATTAGCATCGGAAGCTTGACTAATAAAATCGTTACACAAGGTAATTTGGTAGGTAGAACGATAATATAAACCGGTAAGCATTGGATTATTGGCAGACCAGTTCATGTTATGAAAATCCTGAATACCGGGATCACCCCAAGTAATTACTGCTTCATCGGTACTTAATTCTTGTGCTTTCCAGAATAAGCGTAAAAAATCGGAGGTGCCTTCATCAATTCCCTGAATATCTCCATTACCGGCAGGCCCTTGGTTTCCCGTTAAGGCAAAACTGCCATATATTTTGGCAAATGCTTGTTTATAGCCTGTAGGCGTACTATATACTTGTGCAGAAGTAACATCGTTTGTAGGCAGAAGATCTAACTTCTTAGTACAAGATGCAAAGCTGCCAATTACCAAGCCTGCAGTTATAACTATTTTAAAAATATTATTCTTTTTCATAATTATTTTTTTTGTTATTGCTCGTATTAAGATTAAAAGTCAAGATTTATACCCAATACAAATGTTCTGGGTCTTGGATAGAAATTATTGTCAATTCCACCATTAATTTCCGGATCAAGACCTTTGTATTTTGTAATAACAAATACATTTTGAACATTAGCACTTAAGCGTAAATTGGCTTTATTGTTAAATACTTTCCCTGCATTGTAACCTATATTAATATTATCCATTCTTATAAAAGATGCATTTTGTACATAATAATCAGACAAATAATAATTGGCTCCATTACCGCTAAAATTGGTATTTAATACATCAGTAGAACCATTATTGATATATCCGATAGGATTGAGAATATTACGAATAGTACCTGTGCTTGAAGCAACATTATTATACATATAGTTGCCCACTTCGGCACGCATTACAAAACCTGCATTCCATTTTTTATAGGTGATGCTAGAACTTAAACCAAAGAAAGCTATAGGGTCTACACTCTTATATGGATATAAATCGTTTTGATTAATAATACCATCTCTATTTTTATCATCAAATAAATTATCTATGGGTTTTCCTGTTTTAGGATCGTACACTTGTTTAAATACATAAAATGCACCACGCCGATACCCAACCGAATTAATTAAAATAGTATTACCTGTACCACCTGAAATATTTCCGAATTGTGCACCCGGATAATTAGGATCGTTAGAGATAGTTAATTTGGTTATTTTATTTTCGTTATAAGTGGCATTAAATGCAATATCCCATGTAACATCTTTCGAGCGAATAGCAGTATAATTAATGGTAAATTCAACACCTTTGTTTTCCATACTACCTACATTGGCTACAATTTTATTAGAGAAATTGGCCAATGCCGGTTGATTGATTTGATTTAACAAATCGGTTGTGTTTTTATAATAGTATTCGATACTACCGGTAATACGGTTATTAAATAAGCCATAATCTATAGCTATGTTGCTGGTAGCTGTTTGTTCCCATTTTCTATTATAGTAATAACCACCCGGCCTGTACATTTGATAATAATTATTACCAAATTGGTATTGAGCTGTTGTGTTACTTAAGTTATAATAAGAGATATAATCGTAATTACCAATGCCATCTTGTTGTCCGGTTACACCATAACCAACTCTTAATTTTAAATCAGAAACCGCATCCACATTTCTTAAGAAAGGTTCGTTTTTAATTTTCCATGCAAAAGCTGCTGATGGAAAAGTACCCCAACGATTATTGGGATTGAATTTAGATGAACCATCTCTACGAACTGTTGCCGTTAAAATATAGCGGTTTTTGAAGGTATAGTTTAAACGACCTAAGAAAGAAACCAAGGTATATTCCGGAATGTCAAATGGATATGCTGGTGAAGAAACCACGGTACCATCATAAGTAACATCGGAGTAATTATAATTTTTGGTTTTATAATCTTGATATTCGTAACCTGCCATTGCTTCAATACGGCTATCAATTCCTTTTAAATCTTTTGTATAATTCAAATAAAAGTTTAAATAGGTATTTTTAATATTGGTTTTATATTGTGTGTTTTGACCACCACGTAGAACCCCATTGGCATCTTTAAATCTTTTATAACTCATGGCAGCACTATCATTAATTACCGTAGTTCCGGCACCTTGAGAAACATCGTAACCCACATTTACAATAGCATGCAAATCGGGTAAGAAATGTGTTTTATAATCTATCAATGCATTACCCACACTTCTTTGTACATTACTTTTATCCATTCTTTGCATTAATTGACCTAAAGGATTTTTAGGAGATAATGCTTTTAAGCCCGTTGCAGAGTTAGCATCTAACCACTCCCAATAACCACCAAATCTTGAGCTGTTGGAATACACAGGTTGTGTAGGATCGAAGTTAACTGCAGAGCTTATTGCACCCCAATTGGCAAAACGGCTTTTACTGTATGTTCCTTTTAAACTAATATCAATTTTTAAATGATTATCTAATAAATTAGGAGTTAAATTAATACCAATAGAAGTACGTTGTAAATTATCTGTTTTTAAAATTCCATTCTGATTTAAATAACCCAATGAAATACGATAAGGCATGTTTTTTACAGCACCTGCTACACTTAAATTATTATCTTGAGCCAATGCTGTTTGATAAATTTTGTCTTGCCAATCAGTTTGTGTACTGCCTAATAAAGAACTGAAGGAAGAGTTTCCATAAGTTTTAACCAATTGTGTAAATTGAGAAGGACTTAACACTTCTGCTTTTTTAGCAATAGTTCCTGCTGAAAGTAGAGAGCTAAAGTTAAATACCGGTTTACCAGTTTTCCCTTTTTTAGTTGTAATAATAATAACTCCATTAGATGCTCTTGAACCATAAATAGCGGCTGCAGAAGCATCTTTTAAAACGGTAAACGTTTCAATATCGTTAGGATTAATTAAACTTAATGGATTAGCAACACCAGGAATAGAAGCATTGCTAATAGGCATTCCATCAATAACAATTAACGGATCGTTACTTGCATTTAAAGATGCACCACCACGAATACGAATGGTACTACCAGAACCGGGTGCACCACTATTAGTTGAAATAGAAACACCGGCAATTTTGCCACTAATTAATTGCTCGGGGGTAGTAAGAGCACCTTTTACAAAATCTTTAGAGCTAATAGAAGCTACCGAACCGGTAACATCTTTTTTACGTGTGGTACCATAACCAATAACTACTACATCGGTTAATGCTGCACTTGTTTGAGCCATTTTAACAGCAATTGTGCCGCCACTTATAGCTACCTCTTGTGAGGCATAACCAACAGAAGTAATTACCAATGTAGATGCAGTAACAGGAGCTTTAATTTTAAAATTACCTGCCGCATCTGTTTGCGTAATAATTTTTGTGCCTTTAACGGTAACGGTTGCATTTTGCAAGGCACTTCCGTCTTTTGAATCAGTTACCTTACCGGTAACTACCTTGTCTTGCGATAGGGCCGGCAAGGTAAATAATACCAGAGCCAACATCGCAGCAAGCAGTCGTTTTACATTCATAATTTGGAGTTTACTTGTTTAACATGTAAAATTTTTATCAATCTATACTGAAGTTTGTTTTGTAATTGTGTACATTTTACACCAATAAAAGACAAACATTACTTACCTCTTCGCTGCTTAACTAATCATTTATTTATCACTAAAAATTTTTCGATTTTTTTCTTTCCATTTACTGCTAACTGTAAAATATACATTCCACTTTCGGTAAACAGATTTTTGTTGATAGAAAGAGAATGATAACCTTTTACAGCAAAACCATTATATAACACTGAAATAGTTTTACCGGATAAATCGTAAGCAGCTAAACTTACATTACCACTTTGCTGAATATTGAATTGAACTGTTGATAAAGATTGAATTGGATTAGGAATGATACGAATAGCCATATCATTATTATTAGTAACAATATCGTTAACTGCAGTAACTACTGTATTATTAATGTTTTTGTTGGTATACACATAATATTCGCCGGCTTGTAAAGTTATATTTTCAGCGGCACCTGTTGCAGTATGTGTTGAGTTAGTTAAATAACTGTACCATGTACCTGCCGAAGGAAAGGTAACGGAACCCGTTTGTGTTGTAACATCAAAATTTCCGATTACTACAACACTCAGCGAATCGCCAATAACAGTTAATGTTTTAAATGCCCCCGATAAATTAGTGGTAATGGCTCCGGTAGTAAAAGTTCCTATATAATTTGGTGTATTTCTTAATTTATATAATTGTGCATATTGGTTATACAAAGCTTTTCTATTGGCATTATTATAATAATCCCAACGTATTGGTTTATCGGATAAACGACAAGCTCCGGTTGCATCTACAGAAAGATTGCTACAAGTATTAATGCTATAATCGTATCCTAATTCACCAAATTGCCACATCATTTTAGGACCAGGAATCATTGCAAAAAATGATGCTGCCATGCCATTACGTTTTAAAGCTGTTGCAGTATCCTTAATGTTATAAGTGCCATTATTATTACCATACATTTCATTTTTATACATCAATCTTTCTTCATCCTGGCTTTCTTGGTATGTAACTAAATTAGGAGAATTATATCCGCGATTAGTATAAGCACCGCTACTTAAATCCCATCCGTTACTATATCCCATTGTAGCTTGGTTATAATTGTAATTCAAATTTCCCCAAAGCATCATTCCATAATTTGCTTCTACTTTTTCTTCCGAATTATCGGCAAACATTTCTAAAATACAATAACTACCCGATGAAGATGTTTGCATTTGATTGTAAATATTTTTCCAGGTAGTAACACGCGAGCTATCGTAATTACCCCAAGCACCTACATTACAATTATTGCCTGTTGCATCGCAAGTTTTTGTTTGTGTAAACCCTTTTGCCAAATCCCATCTAAATCCATCAATCTTATATTTGGTTAACCAATGATTAATTACTCTATTACGAAAATCGATAGTAGCCTGACTTTGATGATTAAATTGATAGCCTACATTATACGCATGTGTAGCATATTGATTGAACCATGGATTATTAGCTGCAGGAATATTATTGGTAGCATCCCAATACATTTGTACCATAGGAGATGAACCAAATGAATGATTCATTACCATATCCATTATTACAGCAATTCCTTGTTGATGGCAAGCATCAATAAATTGTTTTAAAGCTGTTTCAGTTCCATAATATTTATCGGGAGCAAAATAAAAATTAGGATTGTAGCCCCAACTATCATTTCCCTCAAACTCATTTATAGGCATTAATTCAATAGCATTAATTCCTAATTTTTTTAAATACGATAAAGTATCTTTTAGCGTTTGATAATTTTGTGCAGCCGTAAAATCTCTTACCAATAATTCGTAAATAATTAAATTACGTTTATCGGGCCTTGTATAATTGGTGGCTTGCCAATTATAGGCAGGTTTAGCTGTTTGTAAAATACTTACAATATTGCCAGAAGCCTTTGCAGGAAAAGGTTTTAAATTAGGATAAGTTGTAGAAGGTATATACGGATCGTTGGCTTTATCTAATATTTTTTCGGTATTATAATCGGCAACAGTTAATCCTCCGTCTATTACATATTGATACGCATATTCAATACCGGGCGTTAATCCTGTTAAGCGAATCCAGTAACGCAAACTATCCGGCGTTTCATTCATTTGGTAAGCAGTAGATTGAGTCCAACTATTAAAATCGCCCACAACTACTATTTTAGATTTATGTGGTGCATATAACACCAAAATAGCCGAAGTATCTCCAGCTTCATAATTTATTCCATCCACAACACCAGTAGGCAATGGTAAGAAAGAGGTAGAAGAAGAAACAAAGAAAGTAGATGTATCGCTTGCTGTTGTTGTTCCGTTATTGGCTTGTACAATAATTGTTTGTGCACCACTACCAGCAATAGTTGCTGTGGCCGAAGCAGTTTGTACATTAGATGCGGTATTGAGTTGTGTTCCATTGAAAAATAAAGTAATGCTCGCATTTTGATTAGTATTGGCTACAATATGCACCGTATCGCCAATACTTTTGCTAAGTGGCACTAAAGCAGGCGTGTATAAAGGTTGACGAATGGGCGCATCTAATCTTGCAAAAAAAGTACCTGAAGTGTATATTGGAACAAACATATCGGAACCATCTGTATTAGTTTGCTTATTTGCTCCCGAGCCATTTCTAAATAAAATGGCTATTTTATAAATTTTTTCATTAGGATCGGTTAGTCCAAAAAAAGATCTTAACCCACCGGTTATAGTATATTGCCATTTATTATTTCCTAAATACGTAGTTTGAATTTGAGCATTGGTAGAACCCCATGTAGAAAAAGAAGGAACATGTTTCCAATCGCCCGAAGAAGTACTTGCCGATGTAATTAATCCAATATGAACATACACATCGGATGAAGGCGAGTAATTATACAACCCTTTATTTCCAAGGCTTGCATCGCAAGTAATTGTAACAGTAGATGAGGTATCGGTAATAAACAATGGAGACCAGCTTAGCAACTGTGCATTACTGTTAACTACAGTAAAACATAAAAAGAGTATAACAACAATTTTTTTCATTTTAGCTATTAGTTGCAATCGTTTGCAAAACGTGTTAAAAATACACATTAATTGATTATGCAAATATATGTGTACTTTTTACACAAAAAACTAAATTATTATAAAAATCATTTGTTTCCATAAAATTACTTTAAATCTTGCCAAAAAATATTCAAAAGAAAGATGTAAACAACAATCGATTGCAATTATTTGCTTGTTTTTATGGTTTAGGCTGTTGCTTATCTTTAAATACTTAACCTAACCATTGTATGCCTTTGTTATTACAAAAGCTGAGTACTATTGTATTATATACCGAATAAACTATTTTATCAATGCAAAAACCACAGCTCAGCTTTAGCCAAATTATAAATATGAATGTTGGATTCTTTGGAATTCAATACAGTTTTGGATTACAACAGAGTGCAGTTAATCCAATTTATGATATGCTTGGTGCATCGCCCGATCAAATTCCCTTATTGAATTTAGCCGGACCAATGACAGGATTACTCATTCAACCCATAATTGGTGCATTAAGTGATAAAACATGGATTCCAAAATTTGGTCGCCGTAAACCTTATTTTTTTTCGGGTGCATTACTTTGCAGTATCGCTTTATTTTTTTATCCATTTAGTAGTTCACTATGGATGGCAGCCGGATTACTTTGGATTTTAGATGCAGGCAATAATACCGCAATGGAACCTTACAGAGCATTTATTGCCGATAAATTAAATCCATCACAACAACCAACAGGTTTTCAGGCACAAAGCTTTTTTACAGGTTTCGGTCAAACTTTAGCCAACGTATCGCTATTTATTTTTCCCATGTTATTTATTGGCAAAACAGGCAAATTGCCTACTTGGGTTTTTGCTTCTTTTTTCTTCGGCTCAATATGCTCTATCGCTTCTATTTGGTGGAGCATGAAAACAACACCCGAAATACCGCCAACTGAAGAAGAATTGCAAAAAATGCGATTAACTCCTTTACATATATTTTCTCCTTTTAAAGAAATTTTTCATGCTATAAAAGATATGCCAGCTATTATGTGGCAATTATCTTTAGTATACTTATTTCAATGGTATGCGTTATTTTGCTATTGGCAAAACTCATCAAAAAGTATTGCATTAAGTGTATTTAAAACTACTCCCACCGATAATCCACAATTATATGAAAAAGCAGTAAGCTGGACCGGTTTAGTAAATGGATGGTACAATATTATTACCTTTTTATCTGCATTTATTTTAGTATGGTTTGCCAAAAAATATTCGGCTAAATGGGTACATATTTTTTGTTTATTATTCGCAGGTATTGGCTTTTTATTTTTTCCGCATATTGAAAATAAATATTTACTATTTGTGGCAATAACCGGTTTTGGAATTGGTTGGGCAAGTATGATGGGCATTCCCTATTTAATGGTAGTAAGCAATATTCCTAAAGAAAGATATGGCGTGTATATGGGCATTATTAATATGATGATTGTTATACCCATGATTTTACAAAATACCACATTTGGTTTTATTTTAAAGCATATACTACATAATAATTCCGGAAAAGCTATTTCGTTTGCAGGAGTACTATTATTAATTGCTGCATCCTTCACTTTATTAATGAAACCATCCAACACAAAACCCGAAGAAATAAGCATACCCAATACCCCGCATTAATGCAACAAAATTTAATAACTTATTATTATGGATACACTAAACAATAATGATACTTCTATCTTGCCCTTTACTGGTAAAATACTTTGTATTGGTGAAGCATTAATTGATATGATTTGTACCGACAAAGGCAGCACACTAACCAATGGAAATAATTTTTTAAAAAAAGCCGGTGGAGCACCTACCAATGTAGCTGCAGCAATTGCCGCATTAGGTGGTAATGCTCAATTAGCAGCTAAAGTGGGCATCGATCCATTTGGTAATTATTTAATAGATGTAATGCAATCTTTTGGCATACATACACAATGGGTATTACAAGATGAAAAGTATTTTACCACTTTTGCCTTTGTTTCGCTAATGGAAAATGGCGAAAGAGATTTTTATTTTAATCGCGGTGCCGATGGACAACTAACCGAAGCAGATATTGATGCCATTCCTATATCAGAATTTTCTATTATTCACTTTGGATCTGCAACTGCATTTTTACCGGGCACTTTGCAAAAAGCTTACTTGCATTTACTACACAAAGCAATTGATGCAAATATTTTTATCAGCTTCGATCCTAATTACAGACACTTGCTATTTAGCAACAACATTCATTCCTTTATTCAGCAATCATGGAATTTTATTGCCAACTGCTCTTTCTTTAAAGTAAGCGATGAAGAAGCCATGTTACTTACCAATACAACTACCGTAGATAGTGCAGTTGAAGTTTTACAAAAAAAATCTTCGGCCATTTTTGCCATTACTTTAGGTAAAGAAGGAACCTTGCTTAGTATTAACCAACAAACATACCTTATTAAAAGTATCTCCATTAAACCAATAGATACTACAGGAGCCGGAGATGCTTTTGTTGGTGCAGTTCTATATCAATTAAGTACTAAAAAAAGAGAAGAAATAAATTTAATGAGTATAACTGATTGGAAAAAAATTATTGAAAATGGCAATAAAGCCGGAGCAAGAACCTGCGAATTTTTAGGTGCAATGGAAGCTTTTAAGCACTTGAACAATTCTATTTTTCAATAATCGAAACAATTCTCTTTTTACATACAGTATCAAATATTATGTACGAATATTCTTTACATCAATCCATCAACCAAATAATTTTTGCAGCTAATCCACAAATTGATTGCAAAGACAAAGACAATTCGTTCTATACCAGATTTATTGCCAATGCAACTGCTATACAAGCTTTGTATGAAGAATTATATGGCAGTCATCCACAGAAGAAAGAAATTTTCGAACAATTATTACAAACCATTCTTAATGGCTATCATCATCGGTCTTCCATACTAAAACAAAAAGACGCCATTAAAGAACAAAAAGGTAATTGGTTTTTAAGTAATGAAATAACCGGAATGAGTTTGTATGTTGATAGGTTTTGCAATAACCTTACATCTTTATCCAATAAATTAGATTATTTTAAAAAATTAGGTGTTAACTTCTTACACTTAATGCCCATTTTCGAAAGCCCAGCCGGAGAAAGTGATGGAGGCTATGCAGTTTCGGATTTTAGAAAAGTGGATAGCCGATTTGGTACACTGAACGATTTACAATTAGTACAGCAAAAAATGCATAACGAAAATATGTATTTAATGTTAGACATTGTTTTAAATCATACTTCACACCACCACGAATGGGCTAAAAAAGCAAAACAAGGAAATAAAAAATATCAGGACTATTTTTATATGTTCGATGACAGAGTATTTCCGGATGAATTTGATAAAACAATGCCCGAAATATTTCCTGAAGCGGCTCCCGGAAATTTTACATGGAATGAAGAATGCCAAAAATGGGTAATGACTGTTTTCCATCGCTATCAATGGGATTTAAATTATACCAACCCAATAGTATTTATAGAAATGCTCGATACTATTTTCTTTTATGCCAACTTAGGAGTAGATGTTTTACGCATTGATGCACCTGCTTTTATTTGGAAACAATTGGGTACTACCTGTCAAAATCTTCCCAAAGCACACACTATTTTGCGATTAATTAAACAATGTGTACAAGTTGCAACACCGGGTATGGCTTTATTAGGCGAAGCAATTGTTGCCCCAAAACAAATACTAAAATATTTTGGAACCGATTTATATGTTGCCAAAGAATGCGATGTAGCATATAATGCCACTCACATGGCATTGCAATGGGATGCATTAGCAACAGCCGATACAAGAGTAATGCTGGCTGCACAACACCAAATATTGCAAAAACCTTTTGGCACTACTTGGATAAATTATACTCGCTGCCACGATGATATTGGCTTAGGCTACGATAATTATATGATTGAACAAGCCGGCTATAACCCTTACTACCACAGAAAATTTTTACAAGAATATTATTCCGGCAATTTTGAAGGCAGTACTGCTAAAGGTGCTTTATTTTCTGTAAATCCTAAAACACAAGATGCCAGAATTAGTGGATCATTAGCATCGTTATGCGGTTTAGAAAAAGCCATTAACGAAAACAATAATGTTGCAATTGATGAAGCGATTAACAAAATAATTTTAATGCAAGCACATAGCTTTTTTCTGGGTGGTATTCCAATGATTTTTTATGGAGATGAATTGGGATATACCAACGACTATTCTTATTTAAACGATGAAGCAAAAAGTTATGATAACCGATGGATGCATCGCCCCATAATTAATTGGGAAAAAAATAAAAATATAACTAAAGAAGGCAGCATTGAACAAAGAATTTTTTCGGCCACACAAAAACTAATTTCCATCAGAAAAAAATTAACTGCATTGGCCGATTATAAAAATATACGATGGATAACACCTTATAATATTCATGTTGCAGGATATATAAGAAGTTATGGCGAACAACATATATTTTGCTTATTCAATTTTAAAAATAAAGCTTCGTATATAACTTGGTTTGCATTTAAAGAAATAGGATTAAAGCCCTCCGTTTTATTTGATCACTTCGCAAACAAAGAATATGTAGTAGGTAACGATAATGAATATTTAATTTTAGAACCTTATTCATTTGCTATTTTAGAAGCGAAATAAAAAAGCCAGGTAAGGAATTACCCGGCTTTACTTAACCTAACAATTGTAATCAAAAACTAAACTTAACAACGCAACTATTGCTGCATTGAATTATTTTAAACTTTCAGTTTTACTGTTATATAAAATGTTCTTCCATCGGCAGGCAATATGCCAGGCCCGGGATAAAAAGTTATTCTTCTTCCAAAATATTTTTCATTGAATAAATTATTAATTCCACCTTCAATACGATAAGCTTTTCTAAACGAATATCCAACCGACCAATCGTAAACAACATATTCAGGAATAATACCTGTTACACCATTACTGCTGTATACAGTATTATATGCATCGTTATAACTTTTACTAACATAAGTAACTTGTAATCCTGTAAAGAAAGATTTTAGTTGTAATTGAATACCTGCTTTATTATTCCAAAGTGGCACACTCTCTACTCTATTGCCGTTTAAGCTAACATTTGTACCTAATTCATTTACTTGTGCATTGGTATATCGAGCATCGGTGTAAGCGAGTGAGTTGTATATTCTAATATCGGTATATCGCTTATTTAAATTTAACCATTTTGCTAACGATACCTCGGTATAAGCTTCAATTCCTTTTGAAACTGCATCGCCAATATTTGTTGTAAAAAGATAACTAGTTCCATTAGTATTTTGTTTTGTTATTAGTCCTGCTCTATTTCCATAAAACACATAAAATGCACTTATATCGAATTGAAAAATATTGCCTAAACAATTTCTATATCCTAAATCAACATCATAGCCTTTACTATCTTTTAAATTGGGGTCTATTATATCTAATCTATCTGCCGGCGTAATATTGGCATATAAATAAGGCCGATATTCTTGAGATATATTTCCGTAAAACTGACTTTTATTTTTAAGCGAATATTGTAACCCTGTTCCTGCTAAAATAAAATTTCTATTTGCCGCATATTGTATGGGATAATTTGTAAAAATAACTCCACTCATATTCGTATTAATTACTTCCCATCTTACACCGGGAGTAATGGAAAAATTTTTACTTATTTGAAAAATATTTTCGGCAAATGCTGCATAATTTTTTGTTTTAAATTTAAGATTGATAGCATACGGCTGAATAAGTGTTAAATCAAAATTGTTTCCGGCTGTACCTACTCCTTTTTGTTTTCGTAAAGTAGTTTCTTCAAATATTCTTATACCTGCAGCAAGAGAAGATGTTTTATGAAAAAAATGATATTGATGTAATATTCTGGCTTCTGTTGTAAAAGCACTATAATAATCTCTATCAACCTGCCGCGGATTATAAGTGCCCAAACTTTTATTAATGGTATCAGCAATGTTAGGAGCATTAATAAATTGCACACTATTTCTTTGTCCAAACAACGCATTAGAAATTACTTGTAATTGTGTTTGATTTGATAATTGATATTTAAATATGATGGCAGGAATATTTATTTCGGGATTAAAATAATTTCTTGATCGGGTTGATTGTTTTGCATTTTGATTGAATTGAGCATCGGTTAATCCGCCGGCAATTTGTTGTACATAATCCATTCTCGAAAATTGCAATGCAATACTTGCTCTATTACTGATAGCATATTTTACATTAAAGTAATAAGCATGATAATTAAAAGCTGCATCCGGCCGCCAACCATCGCCATGTCTGTAATCAAAATAAGAAAAATAGCTAACCTTATTTTTTGTTCCGCTAAGCGATGTATAAGAGTTGTATAAATTGTTAGACCCCACTGTTTGTTCGGTTGTTACTGCAATAGGTTTTGTACTATCCGGATCTTTCATTACAAGATTTAACATGCCGCCATATTGACTGCCATATTGCAATGCAGCCGATCCTCGAATTAATTCAATAGATTGAATGGCTTGCATTGGAGGTGTATAATGATTTTCGGGATAACCAAAAATATCTGAATTGGTATTATAACCATTTTGCCGCATATTCATCTCAATAGACCGATGAGAATCGGTTCCTCGAGAGCCCATATTTATTTGGGTTCCGGCACCATCCATATCCCAAAAAGTTATTCCCGGTACCTTTGCAAAAATTTGGCGAACTACTACTTGAGAAATATTGGCATTTAATTTATCTATATCAATAAGATTCGTTTTTTTACCGGCATTAATAGTTACACCATTGATATCTGATAAATATCTAACAGTATTTTTTAAATCGGTAAATACTGAAATACTATCGGTATGTTTAGATATAATGGTATCTGTCAATTCTATCGATAATTGTGCTTTAAGTTGATTGGCACAAAACACTACAAATAGCAAAAAATAAAAATTCAGTTTCATTATTTAAACTCCTTTAATACACTTAGCTAACTACAATTATAAATTAATACTACATCCAATTGTAATTGAATAATCTGCAAATGCAGCATCGCCTTGTGTGTATTTGCCTGTTAAAGCGGTTGTTATTTTATCTGGTATACTTTGTGTTCTGCTGCGTACTAAAGCAACCGGAGCAAAAGCATAATAGCTTACTTTTTTTGTATTATAAATAAATCCAGGTTCTGCTGAAATAACATATCCTGGCCTTCTAAAACCACCACTAGCCCCTATTAAATCTGTTACAGGTATTGCCTCGTAACGCACTCCCAAAGAATAAATAGTTTTTTTAATAGTTGCATTTAATCCACCTCTCAACATAACTTGATCAGGAACACTCATTACATTACTTCCGTTTTTAATAGATAATGCAGAAGCATTACCGCCACGTGTAGTTGATATCCCATTTTGTTCACGAGGATTACTTAAGTAATAAAAGTTTTGATATAGACTGATAGTATGAGATATATTATAAAATGAATTCAATTCAAAAGTTAATCCTGTACCACCATCGCCTAATTGAATAGATTGGTCAACCGGGCCTAATCTCACAGAATCGGTTGTTACATGAAAATAATCTTGATAATTATAATTTCCTGTTGGCAATTTTATTCCTAATCCAATTTGTACATTTCCTTTAGGCATTTTATGAGGATCTACAATCCAACTATATACTGCCAATCGAATATCGCCTATCCCAAAAGATTGAGTGTTATATCGACCAACATTACTATGCTCGTATAAAGAAGATCGGGTATTAGATAGTATAGGTAAATCAATTAATACAGACCATCTTGAATTAATTTTATGCAAAATAGAAATATCGGTTGCATAACTATGATTAATTACATTATTGCCTAACTCAATTCTCTGTTTCTGTTCGGTAGTACCTACAAAATGCTTATACGATTTAAAATATCGATTATTAATATTTAATTGCCATTTGCTGCTATCGGTATGGCTCATATTGGAAATACCGCCTGTACTGCGAATAGCAACGCAACCCTGAGAATATGTTTGATAATTTAATAACATAATAAATAATACCGAAATAATCCTTTTCATTGTTGTAAGGTTTTAAATTGATTGAAAAATATGATTGATTGATTGAAAAACGATTGATTAAAAAAGGCCCCCACTGTTGATACAGAGGGGCGATTGTTTATGAACTTATATAAAAAAAACTTATTAAAATATATTTAAGCAGTTGTTATAACCATGCAGTACAATATTTGTACATACCATCGGCTATATCAAAGCAGCATAGTATATTGCTTTGAAACCACGAAAGATTAGTTTCTTTTTTTACTATTTTTTCATCTTTAATTTTTGCACCACATAGTCGCCTATTTTAGTGCCTAAGCTATGTGCAATAACATTGGAAGGATAATAATGAATACCTCCATAGAAGCGGCCTAATATATTTTCATTAGCTGCATCTCTAAAAGATTTATACGATCTGTTTTTAATACCAAATTCTAACTCGGTACTATCGGTATAAGGTAAATTATCACCAAATACACTGGTTAAAGATTCGGCAGCAGATGCAGAAATAGTGCAATGTCCGCAGGTATATTCCGGAAATGAAGGTGTTTGTAAATATGGTCTCCAATTGGCATCAAAATAACGGTTAATCACTGTTTCTGGTCTCACTGTATTGTAAGTATATTTTGCCCACCAACAACTAATAAATGCATCAAATAATGCAATACCCGTTTTGGCAAAAGCGTATACGGTAGTTGGATAATCGGCTTTACTGTTTTTACATGCAATACCCACAACACTCATCCAATGACCGGAAGGAGAAAATTTCTTACTTCCAAACATGGCATGCCCTGTTACATTTAATTTAAATGCATTATCATCCCAAAAATCGGCAATATGTTTTTGTTCGTCGGTTAAACTATCAATAGCATTTTTCTTTATTTGCATTACTTGCTTATAATAATCGCTATTTTTATCGGTAACATTAAATTTAAATGGAACGGGAGGTGTATATAAATTAGCACTATCTAATACCATTGTTCTAATTTCTTTCCAATGTGGTTCTGTAGCCGGAAAATAACCTGGAGGTGTTGGCACCCAACGGCTTGGATCACTTTCTATTACATTATATTTTTCGGCTCCTCTTGTTTTGGCATAATTATCATTTTTACTCCAATTTATAATTACAGCACTAATTGAATCGGCAAATAATTGTGATGCCTTTTCAACATCGCTCGGTAGTCCTTTCTCTTTTGCTAAGTTTACAATACTATCTTTATATTGTTGTAAACTTCCTTCCGGAAAAGTAACCGATTCTCCTACTTTTATATATGATAATAATGCGGCAAACTCAAAATCAATAGGCTGTCCTGCTTGTGGCTTCGGTAATTCAGTTAATCCGTGTAATTGACCTGCCAAAGATTGATATTGATTAGGATATCCTGCAGCAATAACTTCATAAGCTGCAATAGCGGCATAAGCATAATTGCGAGCAGCAATCATTGGAGGAAAATTATTACCCATTACCACACTATTTAATTCGTGAACAGTATTGGTAAATAAAAGGGGGTCATGAACAAAAGTTTTATAGTCACTTTTATTTTTACATGCATATAAAGAAGCCACAACTAAGAGGCCTAAAATGATTTTTTTCATATAATGATTTAAAATTAGATCAATGGAAGAATAATAATTAAAGAAGAAAATACTAAAATAAAACTAACCCCTTATGCTTCGGGGGGCTGATCTAATTTCTGCAAGTAAAATAAATTATCAACACTAAACGATAAACTTTGATAAGAATGACCTAATGAAATAGGAGATTGAAAAATATCGAAATAATGATCACCTACATAATCTTGAACAGATAATTTGGTTAGGTGATGATTGGAAGGAGCTGCTTTTTTAGACGTAGAAAAATTCACAAAATCGTTGGCTAATTTAAAAAATTCATCTCTTGCATTTGTTACACTTGTTTTAGCAGTATTAGGAAGACAAAGTAGTTCTAAAGTATCATTATAAAACCTACGTTTTACGTATTGATAACTTACCCCTTTTATTTCCATACTTCCACTTACTTTTTCGAATTGAATGGAGTTTCTGCCATAAGGAACACTAAAGGGAACTTTAATACTTATTAATTCAGAACTGGAGTAATTATTAATATCAATATTGGCTTGCATTTCATCAAAAGCTTTTGCTTCAAAATAATCGGAGATGAAGCGATAGCCCACCCAATTAAACAGCAAAATGCCCAATAGCAGTATAGCAAGAATCTTTTTCAAATTAAGTTACAAGCAGTGAAGGTAATAGTTTCTGTACAAATTTTTTAAAAATTGGTTGAAAAAATATTTTATTTATTCACCACAAACGTTTGCTTTTTAGTTCCAACTCCTGTTATCGTAACCTTTTTCCATTGATTAGGCAAAGCGGATTTCAGCTGAATAATTCCATTTTCCGAGATATCTAATCCACCAAAACCCATCAAAACACTTTGTAATATTCCACCGGCTCCTGTTGCAAAATAAGGATTAGTGCCTCCTTTTGTTTCTGCAATAACTCTAAATGGCGAATTCAAGTTAGGCATATACGCATCTTTAAACCATTGATAGGCTTTATTTCCATCACCCAAACGAGCATACAACAAAGTAAAAATTGCTTGCGTCATTGCAGGTGTTCCTTCATTAGGAATACGTTGTTCGTAATAAGCGAGATCTTTTTTTATTTGTGCAACATCAGTAATTTCTTTTAACGGATAAGCCAAAAGATTTACATCAGCTTGTTTAATTCCCTCGCCATGATAAGTGGCATGCTCTTTAGTAACACCATCATCAAATTTTAAAATAGGAATATTGTTGGCAACATGCATCCAATCATCATCTGCCTTAGTATTTATTATTTTAGCGGCATTGGTAGCATATTGTAAAACAGCTTTAGCAGCAGCATTTGTCCATGCATCATTATCTACATTTTCGGCCCATTCGTCTGAGGCTACTACATTTTTAATATCATATTTTCCGGGCCCGTTTCTTTCTACTCTGCTTGCCCAGAAATCGGCAGTTTCTTTTAAAATTGGCCAGCCTTTTTCTTTTAGCCATTCTTTATCTTGTGTTACACAATAATAATTCCATGCAGCAATACCTACGCAAGCGGTTATATGATGCTCGAACGGGCCACTTAATGCCCAAACGGGTGTTTCTTCTACTCCACTGGCTGCACTTTCCCATGGAAACATAGCGCCTTTATATCCATGATTAAATGCATTACGTTTAGCTGCTTCTAACCGCTCGTATCGGTACTCAATTAAGCTTTTAGCTATTTCTGGATGTAACACTAAAATGGAAGGATACATCCATAATTCAGTATCCCAAAACACATGTCCATTATATCCTAAACCCGATAAACCCATTGGAGAAGGACTTAATGCTGTACCTTCTCGTGCAAAAGAATATAAGTGATATAACATGCTATGAATATCTTGTTGAGACTGATTATCTCCTTCAATTTGTATATCACTTTTCCATAATTCATCCCATGCCCGATTATGAAATTGTATTAACCTATCTCTTCCTTCCAATTTAGCAAAGATGGTCATTCGTTCGGCTTCATTTAATGGATCATCATTATGAGCCGATGTAATAGAAGAACCGGCAATGCTATAATGATAGGTTTCTCCTGCATTTAATTTTTTTGAAAACTTCATAAGATGCATATTATTATCCCACATTTCATGAATTACACGAGGTTCTTGACCATGTGGCTCGGTAAATAAAAATGTATTGGAAGCACACATTAATAATTTCCCTGTGGGACTTTTAGCCGATGAGGTTAATAAGCTAATGGTTACATGAGGTCTATCAATTTCATTATAATAATTTTGAACATCTTTCAATGCATCTGGAGCTTCCATTACACTGGCGGCTCCAATAACAATATCTTTTTTTGCTGTTATTGTTACATCCATTAATACGGTATATGGCAATTGCCGCAAAGAATAATAGGTATAAGAAATTGTTGCTTTATCTAAATAATTAAATGAAGTAGTAAAACTGGCATGGTGCATATCTAACATCTGATTAAAATTAGCAGTATTATTGGCATCCATTCTTTTCCCATCAATTTCTACATACGCATTTAATAAATTAAAACTTCGTAAAAAATTACTTACTCTTCCTCTGCCATATAAATCGTATGCACCGGCCAATACAACATCTTTTACTTTAAAAGGCTCTGGCGAGGAAACAATACCTATCATTCCATTTGCTACGGTAATGCCATAATAATCGGATGGATTTATTTTATTGGCTTTAATTTTCCAAACATCTACAGAAGTTTGTGAGAATGTTATAGCAGAACTCATCAAAAAGATAGCGAAAAAGAAACATGTTTTTTTCATAACAAAATAGGTTCAGATAATTGGCTAAAATACTAATTAATGAGGTGCAAGTGTTTTTAATTTTCACAATTTTTTGAAAGGATATCCCTTATTTTGCACCCTGCATAAACTGAAGTTGTATGAAAAAATGGAGTTTTATTTTTTTGGTATTGATAGGATTGATGTTTTTAAGTATGTATCTTTTAATTCCATCGAAAATAACGGTTGAAGGATATAGAACAGTTGGCA
Organism: Hydrotalea sp.; assembly: GCA_027364735.1. Classification (GTDB taxonomy): domain Bacteria; phylum Bacteroidota; class Bacteroidia; order Chitinophagales; family Chitinophagaceae; genus JAKAJX01. The sequence goes on along the minus strand of DAHXOT010000030.1, from coordinate 60,004 downwards.
CACCCATTGAAGCAGTAAACAGAATTTTATTAAACAGAGAGGCAGTTGCAAAATGGTGGCCGGGCACCATAGAGAATGATTCTGTATATAATTATAAAGGAACTAAGTATAGCATTCCGGAAAGGGTTTTATTAAATTTACCAATTACCAATAAAAGCGAATCTTTATCTTCTCAAATTACCTCCTCGCCTATTAAAGATGATTCTTGTGGTATTCAATGGACATATAATACTATCTCAACAGATTATAATCCTATTAATCGTATTCATCATTTTTTTAAAGCCAGAAACTTAAAAATACAACTCGATACTATATTAAACAGCCTTTGTGCTTATATTTCAACTACAAAAAATATTTATGGCTATACTATTACTGAAGGAAGGGTAAAAGATTCATCATTATTATCTACAAAAAAAATATTTACTCATTATCCTAGTACTGCCGAAGTATATCAGGTGATTGATGGGTTAAAAAGTTACATTAGTAAAAATGGAGGAATTGAAAAAGAATATCCTATGCTAAATATAACTACAATAGCTCCACAACAATACGAGGTTATGATTGCCATTCCTATGCTTAGAGATATTCCATCTAACAATGTATATGTAATTAAAAAAATGATTTTGGGTAAATTATTAGAAACCACTGTTACCGGCGGACCAACAGCTATTGCCAATGGAGAAATTGCTTTAAAAAATTATCTGATAGATTTTCATAGAACATCTCCAGCCATTCCTTTTCAAATGTTAGTAACAAATAGAATGCAAGTATCAGATACCACTAAATGGGTTACTTATGTAAAGTATCCGGTATTTTAAATTTAATTATTTGTGTACTATCATTATTTTTTGCAAGTATAAATGCTTGTTGATGATTAATTATAATGGGCTGAATATGCCTAACCTGACCTTTAATTGTTAATCCATTAATACTGTCGGCATCGAATTTTCCATTTCCTTTATTAATTAGGATTGTGCCATAATCTGCATCATATCTTCCCATCTGAATATTATTATCGTAATAATTTCCCATTAATAAAATATCGGGTAAATTATCTCCATTGGCATCAACAATAACGGCATCTTTATAGGTACTTAGCTGTGCTTGCCAAGGTAATAATTCGGTAGAAAAATTTAAATTCCCGTGATTTAATAAAAGCGAATTGCCAAAATAATTGGCCGTAAGTAATTGCGATGAAGCAAGTTTTTCGCTTCCAAAAATATCTTGTAAAGATGCTTTGGCAAAATCGGCTGCATACAAATATTTTTTTCTAATAATGGGCATTTGCCTTGTTAATTCATCTTTATTGGCAAATGGAATTTCTTTTCCACTTAAATAATAAGTAAGTATTTGCTCTTTTTTTCCGTTATCATCAAAGTCGTTATAATATACTCGAACCGGCTCTTGGTTAGATGCATGCAAGCGAGAATTTAAACCAAGATTTCCTGCAATTAAATCTATATTACCATCGTTATTAATATCTACAGGCAAAACAAAATTCCACCAACCTTTTTTATCGGTTAAAACTTTTTTAGTGAACGAGCCATTGTTGTTTATAAAAGCATCAATACCTCCCCACTCGGTACATACCAATAAATCTTTTTTGCCATCTTTATTAATGTCAAACCAAAGAGCTTGTGTAACCATACCCACTGTAGCTAACTCTTTAGAATATTTTTCTGTTACATCAATAAACTTTCCGGTACCATCGTTTTGCAATAAGTAAGAACGTGGTGTTGTACCATAATCCCATGGCACACATCTTCCACCAAGAAACAAATCTATAAATCCATCGCCATTAAAGTCAAACGGCACCACACAAGATTGAGTAGTATAAATATTGGTAAATGCATCTTTTAATGGTGTAAAATGCATTTTGCCATCGTTTAAATACACACGAGGTAGTAAGTGCTCATCTTTTCCATAAAATTCATTTCCGCCGCTGGCAATTACTAAATCAATATTTCCATCATTATTAACATCTATCCATTTTGCATCAACATCTTCAAACATGCTATCTACTTGCATTTTAGGTTGTGGAGATTTAATAAATGTTCCATTCTTTTGCTGCAGAAAAATGGCATTATGAAAAGTTTTAGAAGCACCAATAAATACATCTGCTAATCCATCGTGATTAATATCGGCAACTGCCAATGCAGGTCCTTCGGTAGAAACCATGTGTGGCAATAATATTTCTCTATTAAATTCAATAAAATTATTTTCTTTATGTACGTACTGCAATTGGGTTTTTGCAGTAATATCTTCCATAGGCTTAGAAGCCGGTTTGTAATAAGATTTTATTTCGTTGTAATTAAAATGCGGTAAATTTTTTTGATACTTGAATGAAAGTTTTCCAGAAGTATTAGCAAGCTGAATAGATTGATACGTATTATCGGGCCAAATAAGAAATGCCGAATCAACTTTTGTTTGATATAATCCAATATTCATGGGAATTTCCATACTCGACTGAAATCCATGTACAGGAAATTTTTCATATAATCGTATACCGCCATTAGCAAATAATACCACTTTAGCACCTATAGCATTAATATTGTTAGAAGCTCCTTTTAATTGAATTGAAACATAGGGTTTATGTTTATTCTCACTGGTTTCGTTTTTATAAATTAATACAGGATCGTCTATATTATTTACTACAACATCTAAATCGCCATCATTATCCAAATCGGCATATACTGCACCATTAGAAAAAGTAGGCACATCATGGTCAATAGCCTGCTCCATATCTTCGAACTGAAGATTGCCTTTATTTCTATAAAATTTATTGGGAATTTTTATTTCGGGAAACTGCTTAATTAAACCCATGTCTTTATCTTCTATATTATTATTACGCAGCTTTTGCTGCATTTCATCGCCCGAAACAAAATTGATATAATCAATATCATTCATCCGTTTAGGAATACCATTCGATACAAATAAATCTTTTAATCCATCATTATCAAAATCCATCCACAAAGGAGCCCAACTCCAATCTGTTGCATATACTCCTGCATAAAAACCTATTTCGCTAAAATGATTATTGCGGCGGTTTAGTTGCAAATTATTTCGAGCATACTGATAGTTATATCCAAAACTTAGTTTATGCTGAAATATATCGTAATCATCTTCCCCTAAAGATCTTTTTAAAATGGTTGGATCGGAAGGAAGCATATCCATAGAAATAATTTCGGGGAATCCATCATTATTTACATCTGCTACATCAACGCCCATTGTAAACTGACTGGTATGCATGAGTTGATTAGCGTTCTCGTCATTAAAAGTTCCGTTATGCTGATTGATATATAAATAATCATTTTCATGAAAATCGTTACCTACATATATATCGGGCCATCCATCTACATTGATATCCGAAACAGTTACTCCCAATCCGTAACTAATGGCAGAGCTATTAATTTTTGTAAGTTTTGTAATATCGGTAAAAGTATTATTACCATTATTTCTATAAATTTTATCGCCCGATAGTTCATCGAATGTGCCTAAAAAATTTGCTCGAGGTGCATAACGTGCTTCATGGTTTACGGCATGATTTAATAAAAACATATCTAAATCGCCATCACCATCATAATCAAAAAAAACTGCTTGTGTACTAAAGCCCGAAAAATCTAATCCGTATTGTTTGGCTTCATCTTCATAATAAGGAATACCATTTTTTATTCCTTTACAAATTAATAGTTGATTTTTTCCTTGTAAAGTTTCAAAATGCCCAACCCTGCAAATATAAATATCTAATAAGCCATCATTATTTATATCTACCACCGAAACACCTGTATTCCAAGCACTATCTTGTGGTAAATTAGCTTCTTTAGAAACATCTTTAAAATGTAAATTTCCTTCATTCAAATACAGTGCATTATTACCCTGATTGGCTGTAAAAAATAAATCAATTTTTCCATCATTATTAAAATCACCTGCTCCAATACCTGCACCATTGTAATAATACATGTACTTAAATAAATTAAACTTTGCTGTTGGATGCATTTGATTGGAAAAATTAATGCCCGTAAGCTCTTTGGATGCAACGGTAAACAAATGTTCTTGTGAAGTTTGTTGTTTACAAGATGGAAGAATAAAACCGCCCAATAGTAGAATTAAGAAATAGTGTCTACTTGCTTTTTGCACACTTAAAAAATATTTTTTTTGCATGAATTTTATTTCTTGGTTGCAGTACTTTCTATATTATTTTCAGATAATTGATATAAAACAGGATAGTTGCTATTTCGTAAAAACAAAATCTGTTTTTTCTTCAATCCATTTATTTCTTGAATATCTCTTACCATACCAGTTAGCTCTATTCCGGATTCGTTATAATCCAAAACAGTAAATTGCTTATTGCCATTATTTATTAAAACATTTCCATAACTGGCATCTAATCTTCCAAGCTGCGGAGGAAATCCAAATTCGTTACCGGCAATTATAATATCCTTTTTACCATCATTATTTATATCTGCACAAAGAATTGCATTTGCAGAAGAAAATTGTATTTGAGGTGGAAGTGTTTGAATGGTGAAATGATTATTTCCATCATTCCATGCAATAATAGAGCTGCAGTAATTGAATAGTTTTACTTTGGATGATTGAATCATTTCCGGAGAAAATAAATCTTGAATTGATTTACGGGCAAAATCTTGATGCCGTAAATTTTGCTTTTTTAAAGCCGGTAATTGATCTTCAATATCATGTTTTAAAAATACAGTAACATCGCGTTGATCAATGGTATGAGTTAATATTTTTTCAACATTTCCGTTTGCATCATAATCATTCAACCACAACTTAACAGGCGTTTGAGGGGTAGGATGCAAATAAAAGTTTTCACCAATATTTCCTATAATTAAATCATTCTTACCATCTCCATTTAAGTCGGCTACTTTTATGGTTTTCCACCAACCAAATAAATTGCTTAAGTTAGTAGTTACTTCTTCAAAAGTATTATTGCTGTATGAAAAAATATGCGGATACATATAATCTCCCACCAATATCAATTGGCTCTTACCATTGCCTTCTACATCGGCCCATATTGCATCTGTAACCATTCCTATGTTACTTAAATTCTTTCCTATTTTATTGGTAACATCAGTAAAGTTTCCTTTACCATCATTTTTAAAAATAAAATTAGGAGGTGCAGTACCATATCTATACGGCAAATTTCGGCTTCCAATAAATAAATCTACATATCCATCGTTATCGAAATCGAATGGAACTATTACCGATGTGTTGGCATTGGTATTGGGAAAGGCATTGGGTACTACCGTAAAATTTCCTTTACCGTCATTCTTATACAACCGATTCAATAATAAATTATTATTAGGTAATTTATTATCTCCTCCGGCTCCAACAATTAAATCTAAATCGCCATCTCCATCACAATCAAAAAACAAACATGCTGTTCCTTCAATTCCTGCATCATCGAGAAATGCTTTATTGATTTTTTTTGAAAAAGATCCATCTTTATTTTGAAGATATAATTGACCGCCCTTGTTATTGGAACCGCAGATATATACATCTTGTAATCCATCGCCATTTACATCTCCAACAGTAGCTTTTGGACCTTCTTTTGAAAGCATTTGCGGAATATTTCGTTCGCTATACAATTCAACAAAATCATCTTCTTCATGCTTATCGAAATTGGAGGTGGCTATTTTTAATAAAGGATGAAAAGAAGAAACGGGAGGATGAAAAATTGGATAATTAGTAGTTGGTTGCGCAATTGTATTTACTTTATTGATACTACAAGTTTTTAATGTAGATGTTACCCTATTAGGCCAAATTATTTGAACAGAATCTATCTTAGTTTCTTTTCCTATTCCAATAATTACTTTATAATCTTGTGATGATTGAAATCCTTTCGTGGGATTAATTTCTCTACTTAAAATTTGGTTCTTGATAAACACATTTACTTTAGCTCCAATTGCAAAAGTGTTTTTCTCAGAACCTTTTAAAGAAAAGGCTATATAATTATTTTTATTTTTTTCAATACTATTATTTTTATAAACAAATGCCGGCTGATTTTCATTATTCACTACTAAATCTAAATCCCCATCATTATCTAAATCGCCATAAGCTGCACCATTTGAAAAAGATGTTTGTACAAAACCCCATTTATTTCCAACATCTTCGAATTTAAGATGACCGGTATTTCGAAATACTCGGTTTTGCAATGGCACCGAAGACATTTTGTTTATGATAGAACTAATATCATCTTTTTTACCGGTAAGCACCATATTTTGCACTATACCATTGGCAAAAAAATCTATAAAATCCTGATTTGTCAAATCGTGATAAATACCATTACAAATGTACAAATCGGTATACCCATCGTTATCGGCATCAAACATTAAACCTCCCCAACTCCAGTCAGAAGCTTGTACGCCACAGTAATTAGCAATTTCACTAAACTTTCCATTTTTATTGTTTAGTTGAACCGTATTTTGCATGAATTGATGATAAAACCCTGAATGTTCTTTTAACCGATACACATCAATATTATCGAAGGCGGTGGTAGTTTTTAATCTATAGTTATCGTAAGGCAACATATCCGTAGTAAAAAAATCGGGATATCCATCATTATTTATATCGGCTAAATCAGCCCCCATTGAAGCAAGGCTTGTATGTTGCATTCTATCTTCCAATTCATCTTTAAAAGTTCCATTTTTTTGATTGACGTATAAATAATCTCTTTCAAAAAAATCGTTCGAAACATATATATCGGGCCATCCATCACCATTTACATCGCCAACGGTAACACCTAAACCAAAGCTTATTAAACTTCCATGAATACCTGCTTGATAGGTTACCTCGGTAAAATGTCCGTTATCATTTCTAAACAAATGATCTCCACCACCTTTTAAAAAATCGGCAACAGGCCAATCTTTTGCGGGCAAATCTCTTTTATTGGCATAATTTAAAGTATTAACCGGAATAGGGCTATTATTTACAATAAAGCAATCTAAATCGCCATCTCCATCATAATCAAAAAAGCTTGCTTGTGTAGTATAACCTGTATTATCTAATCCATATTGTTTAGCAGATTCTGTAAAAGTTAAATCGTGATTATTGATAAATAATTGATTGGCTCTTAAAGAAGAATCCATCATATTGCCTGCATTACAAACAAAAATATCTAACCATCCATCGTGATTAATATCTACCAACACTACACCGGTACTCCATTGCTTTTTATTGGTAAATCCTGCTTTTGCAGATATATCTTCAAATTTAAAATTGCCTTTATTTAAATACAATTTATTAGCACCCTGATTAGCGGTGAAAAAAATATCGGCTAACCCATCGTTATTAATATCGCCAATGGCTACACCTGCACCATTATAAAAATTACGATAATTAAATATGTTGGCTTCTTTAGAATCTTCTACAGAATTGGTAAACTTGATACCGGTATTGTCTACTAATTCAAATAATGCATCGTTAGGTTGGTGCTGTTTACAAGAAAAAAAAAGTACTATAATACTAATTACAAGACTTTGCTGAGTAAATTTCATAGCTAAAAATACAAATGACCATTTAAATAATGGTCATTTGTAAAAAATATTTTAATAAAATAAAATTAATAACCGTAATTCTGTTTCAAATTTGGATTTGTTGAAACTGCAATTACAGGAATTGGGAATACCACTTTTGAAGGATCAGATTTTGTTGGTCTTTCTCCTACAGGGTTGTTAAACACTCCAAAACGGATTAAATCGTTTCTTCTCCAACCTTCTAAGTATAATTCTCTACCACGTTCTGCTAATAATGTTGGTAAATCAACAGCACTTAGAGTTGAAGCACTACGAATTGTACGAATGCTGTTTACAATACTTAATGGTGTTTCTGCATCTGTTCCGCCTCTTAAAATGGCTTCTGCTTTCATTAAACGTACATCTGCAAAACGGAATAATACAAAATCATTAGTACTGCTCCAGCCACCTCCATTAACAGTAGATGGATCTAAAGGATATTTAACTGTACGAATACCTTTGGTTTCTGTTGAGAAAAATAAACTTACATCTGGTGTAAATATTAACGGGTTACCACTTCTATCTTTCAAATTAACAATTGGATTTCCTATTACACCACCTTGAGGACCTTGAATTTGACCTATCAAAAATCCTGTTCCACTTCCCATTTGATTGGTATAGCCAGCTAATGGACCACCCCTTCTTAAGTCTGTATTTTCAAAACTATTATAAAAATCTGCTAATGTAGTAAATCCATTCCAACCGCTTGGTGCTTGATTGTAATGGAATCCCATAGCGGTAGCCCATACAAGATTAATACCTCCAGAATTAGGACGTGTGAAAATTAATTCGCTTGATTTTGAACCATTATCCCATTTAAAGTTATCCCAATAATTAGGTGATATACTTAAAGAAGAATTAGTTGCAATATCATTACACAATGCAATTACTTTATTCATATCAGCAGTATTAAAAGTAAAAGGACCTGCTGGTTTTGTAGGATCTTGTGTAAATACAGCCTTATTTAAATAAACTTTTGCTTCTAAAAATTCTGCTGCTTCTTTTGAAGCTTGGCCTCGTGTAGCAGTAGTATATCTTGGTAAGGCAGCAATAGCTGCATCTAAATCAGTTAAAATAAAAGTAACTGCATCTGCTCTGCTAAATATTTTCGGAATTACATCCGGACCATCATTAGAAGATCTGTAAGGAACTTGGCCATACAAATCGCAAACCATATAAGCGAAATAGGCTCTTAAAAATTGAGCTTCAGCTTTAGTTTGGCCTGAAGCTGTTTCAGCCAATAAAGTAGCTTGAAATAATGCTCCATTTAAACCATTCCATACATCAACTACTTGATTATGCACTCCATCCCATGTATGTAAATGGAGTTTACGCCATGTACCAAAATCATCCCAGTCTGTACCACGAGTAGGCCCTAATAATTCATCTGTTGGGTGTTCACACATAGCAAACCAGCCATACTGACTTGCTAATTGATTTAAGCCATTATATGCTCCGGCTAAATTACCCGGTGTTGGCTTACCGGTAGAGGTTTGTGCCAGACTTTTGGTACCGTACAATGTCTCGTCGAGCTTTGAGCAAGACGTTATTCCTATACTTGTCATCAATGCAAATAGAGGAACAAATAAATATTTATTATTGAAAGTTTTCATAACTAAATTCATTTTTGGTTTAATAATTAAAATCCAACATTAACACCTATTGTTACAGTTCTTGCATATGGATAACCAGCATAATCAAATCCACGAGAAGGAACTCCATTTAAAGAATGATCAATATTTACTTCAGGATCTAAGCCTGTATATTTAGTAATGAGTAATAAGTTTTGACCTGATATAGTAGCAGACAAAGATTTAATTGCCTTACTCTTTATTTCAAATGAATAACTGATACTTGCATTTGTTAATCTGATAAAATCTCCTTTTTCCAAAAATCTTGTAGAAACACTACCAGGGTTAATAGGATCTTCAGGTGCATTTGCAGCAGCATAAGTTGCATTATGTGCTGTTTTAATACTACCTCTTAGGAAAAGAGCATTTGCTGTGTTATTATACACATAAAAACCTCTTGATGAGTTAAAGAATATAGTTGCACTCCATCTTTTCCATGAGAAACTGTTAGTTAAACCAGCAGTAAATGTAGGTAAAGCGCTACCTAATAGTTGGTTGGCAGAACCATTAGCATAACGTGCATCGCCATTACCATCAAATCCTAAGAATACTGGCATATTCCATGTAAATAATGAACGTCCATTTACAATAGTTTGTGCATAGGCACCACTTAAACCTTGTCCGTTAACAGCTCCGGTAATAACCACATTTTGTCCAAAATTTTCAACTGTATTTTTTAGGAAAGTCATATTGTAATTAATATCCCAACTAAATGAACCTCTATTTTTTCTAATTACTTCATAATCTAAGTTAACTTCTACACCTTTATTAATTACATTACCCGGTAAATTTACCCATCTATTTGCTGAAGCAGCAGGCTGAGGATAAGAAGCTAAGAAAATAAGATCTTTGGTAGATCTATTGAAATAATCAACATTACCTTTTAATCTATAGTTAAATAAAGAGAAATCTATACCAAAACCCGTTGTGGCTGTTTGTTCCCATTTTAAGTTAGGATTAGAGTTGGTTAAAATAGTAGACGCCCCAAGAATAGTTTGTTGAATGGCTAATGAAGAATAAGCAGGAAACTCTTGGTTACCTGTAATACCATAGTTAACTCTCAAACTCAAATCGTTGAAGTATTTTTTTAACCCACTGGCAAAATCTTCATTAATTAATCTCCATTTTGCAGCAAAGGCAGGGAAAGTACCATATTTATTGCCACTTGCAAATTTAGAAGAACCATCAATTCTTACAGTACCGGTAAAGAAGTATTTATCTTTAATAGTATAGTTTACACGAGCAAAATAAGATTGAATTTCGTATTTGCTACTATCGCCGGGTAACCATGAACTATTGGTAAAGTTGCCTAAACTTTTTACAAAAACATCAGTTGGTTTTGTAACAGGATTAGCTAGACCCCAATATACATTATAATCTGCATAATTAATGGTCTTTTGGTAAGAAAACCCACCTATCGCATCTATTTGGCTACCATTTGCAAATGTTTTGGCATAATTCAATGTATGCTCAATTACGGTTGTATTCATTTTATACAACTGCTTAAATCCTCTACCATTTCCATGAATCGGGTTATTTAAATTAGTTGCTCCTAAAGAATTATTACCAGAGAATCCATTAGCACTTAAACGTGGATCAGCATAACTTGTTCTGTTGCTTACAGAATTATCATAACCAAAAGTTACTTTATAAGTAAGGGCATTAGTTATTTTCCAACTTAAACTTAAATTAGTTAAGAAACGGTTGATATTATCTTTATCGGTAAAATAATTCAACATTGCTGCAGGATTTCTTGCAGTAGATCCATCATCAAAATAAGAACCATCAGGATTAAATACAGGGTAGGTAGGATTGTAAATAATAGCTGCACCAATTAAACTACCTTGGAATCCGGCATTATTGGTAACAGGAGGATATTGATTTTGTACATTAGCATAAGTAAGTGTTGCATCAAATTTCAATTTATCGCCTGCAAACTTTTGTGAAAAATTAGCACGGGTAGTAATTCTTTTCAAGGAACTCGTTTTCACAATTCCTTTTATATCATCATAAGAACCACTTAAACGAAGTGAAGTTCCTTTTCTTGAGAAACCCCAACCTAAATTATAATTTTGAGTAATTCCGGTTTGGAAGATTTGATCCTGCCAATCAGTATTAGCACCATAATCAATAGTTTTAACAGCAGCAGCAGCAGCAGCAGGATCGGTACCTGCATCAACATTTGCTTTTTTTACAGCTTGAAGAAAAGCTGAACCATTCATCAAATCATATCTTTTAGCTGCTTTAGAAACACTGGTAGCAGCGCTAAAACTAAAAGAACCACGGCCTCTCCCACTTTTGGTAGTAATTAATACAACACCATTAGCACCTCTCGCACCATAAATGGCTGCAGAAGAGGCATCTTTTAAGATACTGATATTTTCAATATCATCTGGATTTAAAAATATTAAAGGGTTTTTGGAAGTAGAAGAACCTTCTACACCACTTGCTGAAGCAGAAGTACCACCACCATCAATAGGAACTCCATCAATTACAAACAATGGATTATTGTTACTTCTAATTGAACTTGTACCACGAATATTAATATTTATTGCAGCACCAGGTTCACCACTACTTGGTGAAACAGTAACACCAGCGGTTTTGCCTTGAAATAATTGCTCTGGTGTAGCAATTACCCCTTTATTAAAGGTTTTTTCGCCTAATGAAACAACAGAACCAGTAGCATCTTTTACCTTTTTAGAACCATAACCAAGAACTACTACATCATTGAGTTGTTCGCTTACAGATTGTAAAGTAATAGATACAGAGGATTTTCCTACAATACTTACTTCTTGTTTTCCATAGCCAATTAAGCTAAAAACTAATTTAGTGGCACCAGCAGGAACGGTAATTTTAAAAGTACCATCTGCATTGGTTTGAGCACCGGCTTTCGCTCCGCCTCCAGATGAAATAATAGATGCATTAGCAAGATTAGAACCATCTTTTGCATCTGTAACTTTACCTGTTATAACTTTTGTTTGGGCAAATGCCGCAAGGGAGAAGAATGCTAAGCACAGAAATAACGTGCCTTTAGCAAGCGTCGTTGTTAAGTTCATAAACAATCGTTTAGTGTTAAGATGATAAAACTATTAAAAAAATGAATACAACAAACTTTTATTTTCTGCTAACTCATTTATTATTATAATATTGTATTAGAATCAATATTAAATATTAAAATGAAGTATTTACAGAGCTTAAATGTTTTTGTAAGAAATAAAAGTAGATTTTTTATAAAGAATTAATCACTTTATAGAAATATTTTTTTTGCAAACGTTTGCGATTATGTTTGCGATTATGTTTGCAGTGGATAAATATGTAGAGATTTGTTAAAATTTATAGAAAATGACCTCAACTACCTTAAAAAAAATTTCTGAAGTATTAGGCTTAAGCATTTCTACTGTATCGCGAGCTTTAAAAAACCATCCAGATATTTCTGAAAAAACCAAACAAATAGTTATTGAATTAGCTACTACATTAGATTACGAACCTAATGCCAATGCCATTCATTTAAGAACTAAAAACAGCAAAGTATTTGGCGTAATTGTTCCTTCTATTTCTAATTTTTTTTACGATTCATTTATTGCTTCGGTAGAAGAAGAAAGCAGAAAAATGGGATATTCGTTAATTATTCTTCAATCGAGCGATAATACCGAAATTGAATTGAATAACTTAAAACTTTGCAGGCAAAACCGGGTAAACGGAATATTTGTTTGCATTACTCCTTCTACTCAAAACATTCAACCATTTTTACGGCTTAGCGAGTTTAATATACCGGTTATTTTTTTTGATAAAGTTCCTGAATTTGAAGCTTGTAATAAAGTGTGTTTGGCCGATACTCAAGCCGCAATAATTGCTGCTAATACTATTCTATCAAAAAATAAGAAAAAAGTATTGGGAATTTTTGGAAATAAAAATATGTCTATCACAAAAAAAAGGCTACATGCTTTTGAAGATGCTTTAAAATTGAAAAAAAATATTTTACATGTAGAACATGCGCATAGCAATGAAGAAGCACATGCAATTAGTAAACAACAATTGAGTTTAAAATATAAGCCCGATACCGTTTTTTGTATGAGCGACGAAATTCTTGCCGGTACAATGAAGGCTATACAAGAACTACATTTAAACATACCAAAAGATGTAGCAATAATTAGTATGAGCAATGGATTTTTTCCTAAATTATATTACCCTGAAATTACGTATGTAGAAACCAGTGGCTATAAATTAGGACAATTGGCTTTTTCGAGAATGATGTCGTATTTGGCAGGAAGTACTTTTATGCAAGAACTAACATTAGATTGTATATTAATTGAAGGACAATCTATTTAAACCTAATTAAGTATTGCAAGAAAAGAAATTTAAAAATCAATCCCCGTCCACTTGCGTTTATTTTTTTCGTATTTCTCGAAATTAAAAATATACAACTTCCCCGGACGATGCGGAACATCTTCTTCCACTTCTCCTGTATCAATCAATAATTTCATTGAAGCAAATTTTTTTCTAAAATTTCGTCTATCGAGTGTTACACCTAAAATAGCTTCGTATAGGTTTTGTAATTCGCGTAAAGAAAATTTATTGGGCAATAAATTAAAACCTAACGGATGTTCCTGAATTCTTTTTTGTAACCAATGGTAACAAGTTTCTAAAATTTGTTTATGATCGAAAGCCATTTCTTTAATAGAATGATAACTATGCCAATGCAATTCGTTATCATGAATTTTTAGTTCGTGATGTTGTATGTTTAATAAAGAACAATAGGCAATAGTAATTACTCGTCCACCGGGATGGCGTTTGGGATTACTGAATGCTCTTACTTGATCGAGATACACATTACTCATCCCTGTTCTTTGTTTTAAAATTCGGTATGCCGAATCATCTAACTCTTCATTATCGGCTGCAAAATCTCCTAACAAAGACCATTTACCTTTATACATTTCAATATCACTTCGTATCAATAAAACCTTCAACTCATTTTCATCAAATCCAAAAATTACACAATCAACGGTAATGGGCACTCTGGGATACGAATCCACTAATTTATCAACATCTTTTATCAATCCTCCATTCTTTTGTGCAAAAGCTATAATAGAAGCAGGCTCCCTTTTCAACATGGCAATTAGGTTTAAAAAAAATATATTGCAATTGGCTAAAGGTACAAAGTTTTAAGTTTTTATGTCATTAAATCAACCATTTAACTTAACTATATTTATAATTTAAATACCGCTATGTATAATAACGAACAAGCAATTTATTTACAACAACAAACCAATAAGCTGCTTTCTGATAAATCTATTATTGAAATAGACAGTACGCAATTATCTCTATTAAAAGAAGTATTACAATTTCACGAGTATAGGTATTATGTTTTAAATAATCCATTGATCAGCGATTACGAATATGATCAACTATTTCAACTTTTACAGAGAACTGAAGCACAACATCCGGAATTAATAACCAAAGATTCTCCTACACAAAGAGTAGGTAATAGTTTAAACGAAAGTTTCGAAACTGTACAACACTTAGTTCCTATGCTAAGTTTAGAAAATAGTTATAATGCCGCCGATTTAATTGATTGGGATAGAAAAGCAAGAGAGCTTACGGGCTTACCCATAGTAGAATATTGTATTGAACCAAAATTCGATGGTGCAAGCATTTCATTGGTATACGAAAATAATATGCTTATTAGGGCTGTAACCCGTGGCGATGGTGTACAAGGTGAAGATATTACCAATAATATTAAACAAATTAGATCTATTCCTTTATCTGCACCATTTTCAGAATATGGCATCTATCAAATTGAAATTAGAGGAGAGGTGCTAATGAGTAAAACTGCATTTAAAACGTATAACGAATGGCAATTAAAAAATAATGCAGTGGTTTTAGCCAATCCACGCAATGCTGCATCGGGAAGTTTAAGAATGAAAGATCCGAAAGATGTTGCCAAAAGAAATCTTGAAGCTTTTTTATATCATGTAAGTTATTTTACCAAATTAGATGAAACTTCTACAAAAAATGAAGCATTATTAACCACACATACCGGAACACTTGAAATGCTTTGGCAATGCGGCTTTCGCTCTCCTCAAAAAGAAAAAAAAGTAGTAGTTGGCATTGATAATGTAATTCAGCATGTGCACAATTTTGAAGCTGTAAGAGATGAATTGCCTTACGAAATTGATGGTATGGTAATTAAAGTAAATAATATTGCTTTACAAGAAAAAATGGGCATGACAACCCATCATCCGCGATGGGCTATTGCTTTTAAATTTAAAGCTCGTCAAGCAACATCTATTCTACGATCAATTGAATTTCAGGTAGGCCGAACCGGAGCCATTACACCTGTAGCTAAATTAGATCCGGTAGCTATTGGCGGTGTGATGGTTTCAAGTATTTCCATTCACAATGAAGAGTATATTAAAGAAAAAGATTTATACTTAAACGATACAGTTTTAATAGAACGTGCCGGCGATGTAATTCCACAAATTGTACATTCATTACCCGATCTTAGAACAGGAAATGAAATAGCCATTCAATTTCCAACTCATTGCCCTATTTGTAAAAGTAAACTTTTTAAAGAAGAAGAAGAAGCCATTTGGCGATGCATTAATATTGAATGTGAAGCACAAGTTGTTGAAAGAATGATACATTTTGTAAGTAAAGATGCAATGGATATTAAAAGCTTAGGAGAAGCCAATATTAGAAGACTGTACGATGCTGCATTACTTAAAGATATTCCGGGTATTTATCAATTAAACTTTAATACCATTGCAACAATGGAAGGCTTTGGCAAAAAATCTATTGACAATTTAAAAGCTGCTATTGAAGCATCTAAACAACAGCCATTAAACAGATTAATTTATGCATTAGGCATTCGCTTTGTAGGCGAAACAACTGCTAAAACTATTGCTAATTCTATTGAAAATATTTTCGATTTACAATATCAAACTATGGAAACTTTACAACAACTGGATGATGTTGGTATTAAGGTAGCAACAAGCATTTATCAGTTTTTTCAAAATCAAGAAAACATAACAATGCTTAGGCAATTAGAAGGTTTTGGATTACAATTAATCAATAAAAAAAAGGAAATAATTGACGGAAATAATTTACAAGGACAAAGCTTTTTATTTACCGGAACGCTTACAAAACTAAAAAGAAGTGATGCAGAAAATATAGTAGAACAACAAGGTGGCACAATTGCTTCTTCGGTTAGTAGTAAGCTCTCTGTATTGGTTGTTGGAGAAGATGCAGGAAGCAAATTAGAGAAAGCAAAAAAAATAAATACTATTAAAATTATTAATGAAGATGAGTTTTTACAACTAATTCATACCTAACTTTAGCCTATTCAGTATTAAACTAACGATTGTACTATGAACTATTTACTCAACGAAAAATGGAAAGTATATTCATTTAAAAAAAGTAAATTATTTAAAAGAAATTATGCAGTAAGCTCGCAAGGAAGAATTGCATCATTTTCTGAAAATTTAAAGAAAGATGGAACAGTAATTAGTGGCTCTACCACCGAAGGATATATTGTAATTAGGCTACAAAAAAATGGCGAGTATATTGCCTTTCTTGCACACAGAGCAATAGCCGAATTATTTGTAAAAAAACCTTCTACAAAACACAAATTTGTTATACACCTTAATCATAATAAAAAAGATAACAGGCCTATTAATTTAAAGTGGGCAACACAAGAAGAAACAACCGAGCACAATAAAAATAATCCATTAGTTAAAGCAGCCAAACAGCGACTAACCGAGAAAGGGAAAAAACTTACAATTGCTAAGGTGAAACAAATAAAAATCATACTGGCTAATGAAAAAAGAAAATTAACATATAAAAAAATTGCTGAAAAATACGGCGTAAGCGAAATGGCTATTACCCGTATTAACAGAGGCGAAAATTGGGCACATGTTAGTATTTAATTTTTATACGCCAGTTAAATAAACCAATTATATATTATGTTGCAAACTGCTACCATTCATTTTTTAGAAAATATAAAGAAAAATAATTCAAAAGAATGGTTCTATTTAAATAGAAAATTATATGAATTATCCAAAGAAGATTTTTATAATTTAGTTACTACTGTAATTGCAGAATTTGGAAAAAAAGATACAACCATTGCATTATTACAACCTAAAAATTGCATCTTTCGTATCAACAGAGATATTAGATTTAGCAAAGATAAAAGTCCATATAAAACCAATTTTGGAGCAAGCTTTAGCAAAAATGGCAAAAAAATAATGGCAGCAGGATATTATTTGCATGTAGAACCTAATAATAGCTTTGTGGGTGGTGGCATTTATATGCCCGATGCGGCTACAACAAAAAAAGTAAGACAAGAAATTGATTATAATTTTGATGAGTTTAAAAAAATAATTAATCACAAAAAATTTATTACACAATACAGCGATTTGGATAAAAGTGAAGAAGTAAGTTTATTACGCGAGCCTAAAGGATATGATAAAGAAAATAAAGCAATTGCTTATTTAAAACTAAAAAGTTGGATTGCCATGAGCCCCCTATCAAATGCAGATTTAACTAATAAAGAATTAATTAAAAAAATAGTTACTGCATTCGAGTCGCTTCAACCATTAATACAATTTCTAAACAAAGCGATAGAAGTATAATATTATTCTCTTAAATAGTTAAACGCTTTACCAATAGTGCCTATAACATCGGTTGCTAATAAACTTTCCATTGATTGATTTTCTAAAGCAATATCTGCAGCAAGTCCATGTATATAAACACCCAATAAGGCAGCCGCTTCAGGTTGATACTGCTGAGCCAATAACGAAACCAGTATTCCACTTAATACATCGCCCGAACCTCCTTTTGCTAAACCGGCATTTCCTGTATTATTAAAATAACCTTGCCCGTTCGATGCTATAAGCGTATGATGCCCTTTTACAATAACAATAAAATTGTATTTTTTAGTAAGTTCAATTGCTTTTTCAATTCGCTCAAAATCATTCTCACATTTACCAAATAGCCGGTCAAATTCTTTTGGATGAGGTGTTAATAAAGAACCTTTAGGAATTTTGGTTAACCACTCTTTATGAAAAGATAAAATGGTTAATGCATCGGCATCAATAACTATCGGCTTTTGAAAACTATTTAAAACCTCTTCCAATATTTGTTCTGTAACTTCATTAATACCCAATCCCGGACCAATAGCTATTGAAGAATATTTATCAATATCAATCATTCCATCTTCGCGTAATAACACCATTGCTTCGGGATATGTTGTATGCAATGCCTGTAAAAACTCTTTGGGAATATTGGCAGATAATAAACCACAACCCGATCGTAATGCTCCGCCAGAAGCCATAATAGCTGCACCCATTTTACCAACATTGCCTGCAATAATGCACGCATGTCCATAATGCCCTTTATGAGAAAATGGATTTCTGTTTTTTAATAAAGAAATTATTTTATCGCTTTCAATTAGTTCAAAAGAAGTTGTTATACTTTGTAAATATTCGGAATGAAGTTGAATATTCATTATTACTAATTCACCAAAATACTGCTCATTTTCGGCCAATAAAAAACAAAGTTTGTACTGCTGAAATGTTAGTGTTGTATTTGCTTTTACAATTATATTGCCATTAGAACTTTTGTCAATACTCATTCCACTGGGCACATCAATAGAAATAACATTTCCGGATGATTGATTAATATGTGCTACCAACAATGCACTTAAATTATTTAATGGTCTATTTAACCCCGAACCATATAAGGCATCAATTATTAAATCGGCTTTATCAATAAAAGGAAAATGATCTGCCGATTGAATAAAATAAATATGGGTAGTAAGAAGATGTAATCGTTGTAAATTAGTTTGAAAATCATTAGTTCCCTTTGCACCAAATTCTAAAATATATACAAATACCGAAAAGCCTTTTTCAATTAATAATCTTGCAATAGCTAAACCATCACCACCATTATTTCCTTTGCCGCAAAATATTTTTATATGTTGATGAATATAATTCGATGTAATTATCCAATCAACACAACGCATTGCGGCACGTTCCATTAAATCGATAGATTCAATAGGTTCTTTCTGCATGGTAAATGCATCCCATTGCTGAATTTGTTGTGCCGAAAGTAATTTCATTACTATAAAATTACAAACTTATGCTTTGCAATATTGTATTTATATATAACAAAGGAGATGTTAAAACACCTCCTTTACCTATTATTCGATTATAAAAAAATAGTAATTGCTTTTACAATTCAAGCGTAATTAATACCATTATAATAAACCCGTATTTACTAAATATTCTGCAATTTGTACCGCATTGGTAGCAGCACCTTTACGCAAATTATCGCTTACAATCCACATGTTTAAAGTTTTAGGTTGGGTTTCATCTCTACGCAATCTTCCAACAAAAACTTCATCTTTATCATGTGCCCATAAAGGCATTGGATAAATTTGTGCAGCATCATCATTTTGTACAATTATACCGGGTGCATTAGCCAATAATACTTTTATTTCTTCTATATCAAATTCATTTTCAAATTCAATATTTACACTTTCACTATGGCCACCAATTACCGGAATACGAACAGTAGTTGCTGTAACTTTAATAGCCTCATCTTGCATTATTTTTTTTGTTTCGTTTACCATTTTCATTTCTTCTTTGGTATAACCATTCTCTAAAAAAACATCAATTTGAGGTATTACATTTAAATCTATTGGATATTTATATGCCATAGGATATTCGGCTACACTGCCATTTTCGGCTTTTGCTCTTTCACCAAATAATTGGTCAACAGCTTTTTTTCCGGTACCCGTAACACTTTGATAAGTGCTTACAATTACACGTTTAATAATATATTTTTTATGCAATGGCTGCAATGCTACAACCATTTGAATGGTAGAGCAATTAGGGTTGGCAATAATATAATCGTCCTTAGTTAATACAGCAGCGTTTACTTCGGGTACTACTAATTTTTTAGTAGCATCCATTCTCCATGCACTTGAATTATCTACTACTCTAATACCTGCTTCTGCAAATTTTGGAGCCCATTCTAACGATGTACTGCCACCTGCCGAAAATATTGCTACAGCCGGTTTCAATGCAATTGCATCTGCCATGCTTACCACTTTATATTTCTTTCCTTTAAACTCAACTTCTTTACCCACAGATTTTTCAGAAGCCACAGGAATTAATTCTGTTACCGGAAAATTTCTTTCTGCTAATACTTGCAACATTTTAGAGCCTACTAAACCTGTAGCTCCAACTACGGCTACTTTCATTTTTATTGTTTTTAGTGATGAAATAAGTTTTCTGTTTTCAATATTTTTTATTGTACAAACCCAAAAAAGCCTTCTTTATTGGAGAAGGCTTTTTACAATTTATGTTTAACATACACAAAACATTAAGCATCTTCTCCGAGTGAGATGATTTTCTTGGTGTTCTTTGTATATTTCTTTATTTCTTTCATTGCGGGTGCGAAAGTAATCATCATTCTTCTTTTATCAAAACATTTTTTACGATACCAAATCAATGTCAAAACTTACTAACTGAACAAATTCTTGCAATCGCTCATCAATATCATTTTTCGAAATTTCTTTTAAACGCTGTACGCCAAATTTTTCAACACAAAAACTGGCCATTGCACTTCCAACAATAATAGCAGTTTTCATGTTCTCGAAAGAAATATCTTTCGTTTTTGCTAAATGTCCAATAAAGCCTCCCGCAAAAGTATCACCGGCACCGGTAGGGTCAAATACATCTTCTAATGGCAAAGCTGGAGCATAAAAAACTTGTCCGTTGTAAAACAATAATGCACCATGCTCTCCTTTTTTAATAATAAGATATTTTGGGCCCATTTCCATAATTTTAGCAGCGGCTTTTACCAATGAAAATTCGCCACTCAATTCTCTTGCTTCACTATCATTAACCAATAAAACATCTATTTTTAATAATACTTTTTTTAAATCATCCATTGCTACATTCATCCAAAAATTCATTGTATCTAACACAATTAACTTGGGTTTATTTTTTAGCTGATTAATTACACTTAATTGCACCGCAGGGGACAAGTTGCCCAACATTAAAAATTCGCAATCCTGGTAGCTTTCAGGAACTACCGGATTAAAATCGCCTAAAACATTTAATTCGGTAATTAGCGTATCCCGCGTATTCATATCAGAATGATAGCGGCCGGCCCAAAAAAAAGATTTTTCATCTTTTTTTATCTGTACACCTTCTAATAAAACATTGCGTTCGGTTAATGCTTCCAATTCTTCTTCCGGAAAATCTCCACCAACCACGCTTATTTGTTTTACACCGGTAAAATTACTGGCGCACCAAGCAATATAAGTGGCAGCACCCCCAACAATTTTATTGCTTTTACCAAATGGAGTTTCTATATCATCAAAGGCCATAGAACCTACAACAACTAACGACATAATAATTATTTTTGATTACGGGTTGCGAAGCTAAAACAATCCATTGAGATTATCCTATTTCTAAAATTCACAAAACCGATTAAAATTATACTGCTAATGTTAGTTAGCGTATTTTTGATATATGGGAAGAATAAAAACAGAAAATAATAGTAGCCGAAAAGAAATTATTCTTAAAAAATCGGCCGAGTTATTTAAAGAAAAAGGCTACAAAGCTGCCAGCATGAGAGAACTGGCCGAAATTGTAGGCGTAGAAGCTGCCAGCTTATACAATCATATTCGAAGCAAAAGCGAATTACTGCATTTAATTTGTTTTAATGTTGCTACGCATTACTCTGCTTTTATGGATGAAGTAGAAGCTGAAAAAAGTAACAGCTTATATAAAATTGAAAAATTAATTAGATTTTTAATTGATGGAATGGTTGAAAATTTTGAAGAAGTATATGTTTGCGATAGAGAATGGAAATATTTAACTGAACCCTATTTATCCAACTTTCAAGCACAACGCAGAATTTTTCGTAAACGCTTTGCATCAATTATTGAAGAAGGCATTAGAAAAAAAGAAATTAAAAAAATAGATGCCACAACTGCTGTATTGGTAATTTTGCACGCCATAAGCGGTATAGAAAGTTGGCACCGCAGTAAACAAAAATTCGATGGCAAAGAGTTACAAGAAAACATGATTACTATTTTAGTGGGCGGATTGAAGAAATAAATTTTCTGCTTTGCTGATTACAATTATTGCTTACCCATTTATTGCAATAAATATTTACTAATAATTTGAGTCCAAATAGCATATCCTTTTGCATTCATATGCAATTTATCTTCAATAAAAAGATCCTCTCTTACATTTCCTTTTTCATCTAACATGGCATGATACACATCAATAAAGTTTGCATGCGATTGTTGCAGAATAAATTGGCGTATCAACCGATTCGATGCTTCCATAACAGGTTTAAACTTCCACCTACTTGGACTAGGCTTCACCGAAACAAAATCAATTTCTGTATATTTTAACCGAGATCGAATTAAAGAATATAATTGCTTAAATCGCTGTAAAACAATTTCAGCCGTAATGGTATCAGAAAAAGCAATATCATTATCACCACAATAAATAATAATTTGCTTAGGCTGATAAGGAAAAATAATATCATTGGCATAACGTATCACATCGGGTAATGTTGATCCGCCAAAACCTCGGTTAATAATAGGAAATAAGGGAAAAGCCTCTTGCATATTTGTCCATTTAGTAAACGATGAACTGCCAATAAATAAAATAGCATTTTGAGGTGGGGGCAAAACGGAATCTCTTTGTTTGAATAATGCAATATCGTGTTTAAATGGTTGTGCAGTTGCATTTTGAACAACCAATTGAAATAAACAAATAGCAATAAACAGTTGCATTACTCTTTTCATACACCAACATTTACGGTTAATAAATTAAGAAAATTAAAACAAAAAATAACAAATTAATGTTATAACTAACAAAACTCATACTCTATCTTTTCCAATTATACTACTTTTATTGCAACCAAAATTTTCCTGACAACTTAACTGACAAAAAATGTCATCCATTCTTTTTGAAATTAAAAATAGCATCGCATTTATTACATTAAATCGCCCCGAGAAACTCAATGCATTTAATCAAGATATGGCATTGCTATTACAAAAAAAATTGGATATCTGTGCTGCACTAAAGGAAATACGTTGCGTGTATATAACGGGTGCCGGAAAGGGGTTTTGTGCCGGTCAGGATATTGAAGAAATTGCACATCCCAATGGTCCCGATATGGAAACTATTTTAAAAGAACATTTTAATCCTATTGTTTCTCGAATTAGGTTTATCACCAAACCGGTATTGGCAGTAATAAACGGAGTTGCTGCAGGAGCAGGAGCTAATATTGCCTTAGCATGCGATATTGTTGTAGCAGCAGAATCGGCATCTTTTATTCAAGCTTTCTCAAAAATTGGATTAATTCCCGATAGTGGTGGTACATTTTTTTTGCCTCGCTTAATTGGTTGGCAAAGAGCTAGTGCATTAATGATAACCGGCGATAAAATTACAGCTCAGGAAGCACTACAAATGGGAATGCTATACAAAGTTTTTGCCGATGAAGAGTTAAGTACCGCAGCATTTAGCATTGCCACTACCTTAGCCGATATGCCCACAAAAGCATTAGCTTATATTAAACATGTATTAAATAATTCGGCTGTTCATACATTAGAACAACAATTGGTTTTAGAAGATCAGTTTCAACAAAGAGCTTCCGAAACGTATGATTTTAAAGAAGGAATAAAATCGTTTTTAGAAAAAAGAAAGCCCATTTTTAAAGGAGAATAAATTTTCAGCTTACATTAATTCCTACCCCATCATCAAAATAATACTTCCCGTTATTAAAAATAGAATTCTAAAAGCGGCAACATTAAGTTTATCTTCGCAAACATTTTAAAATACGTGTCAGAAAAAAATTTTATAGATTATATCCGCATTTTTTGCAAAAGTGGGCACGGTGGTGCCGGCTGCAAGCATTTTATGCGTACTAAATATAACCCCAAAGCCGGACCAGATGGCGGCGATGGAGGTCGTGGTGGCCATATTATATTAAAAGGAAATGTACAATTATGGACATTATTGCATTTACGCTATTTTAAAAACGTTTTAGCAGAGAATGGCGAAAGTGGTAGCGGCAGTAATTGTTCGGGAAAAAATGGAAAAGATATTATAATTGAAGTACCATTAGGCACTATTGCCAGAGATGAAGAAACCGGTAAAATAGAAGCTGAAATTTTAGAAGATGGTCAGGAAATTATATTAGTACGTGGCGGCAGAGGCGGCTTAGGCAATGCTAACTTTGCTACTGCAACCAATCAAGCACCCGAATATGCTCAACCCGGTGAAGCAGGTGTTGAAAATTGGAAAATATTAGAGCTGAAAGTATTAGCAGATGTGGGTTTAGTAGGATTTCCCAATGCCGGTAAATCAACCTTATTAAGTGTTATTACTGCCGCCAAACCTAAAATTGCAGATTATGCTTTTACTACATTAACACCTCAGTTAGGAATGGTTGAATACAGAGATGGCAAAAGTTTTTGTATTGCAGATTTACCGGGTATAATTGAAGGTGCCGCAGAAGGAAAAGGATTGGGCCATCGATTTTTGCGACATATTGAACGTAATTCGGTTTTATTATTCTTAATTCCTGCCGACAGCAGCAATCATAAAAAAGAATTTGAAGTTTTATACAACGAGTTGAAGGAGTACAATCCAGAAATGTTACAGAAAGATTTCATCATCGCCATCAGTAAAAGTGATATGTTGGATGGTGAATTAAAAGAAGCTATTAAAAAAGAACTGCCCAAAAATATTCCTCATTTATTTATATCATCTCTCACCAATAATGGGTTAATAGAATTGAAAGATTTGTTATGGGAGAATTTAAATAAGCCTTCAGGTAATTAATTTTTACTACTCTGAATTGTTAACTAAAATAGGTGTTGGGTTACCTTTTTTAAAATAGCGTATAAATAGGCATATTATAGCAAGCTATTGATATAAAAAACACCTTAACGCTCCGCTTGCCTGCATTGAAAAAAACTCTCGATTGATTTGCCCTACAAGAATTTGACAAACAACTTCTGCTACAAAAGCAGCAGGAGCATTTATTAACTTTAAATCTATAAAAGATGAAAAAGACAGTATTAAACAGCGTAGCTAAGAAGGTTTTTGCAGGCAGTATTTTAGCAGCAACTTTATTTTTCGCATCTCAAAATGCGGCCATTGCCAATAATTCTATCACATACGCAAAAACAGAAAAAGCTTTATCAGAGAATGCCTCTATAAAGTATGTAGGCAGTAATGATGATAACCTGTTATTTAATGTACAGTTCAACAATGTAAATAACGAAAAATTTACATTACTTGTATCTGATGAAAATGGAGAAACAATGTATTCAGTTTTTTCTAAAGACAAAAATTTTACAAAAACTTTTGCGTTACCAAAATCATTAGATCTAAACAAAATTAATTTTACAATTAGAACAAACGAAGGCACTTATCGCCAAAGTTTCAGTATTAATATTGCAACAATCGAAACAGAAGATGTTGTAGTAAGTAAAAAATAATTATTCACCAATCTGCAAATTACCTAATCTCAGCAAAGCATTTTGCTGAGATTTTTTTGTTGAGTTTGGATTATGTGAATTAAAAAAGCCATCTGTAAAAAGATGGCTTTGATTTTATAACACAATTATTTTAGGCTTTGGCTTAAATAGATTTAGATGCTTTTTTTCTAGCATCTTCATCTAAAATAACTTTACGCATACGAACGCTTTTAGGTGTTACTTCAATACATTCATCTTGCTGAATATATTCCATACATTCTTCTAAAGTAAATAATAATTTGGGCGTAATTCTCACACTATCATCACTTCCACTTGCTCTATGATTGGTTAATTTTTTTGCTTCTACTGCATTCACATTTAAATCACCCGGCTTAATATGTTCGGCAATTATTTGTCCTACATAAACCTCTTCTCCCGGATCTACAAAAAACGATCCTCTATCTTGTAATTTATCAATTGAATAAGCAGTTGTAGTACCTCCAAATTTGGCAATTAATACTCCATTATTTCTTCCGGGAATATTTCCTTTCCAAGGTTTATATTCATTAAACCGATGAGCCATTACAGCTTCTCCGGCAGTATTGGTAAGCATTTGAGAACGCAATCCAATTAATCCACGAGAAGGAATATCAAACTCTAAATGTTGCATTTCACCTTTACTCTCCATTACCAACATTTCACCTTTACGTTGGGTAACAAGATCAATTACTTTACCGCTAAATTCGCTTGGCACATCTACAACCAATACTTCGTATGGTTCATGCTTCTTTCCATCAATTGTTTTAACTAAAACTTGCGGATTACCAACCGTTAATTCATATCCTTCTCTACGCATTGTTTCAACTAAAACACCTAAATGTAAAATACCTCTTCCATATACTAAAAAACTATCGGCACTATCGGTATCCTCAACTCGTAATGCTAAGTTTTTTTCTGTTTCTTTCATTAATCTATCACGCAAATGCCTGGACGTTACAAACTTTCCGTCTTTACCAAAAAATGGAGAATTGTTAATAGAGAAGGTCATGCTCATGGTTGGTTCATCTACACTAATAACAGGCAATGCTTCCGGATTTTCAGCATCGGCAATGGTATCGCCAATGTTAAAGCCTTCTAAACCTACTACAGCACAGAGATCTCCACAAATAACTTCCGATACTTTTTTCTTTCCCATTCCTTCAAAAACATACAATTCTTTAACCTTAGATTTTTTAATAGAACCATCGGTTTGCATTAATGATATGGATTGATTTTCTTTAATAGTACCACGTGCTACTTTACCAATGGCAATACGACCTAAAAAAGAAGAATAATCTAAGGATGTAATTTGTAATTGCAATGTTCCATCTGCTACTTGTGGTGGTGGAACAAATTGTAAAATACCATCGAGCAAAGGAGTAATTCCTTCACTTTGTGTTAATGAGTTATTAAACCAGCCATTTTTGCCACTTCCATAAAAAGTAGGAAAGTTTAATTGTTCTTCTGTTGCATCGAGATTAAAAAATAGTTCAAAAACTGCATCATGCACTTCATCGGGGCGGCAATTAGGTTTATCTACCTTGTTAATTACTACTATAGGATGAAGGTTTAATTGTAATGCTTTTTGTAGTACAAATCGAGTTTGAGGCATGGGGCCTTCAAATGCATCTACCAATAAAATAACGCCATCGGCCATTTTTAATACTCGTTCTACTTCACCGCCAAAATCGGAGTGCCCTGGTGTATCAATTACATTTATTTTAATACCATTATAGCTAACTGCAGCATTTTTAGAAAAAATAGTAATGCCACGTTCACGCTCTAAATCGTTGCTATCCATAATCAACTCACCGGTTTCTTGATTATCACGAAACACTTTTGTTGCGTGTAATATTTTGTCTACCAGTGTAGTTTTACCATGGTCAACGTGTGCAATAATTGCGATGTTCCTTATTTCCATGAAATTTTTTGAGGCTGCAAATGTACAGCTTTACAGCGGTTTCGAGGCATTTATCAATAACTTAATATTTTAGTTACATTTGCTACCTACCTTTTACTTGCAATATGAATGGCTGGAAAAATATTATAAAAAGCCCCACTTAGGTTACTATAACAGTAAAGTACAACCTGCATTTATACAATTATTATACGTGCTAAATGATGCTATTGGTAACTGTATCAAAGCCTACAAGCATCATTTCCTATTTCATTCAGTTTTATTTCATCAATTAATTTAAACATGAAAACTATTATAGAACCATTTAAAATAAAATCGGTAGAGCCAATTTATTTTACCAGTGAAGAAGAAAGAATCAGCATTCTTAAAAATGCATTTTATAATCCATTTCTCATTAAAGCCCACGATGTAATTATTGATTTACTCACTGATAGTGGCACCAGCGCCATGAGCAGTGAACAATGGGCGGGCATTATGCGTGGAGATGAAAGTTATGCCGGTAGCGATAGCTTTTTTCGTTTTGAAGAAGCTGTTCAATCTATTACTCGCATGAAATATATTATTCCAACACACCAAGGCAGGGCTTCGGAAAAAATATTATTTAGCATTTTGGGTGGAAAAGGAAAATTTTTTATTAGCAATACCTTATTTGATACAACACGTGCCAATATTGAATTTTCGGGTGCAGAAGGAATTGATTTATTATGCGATGAAGGAAAACATCCATCATTCATTGCACCCTTTAAAGGAAATATGAATATTGATTTACTGCAAAAAACAATTGAAGAAAAAGGTGCCGAAAATATTCCTCTAATTATTGTTACTATCACCAATAATTCGGGAGGCGGCCAACCGGTAAGCATGGAAAATATTAAACAAATAAAAACAATTTGTAATCGGTACAATATTCCTTTGTTTATTGATGCTTGTCGCTTTTCCGAAAATTGCTATTTTATTAAGCAAAGAGAAAAGGGTTATGAAAATAAAAGTATTCAGGAAATAGCCAACGAATTATTTTCTTATTCCGATGGTTGTACCATGAGTGCTAAAAAAGATGCATTTGCCAATATTGGTGGCTTTTTAGCCATGAACGATGCAACACTTGCACAACAATGCAGAAATTTATTAATTATTACAGAAGGTTTTCCGACTTATGGGGGGCTTGCCGGACGTGATTTAGAAGCCATTGCTATTGGATTAAAAGAAATAATGGATGAAAATTATTTAAAATACAGAATTAGAAGTATTGAATACATTGGTGAAAAATTAGATGTAGCAGGTGTTCCATTTATAAAACCAACCGGTGGCCATGCTATTTATTTAGATGCTGCTGATTTTTTACCTCAAATTCCTGCAGAACAATTTCCCGGACAAGCTTTATGTTGCGAACTGTTTATAGAAGGTGGAATACGTGGTGTAGAAATAGGAACTGTTATGTTCGGAAAATATGATGCCAATGGAAAAACAATTCCTGCAACAATGGAATTAGTAAGGTTGGCCATTCCCAGAAGAGTATATACCCAAAGCCATATTGATTATGTAGCCGAAGTAATAATTGCTGTATTTAAAAGAAGAAAACAAATAAAAGGTTTAAAGATGATTTATGAAGCACCTTTACTTCGCCATTTTACAGCAAAGTTTGAACAAATTTAAACTCTGTAAATACTTCTAAGGATATTGTAAGTTATACGCATCGGATCTATAGTGCATTGCCCATTATATACACAAAACCAGAGGAGACACTTTTTAGCCAATGGACCGACATAAATATTAACTTTATTAACTTTGAAACGAAAGAATATAATAAATGAAGTTATTAGATCCGTTTAAAATATTAACACCCAATGAAAGGTGGGCACCATCACAAAGCCAAATGGACGCTTTTCAAAATGCCTATGAAAAGCTCTTGCCACCCTTGGTTTACAAAATTAGACTTGCAGTTGCCAATTGGAGAGAAGAAGACTATCAAGGAGCTTCGGAAACATCCAAATCTTTATTGAACTTTTGGTTTAAGCAGGAACATCTAATCGGGCAAACAAAATTCAGTTTTTTCTTTTCGCAACGTGAAGCGATTGAATCCATTATTTACTTATATGAAATAGCTAAGGCAAAGGACAAATACGAGTTAATGCGGTTCGACTCTTCGCAACGTGTGAGCACTGGTATGTTTGATGAAAACTGGACACGTTATGTGATTAAAATGGCGACTGGTGCCGGTAAAACAAAAGTAATGGGCTTGACTTTAGTATGGTCTTACTTTCACAAACTCTACGAAGCAGACAGTACACTATCAAAAGACTTTTTAGTAATTGCTCCCAACATTATTGTCTTAAACCGCTTACGGAAAGATTTTGACGGACTGAAAATGTTTTTTGATGAACCTTTTTTCCCCGACAATGGTTTTGACGACAAAGACTGGAAAAACGATTTTCAATTAACGCTTCATATTCAAGACGACTTAAAACCAATAACCGAATCAGGTAACATATTCCTTACCAATATTCACCGCGTTTTTTTTAATGAAGAACCTGAACAAAATTTTGAGACAACATTTTTAGGCGTTAAACCGAAACCTGATGCTGATACTTCAAAAGGTTTAGACCTTGGAAAAGTAATGCGAAGCGATAAGATTAAAGATTTGGTAGTATTGAATGATGAAGCCCATCACATACACGACAGTTCTTTGGCTTGGTTTAAAAGCATTGAAGACATAAGCAACAAATTGAAATTGAAAAACGATAGAGGAATAAGTTTGCAAGCCGATTTTTCGGCAACGCCAAAACATAACAATGGTGCAATATTCGTTCAAACCATTTGCGATTATCCTTTGGTTGAAGCCATTAAGCAACATGTTGTAAAATCGCCTGTATTGCCTGACGAAGCATCCAGACAAAAAATTCAGGAAAAAGATTCTTCCGACTTTGTAGAACGCTACCGAGATTATATTCACTTGGGTTATTTAGAATGGGAACAGCAATATGAAAATCTTAAAAGCCAAAAAACGCCTATTCTATTCATTATGACCATGAGCACCAAAGAAGCAGATCAAGCAGCTGCATTTTTGGAAAGCAATTATCCGTTAATGAAAAATTCAGTTTTAACTATTCACACCAATAATTCGGGTGAAATAAAAGAAACAGCTTCAAGCAAAAAAGACAAAGAAGAATTAGAAGCATTAAGAAAAGCGGCGGATGAAATAGACAAAGACCATTCGCCATACAAAGCCGTTGTTTCTGTTTTAATGCTTCGTGAAGGTTGGGATGTTAGAAATGTAACCACCATTGTTGGGCTACGCCCATTTGGTGCTGACTCTAAAATTCTTCCTGAGCAAACAATTGGTAGAGGCTTACGAAAAATGTTTTCGTTGGATATGCCTGAAAAATTGGTGGTGGTCGGAACACCAGCGTTTTTAGAATTTGTTGAGAGTCTGAAAACAGAAGGTGTAGAATTTCAATACAGCCCAATGGGCAAGGGTTCTAAAGACAAATCGCCTGTAATTGTAGAAGTGGACAAAGAAAATCCAAACAAAGATTTAGATGCTTTGGATATTCCAATTCCGCAAATGAGCCCAAGAATTTACAGAGAGTTTAAAAACCTTGGATTGATTGATGTTAGCAAATTCAAGAATGAAAAAGTAATACAAAAAAAGTTCAATAGTGATGAATTGAAAGAAATTGTTTTCAATGACATTGACGGAGATTTTTCTCACAAAACAATTTTTAAAGACACAACGCCTGATTACCGAAATGTAATTCGCTTTTTTACTTCTGCCATTTTGAAAGACAGCCGTTTGGTTAGTGGTTTCAATATTCTATATCCGAAAGTGGAAAGCTTTATAAAATACCAACTCTTCACTAAAGAAGTGGAATTAAGCGACCCACAAACAATGAGAAACCTTTCGGAAATTCATCCGAAGGAAATTCTAAAAACCACTTTCAAAAAAGCTATTGACGAATTAACCATTACAGACAAAGGAACAGCAGAAGTAAAAAACTTTATTTCCTTAAAGAATACCAAATACCAAGTTTTGGACGGAAACAATCTTTCTTATATCCCAAAACCTAAAAAATCAATTTTTAATTATGCTGTTGGCGACAATCCTTTTGAATTGGAATTTGCCGCTTTCTGCGAAAACAGGTTCAATGATGTTGTTTCATTTGCTAAAAACACGTTTGGCGAAGGTGGTGTAAACTTTAGCATTGAATACCAAAAAGAAAACGGGAACATCGCCTCTTTCTTCCCCGACTTTTTTATCAAAACCTCTCCAACAACATTTTATATTTTAGAAACAAAAGGGCGTGAAGATGTAGACGACATACGCAAAATACAACGCCTTGCTACTTGGTGCAAAGACATAAACACGGCGCAAAAAGAATACACATATACAGCAGTGTATGTAAAGCAAGAGAAGTGGGAAGAAGTGAAGAATAATCTGAAATCATTTGCTGATGTTTGTAAATTATTTGTGGTAATAGAAAATAAGCAAATGCAATGAATGTAAACAACAATCCATTACTTAAATCTATAAAAGAGGTAATCATCGAATCCCGTCAACGGGTTTACCGAATGGTAAATTCCTCTTTGTTGCAAACCTACTGGCAAATTGGAAAACTAATTGTTGAAGATGAACAAAACGGCAACGAAAAAGCCGAATATGGAAAGGCTACACTTAAAAATATGGCAACAGAACTTACACTTGAATTTGGAAAGGGTTTCGACTATACAAACCTTACCAATATGCGTAAGTTTTATCAAGCGTTCCCAATTCTTGACACATTGCGTCAAGAATTGAGTTGGTCGCACTACCGCCAAATTTCAAGACTTGATACTGAACAAAAAAGAAATTACTATTTAACAGAATCAATTGCAGCCAACTGGAATAGCCGTGAACTACAACGCCAAATCAATAGCCTTGCATTTGAAAGAGTGGTCAATCATTTGCCTGAAATAAAACAACCAAATATTCAAACTTTAATTAAAGATCCTTACATTTTTGAGTTTTTAGGATTGCCTGCCGATATAAAAAACACAGAATTTACTATTGAAACTGCCATCATTGACCATATTCAAAAATTCTTATTAGAGCTTGGAAAAGGCTTTGCTTTTGTAGCCCGCCAACAACATATTGCTACAGATACTTCCGATTTTTATATTGATTTGGTATTTTATAATTACCTGCTCAAATGCTTTGTAATTATTGACCTAAAAACCGGCAACCTAACCCACCAAGATGTAGGGCAAATAGATATGTATGTACGTATGTACGATGACCTGAAATGTGGTGCAGACGATAACCCGACCATTGGTATTTTGCTTTGCAGCGAAAAAGATGAAACCATTGTAAAATATTCAGTACTTAACGATAAGAACCAACTCTTTGCCAGTAAATATTTACTCTATTTACCCAAAGAGGAAGAATTGAAACAACTGATTGAGCAAGACAGATTAAATTTTGAAATGGATAATAATCAACAAGAATGAACCTGAACGACTCTGATAAAAACCGCATTATTGAACTAATAAAGGCAGGACAAAAATTGCCTAAAGAATTTATCTACAAACTGTTTGCCGATGAAGAAGATGTTTTTCTTTTTTGGAACGGCAGAAAGGAAGATACCACCAATATTGCTTTGCCTTTTCACAGCATTGAACATATTGATGAGCCACGAAAAGAAACCAAAAAACAAGGCGATGCTTTTAGCTTGTTTGAAACCGATTTTAGAGGAAGGCAACTAAAAGGCTGGACAAACAAATTAATTTGGGGCGATAATAAACTCATTCTTTCGTCTTTGGCAAATGGCCCCATGAGAGATGAGATTGAGAAAGAAGGAGGGCTAAAATTAATTTATATTGACCCACCATTTGCTGTTGGTGCCGACTTTGGTTTTGACATTGAAATTGGAAGCGAAACAGCCGAAAAGAAACAAAGTATTATTGAAGAAATTGCCTACCGCGATACTTGGGGTAAAGGCATTTCATCCTATCTAAGCATGATGTATGAAAGATTGAAATTGATGCCAATTTATTAGCGGAAGATGGGAGTATGTATGTGCATTGTGATTGGAGAGTTGTCAGTTATTTAAGGATTATTCTAAATGATATTTTTGGAGATAATTATTTTCAATCTGAAATAACTTGGAAAAGAACAACTGCTCGTTCTGGAAGTAATTATTTTAATAATGTTACAGATAGCATATTGTTTTATTCTAAAAGTGAAAATGTAGTTTGGAACCAACTCTATACAGATTATGATGAGGAATATATCAAAACAATGTTTCGTGGCAGCGATGAAAAAGGTCAATACCGAGAAAGCCCGCTTACTGCACCTGGTAAAGCAAATGGATTAAGTGGTAAAGAATGGAAAGGTGTAGACCCAGGAAAAATTGGAAAAGGAAGACATTGGGCAATTCCTGGTTATGTTTTAAATGAATTATCAAAAGAAGCAAAAGGTGATACGATTAAGTCGCTTGAAGAATTAGATAAGATTGGAAGAATTGTATGGTCTAAAAATGGAATGCCAAACATCAAGCAATATTTAAAAGAATTATCTGGTGTAGAATTACAAAATATTTGGTTAGGAATTGGAGCGGATAAAACCGATTATCCCACCCAAAAACCCGAAGCACTTTTAGAACGCATCATCAAAGCCAGCAGCAATGAAGGCGATTTAATTGCCGATTTTTTTTGTGGTAGTGGCACCACAGCAGCAGTAGCCGAAAAACTGGGGCGCAAATGGATTACTACAGACTTAGGAAGATTTTCTGTTCACACTGCACGCAAACGTTTAATTGGTGTGCAAAGAGAATTACAAGAAAGTGGAAAAGATTTCAGGGCTTTTGAATTACTCAACCTTGGCAAATATGAACGCCAGTTTTTTATGGACGACCTCACCAACGGAAAACGAAAAGCAAAAGAAGATTTATATGTTGATTTAATTTTAGAAGCCTACAAAGCCAAGCGAATTGAAGGGCACAAAACTTTGCACGGCACAAAAGCCGGACATTTTATAAATGTTGGTCCGCTTGATGTTCCGGTAACGCAAAGTCGTTTGATGGATATTTTTGAAGAATGCCGCACAAAACTTTATACGCAAGTTGATGTACTTGGTTTTGAATTTGAAATGGGATTAACACCGCAATTTATTCAGGAACTAAAAGAGAAAGGCGTTTCGGTTACACTAAAATATATTCCGAAAGATGTGTTTGATAAACGAGCCGTTGAAAAAGGGCAAGTAAAATTCTTCGATGTAGCTTACCTAAACACCAAATCAACAATAAAAGGCAAAACAATTACAATCGAACTCACAGATTTTGTTACGCATTACACTCAAGACGACATTGAAGAACTGCAACAATCCATGCGTGCAGGAAGCAAAGTAGTAATTGAAGACGGACAAATTTTCAAAATCGAAAAAGACAAAAACGGAATTATCACCCGAACAGTGCTAACAAAAAACTGGTTTGATTGGATTGACTATTGGGCAATTGATTTTAACTACGAAGACAAAAAAGAAATCATTAAAATCAAAAACGACAAAGGCGAAATAGAAGAAAAATGGAGTGGCAACTACCTATTTGAAAACGAATGGCAAAGCTTCCGCACCAAGAAAAATCCAACACTTGAATTTACAAGCATTGCCTACGAATACAAGAAAGCAGGTAAATACAAAGTAATGGTAAAAGTGGTAGATATTTTAGGAGTTGATACCAGTAAAATTATTGAAGTAAAAATTTAGCACGGCTGTTATACGCGTATATAAATTTTCCTTTTATCCATTACATATCCAACACTCCAGCAAATGAGCATATAACAAATAGAAAATAAAAATGCACCAAAATAAGCACCTGCATACACAAAAATATTTTCGTATAGCCAATGAAATAAATTGGTATTGCCTACCGAAATCATATATAAAACTGTAACCAATAATTCGGATACCAAATAAACTATTAATGGGTTTTTTCCAACTATTTCAAAAAATGGAGCCCATGCAGTTTGGTGTAAAAAATCAATAAAAAAAATAATGGCAGCCAGTATCATACAATCTAACCCAACGGTATGTAACACAAAAGAGCTTGTCCATAATTTTTTATTAATAGGAAAAGATAAACCCCAGAAATAAGCCATTACAATTAAAGCAAACCCAACTAACAATAATTTAGTTAATCCTTCGTAGGTTTTACCTTTTTGTTGTACAAATTGCCCAACAACGTATCCTGCAACTACATTAGCAATAGCCGGTAAAGTACTTAACCATCCTTCCGGATCAAATGCAAAACCCTCACCATGATATAAATGATTTTCTCCCATCAACCACAAATCAAATTTCAATCCTGCATTTCCTTGCATACTTAACGGATCATCGGTATTGCCAAATTGCATCATTAAAAACCAATAAACAAATAACAGAATACTACTTATTACAATGGCTATTTTGGGTTTTAAATAGTATATCAATAGGGCAGCAATACCATAACATAAAGCAATACGTTGCAACACACCCATTATTCTTGTTTCGCTAATTGGAAATACCGTAATATGATGATTGCTATCTAATTTAAAAAACGGAAACCAATACATTAAATAACCCAAAAAAAATATAATAGCTGTACGCTTAAATATTTTGGCCAATACGGCTGCTTGTGTTTTAGTATTCCACTTTGGCATTACAAAGCTCATAGCATTACCCACAGCAAATAAAAAAGAAGGAAAAACCAAATCGGTAGGTGTAAACCCATTCCAATGGGCATGTTGTAATGGTGCATAAGTAGTAGCTCCATTACCCGATGTATTTACAATAATCATAAAACAAATAGTTACTCCGCGAAATACATCTAATGCAAGAAACCGTTGAGAAGATGGCAAACTCATACTGCAAGTTTTAGTTTACCGAATGTAGTTATTTAAAAAGAAAATTTAAAGTACTTACTGCAGTAAGCAAAAAAAATGTATTACTATTGATGAGTTAAATTTTGATGTTAGTATGAAATGGATAAAAATAATTTTTATTACTGTACTACTACTTGTAGTTATTTATTTTATAGGCCCACATCCCGCTACACCAAACTACAGTACTACTTTACCCAATGTTCCTTCTTCGGCCAAAGAATTAATACAATTTGTACAACAAGAGGAGTTAAAGCATACCATAAAACCCAATAACGAAGCAAGAATTATTTGGAACAACGATTCGCTAAAAAACAAAACCGATTATGCCATTGTTTATTTGCACGGCTTTAGTGCATCGCAACAAGAAGGAAGCCCTGTGCATGAAGCTATTGCCAAACAATTTGGTTGCAATTTGTATTTAGCAAGATTATCGCAACATGGAATTGATACTACTGAAGAATTGGTTAACCTAACTCCCGAAAATTATTGGCAATCGGCACAGGAAGCTTATGCCATTGGAAAACAGTTAGGCAAAAAAGTAATTTTAATGGGCACATCAACCGGAGCAACTTTGGCCTTACAATTAGCATCGGTATATCCTGAAATTACAGGCATTATTTTATTATCTCCTAATATTGAAATTAATGATTCCAATGCATGGCTATTAAATAATCCTTGGGGATTACAAATTGCCAGACTTGTTTTACATTCTAACTATAAAGATGTAGCGAATGATAAGTCAGATTATAAACAATACTGGAATACACATTATAGATTAGAAGCCGTAGTTTCTTTAGAAGAATTAATAGAAACCACTATGACCAATGCCACTTTTAAAAAAATACATCAGCCCATGTTATTGCTGTATTATTATAAAGATCCATTGCATCAGGATAATGTTGTTAAAGTATCGGCCATGTTACAAATGTTTAATGCAGTAGCAACCCCCGATTCGCTTAAAATAAAAATGCCTATACCCAATGCAGGTAATCATGTATTGGCATCACCTATCGTTTCAAAAGATATTGAAACACCTAAAAAAGAAATAGCTAAGTTTTTAACTCAAACTATGCATCTCTCCATTCATAATAATTAATCTAAATCATCAAAAAAAATTACCTTCACAACTTTTTAAAAACAGATTGTTATGCCACGCAGTAAAATAGCCGGGATAGGAATGTACGTTCCAGAAAATGTTGTTACCAATTTTGATCTTACAAAATACATGGATACAAGTGATGAATGGATTCAAGAGAGAACAGGAATTAAGGAACGCCGGTATGCTCATCGCACAGAAGAAACCACCACAACAATGGGTGTAGAGGCTGCCAAAATTGCTATTGAACGTGCCGGCATTACCCCTCAGGATATTGATTTTATTGTATTCGCTACTTTATCGCCAGATTATTATTTTCCCGGATGTGGCGTATTGGTGCAACGCGCCATGAAAATGAAAGAAATCGGAGCATTAGATGTACGCAACCAATGTAGTGGTTTTGTATATGCATTAAGTGTAGCCGATCAATTTATAAGAACCGGAACCTATAAAAACATTTTAGTAATTGGTGCCGAAAAACATTCTTTTGGTTTAGATTTTTCTACCCGTGGAAGAAATGTTTCGGTAATTTTTGGCGATGGTGCCGGTGCGGTTGTTTTACAACCCACTGAAAAAGATAATCAAGGAATATTGAGTACCCATTTACACAGCGATGGAGAAAGTGCAGAAATTTTAGCCATGTACAACCCCGGTACACATGCCAACCATTGGGCAGATAAAAATTATGCAAATTTTGATGAAGCAGAAATGGGAGAAATGTTTTTTAGTCATGCTATGATTGATAATGCACAAGTATTCCCGAATATGGATGGACCCAGTGTTTTTAAAAAAGCAATTATCAAATTTCCTGAGGTAATTATAGAAGCCTTACATACCAATGGTTATCAATCATCCGATATTGATTTATTAATTCCACATCAAGCCAATTTACGTATCTCGCAATTTGTTCAGCAAAAATTACACTTAACGGATAGGCAAGTATATAATAATATTCAGCATTACGGAAATACTACAGCCGCTTCAATTCCTATTGCTTTATGTGAAGCATGGCAACAAGGAAAAATTAAAGAAGGCAATTTAGTTTGTTTAGCAGCATTTGGCAGTGGCTTTACTTGGGCAAGTGCCTTACTAAAATGGTAAATATGGCTATTTACTTAACATATAGTAAACAAAGTTTTGTTCACCTTTGACTAATAAGAACTGATCCTTTTTTGATTAATAACGATTAACGTGTATTGTAATATTTGTGAAGATGGAAAGAAAAATAATTTATTTAATTAATCCCATTTCGGGTACTTCGAAAAAAGAGGGTATTAAAAAATTAATTGAGAAGGAAACATCTGCACAACATATTTATTTCGAAATTTTACCTACCGATATTAGAGGAGAATATGATGAAGTAAAAGAAAAAATTATAACTGAATCAATTACCGATGTGGTAATTGTTGGTGGAGATGGAACGGTAAGTCAGGTAACTAATGCATTAAAACATTTGCCAATACAATTTGGTATTATTCCGATCGGATCGGGTAATGGGCTTGCATTTGCTGCTAATATTCCTAAAAAACCAAAAGCTGCATTAGCCGTTATTTTTAATGGAATGGCAAAATCGGTAGATTCGTTTTTAGTTAATGAACATTATAGTTGTATGCTAAGCGGATTAGGGTTCGATGCACAAGTAGCTCATAATTTTGCAGCTAAATCAACCCGCGGATTATTTACTTATACATCAGAGAGTTTAATA
This sequence comes from Hydrotalea sp., assembly GCA_027364735.1. Lineage (GTDB taxonomy): Bacteria > Bacteroidota > Bacteroidia > Chitinophagales > Chitinophagaceae > JAKAJX01. Next base: position 20,675 of record DAHXOT010000030.1, on the reverse strand, counting down.
AATTTTTTTAAGGCACATCCATTTCAGTTTCAAATTGTACTCGATAATTTTTCGTTTTTTACAGAAGCTTTTGCTATAAGTATTGCCAATAGTAATCAATTCGGAAATAACCTAACTATTGCACCAAAAGCAAGTTTAAATGATGGTTTATTAGATGTAGTAATTATTCAAAAAATGAATAAAGCAAAAATTCCATTTGCCTTATTGCAACAAATAAGAGGTAATAATAAACTACAAGCCATAATGAATGAGTTTACTAATAAAAATGTAATTTATTTTCAAACAGACGCCCTTTCTATTAAAAATTTAAAACTGGCTCCATTACATATTGATGGTGAGCCAAGAGAAACTGCAGAAGAGTTGCATATTAAAATTGTAAAAAACAGTTTTCAATTATTGCAATAAATTTATTTAAGGTTGAAGTATTTTTTGCAGTTGACTGAAAGTAGTTTTATTCACCTCATTATTTACAGCATCGGCAATACTTTTTTTCTCTGCACCAGTTAAATGAAAGCTTAAACTGGCAGGAGCATCTTCTTTTGAAGGTATGTATTGAAAACAAACTCTATAAAAATTGGAGCCATAATTCTCAGAAAAATATTGTAACTGATCGTGCTGATAATAATCTTGAAAACGAAACCAATTATTTTGAAGTATTAAAAAGGGCTTGGTTAAAAAGTCGATATAATTTTTGCCTTCAAAAGGTTTATCCCAATCATTCAAACTTCTATCACGAATTTGAATCAAAATAACTTTACTGGTATTGGCTTTTAACCAATCGCTAAAAACATCTAAAAACCGAAGAGAAGTTTCTTGTCCGTAATTATCGCGTAGCCCTGCATCCATAACATCAATAATAGGTTTGGTGGGCAGCCAAACATTGGGCAAAACATAAGGAAAAGTTGCATTCATTCTCAAGGCCGATAAAATTCTTATTCCATCAGCATTTTGTTTTGCAAAAAAACTATTAAAATCAACAGCATCGGCATCGAATGGCGTAATGTTAGAAATATCGGCCATGGGCCTCATTAAAAATCGTGCAGGATAAGTACTAATAATTAATTTTCGAGCGTCTCTTGTAATTACAGAACTAAAAAACATAAAAGGTATTTGCGCATTTAATTCGGGCAACTTATAATCGCTCAATTTTTTGTTTAAAACACCTTGTGTATTCTCATTCAGTTCTTCTTCAAAAGCATAGCCTCTATCTTTTGCATACTGGAAATTATTAAAATAAAATTTTTGAACCGGGCCAATAATATCTCTTGAAACAAAAGATGAGAATAATGGATTAAGCAAATCTTTAGAAATATTCTCTACGTACTGTTTGTTTTGAAGATTGATATTTTTTCCTATAATTTTTTCGAGATACAGTTCTCTAAAATAAGTTGCACCCAACATTCCACCAGATGAGCCATTAATACCTACTGTTTTATTCATCAATTCTCCATGCAACATACTATCTAAGTGCTGTAATACATGCATAGTAAACGCAGCACTTCTTAATCCGCCACCACTTGCACTAATAATCAATAAAACCGGTTTATCTTCTTTTTGTTTTTGTTTCCAATTATTTAAAATTTTTAAAAAATAATTTTTATCGGCATTCATATTGGCAAAAGATGCCATTTCCATCACATTCTTCCTGTTATATTCAGGTCTATCATCTCTATTCAAATAATTTAACCCATACGCTTTATTTCTAGGATCAATAATTTCTTTCTGGTATAAATAATTAACAGGAATATATAAGATGATTAATAATAAAATACTCCAAGTTCCAAAAAATAAACCAATAGCGCCAGCAACAGCTATTAATATGGAGAATAAAATAGTAATACTTGCTGCAGCAGGAATTTGAAATAATTTAGAATCGGATGAATATCCAACAACTATTAAAAATATAAATGCCGATATAATAGCAATAACTGCCGCCGCATGATGCCTGTTTAAAATACTATTGATAAAGTGAGCACTGTAATGACTTACAATTCTGGGCTTTCGTAATCGAAATTTTGCACTAAAAAACCAATCAATTCGAATAGAACTATCTTGATGAGAAAGTTGATTTAGATGTATAGATGAATCGTGTTGATGATTGGCTTTATGAATTACATTTTTAATTGAATAATAAATAGTTTTATCGGCTCCAAAAAAATAGAAAAAGGCAATAGTAATGGCAGCAGATAATCCTACAATATATCCTCCCATTTGCAACACAATATGTGTTACCGAAAATAATTCTTGGTGTAAACAGTGATCAAAAATTTTTAATCCATAAAATATTAAAAAGAATAACGGCAACACTGCATTATTAATACAATATTTTAAAAAAGGCTGAGCAGTTGTAGCTAAAAATTTAATATGTTTACTATGCAAAATAAAGGTGGTAATATTCCAACTCATTATAAAAACACCAATAGCAAAACCTACAATACCAGCACCTAAAAAACTGCTTTCACCAAAATATTCAGGAGCTAAAAAAAGATAATCGGCACCAAATGCTTTCATAAAATGACCTGCAATTGTTGCAAATAAAATATACCAAAATATTAATAATACTTGATACCTGCGAAAATGAAGCAGTAATAATTGAATAGGCATAGAATACCAAAAACCAATCAAATATTTTTTCATATATAACTACTATAAAAATGTTCTGCAAGCGGCATTCAATAAGTGAAAAGGTACAAATTTATTTGATGTTTTTAGGGCTTATTAAATAAAAATTAGCGACAAAAGATAATAATAATAACATACCAAACAGCTGATGCATTTGTGCTATCCATTCAAATTGTCCAAAATTACCTCGAACAATTTTGGTACTACTTACAATAGCAATTATGCCCAAAATAACTTGAATTACAACAAAAATTAATGGCCAATTTTTATACAAGTTAAATGTTGCCGAAGTGTTGATGCGTTTTGCCTTTAGCCACCAAAAAAAGGTAAGTATTAAAATAATATATGCCAAAGTTCTATGAATGAAATGAATATTTATGATGTTAAAGAAAAAGGCATTACTAATACCATTAACAAAAAAGTTAGTTGGTATTAGGTTACCATTAATATCGGGCCATGTTGGTGCTACAGCAGCCCCTTTTAATCCGGCCATAAATGCACCATACATTAGTTGAAGTGTCAGTAAAATAAGTATACAAAGCGTAAAAAAAGTAAGCTCTTTCGAAATTATTTTTTGTGAATGACCAATTTTTAATTTCAATCCAAAAACTAAAGCATAAGGAATTAAAATCATTGCAGCAATAAAGTGAATAGCTAATCGAATATGGCTAACATACAAATTTTCATCATTTAACCCGCTTTTAACCATTATCCATCCAATAACACCTTGCAATGCTCCTAAACAAAATAAAATAAGCAAAGGCATTATCATCCACTTTTTTATATACTGCCTTATAATAAAATAAAAAAAAGGAATGATAAAAACTATACTAATAAACCTTGCCCATAACCGATGAAACCATTCCCAAAAAAAAATAAATTTAAAGTTTGATAAAGTGAAATTATTATTAATGTATTTAAATTGAGCGATCTTCTTATATTCGGCAAACGACTGTTGCCATTGCATTTCATTTAACGGAGGCAAAGTTCCCATAATTGGTTTCCATTCAGTAATAGATAAACCAGAACCGGTAAGTCGTGTTATTCCTCCCAATAAAGTTTGAATAATTAACATAGCTACTCCAATAAAAATCCAATTGGCAATAATTAGTGTTGATTTATCTTTATACATATAATTGCATATTTATGCAATTATATGTATAACAAGCAATTTCTTAAAGATTTTTTTAGCATAAAATGAATAGTTCAATTTGTAAATAAATGTTATCTCCCTATTTTCAAAATACGCTAATTGAAGCCGGATGCGATGAAGCCGGAAGGGGTTGTTATGCCGGGCCTGTTTTTGCAGCAGCAGTTATTTTACCAAAAAACTTTTTTCATCCATTATTAAATGATAGTAAACAAGTAACCGAAGCGAACCGATACGAATTAAGAAGCTATATTGAAAATAATTCTATAGCCCATGCCATTGCAATGATTGATAACAAGGAAATTGATGAGATAAATATTTTAAAAGCATCTTTTAAAGCCATGCATGTAGCTATTGAACAATTAAATAATACTCCCGAATTATTATTAATTGATGGTAATAAATTTATTAACTATAAAAAAATACCACATCATTGCATTATAAAAGGCGATGCCAAATATGCAAGTATTGCAGCTGCAAGTATTTTAGCAAAAACATATAGAGATGATTTTATGAATAACTTGCATAAAGAATATCCCGAGTATCACTGGAATAGAAATAAAGGCTATGGAACCTTACAACATAGACAAGCAATTGAAAATTTTGGATTATGCAAGTACCACAGAAAAAGTTTTAATATACAACCAAAACAAATAGCGTTATTCTAAAAAAACGCCTTTCCCTTGCCTAATTATTTCATAAGGATCATTTATGCAATTGATAATAGTTGATGGAATCATACCTCCAATACCACCATCTACAACAATATCTACCAAGTTTTTAAAATTCTCATAAATCAATTCGGGATTAGTATATTCTTCTACCATTTCGCCAGGAAGCGAGGCGCTAATAATTGGGTATTGCAATTCGCTTAATATTGCTCTGGCTATATTGTTATCAGGCACACGTAATCCAATAGTATTTTTTTTATTCTGCAATAATTTTGGCACTTCTTTACTTGCCGGTAAAATAAATGTAAAAGGCCCCGGTAAATAACTTTTAAGCATCCGATATAATGGAGTTGATATGCTTTTAGTGTATTTACTTAAATTACTTAAATCGTAACATATAAAACTTAGTTGTGCTTTTGATGGTTCAATATGCTTTATTAAGCAAATTCTTTCAATTGCTTTGTGTTTATAAATATTACATCCTAATCCATAAATAGTATCAGTTGGATATATAATTATGCCACCGTCTTGCAAGCACTCGGCAATAGTTTTTATATGGCGTATATTGGGATTATTAGGATGTACGTGTAATAACATAATAAAAGAACTAAGGTATTTTAAAATATGCTGACTTGCAATGATTTTTATAAACTAAAACAGAGGCCAAATGACCTCCGTTTATGATTGCTTTGAGCAACACCTCTCAGAAAATATTTAAAGTAATTTTTTTAATAAAAAAACAGCGGCTAAAAAACCGCTGTACTTACACATATAACCCCCAACGGTATTAAAATTTGGTTTACGATGTAAAATTATTGTTTACTATAACTTCAAACAATGTGAAAAACACCCATTTTTAATATTATACTTAAACCAATAAAAAAAAGTCAATCAGTGATTGACTTTTTTTTATTTACTCGCAAAATACAAGTGAGAGAAAGTTATGCTATTTCCCAAACTTCTTTTCCGCGTAATAATTTATCTAAATCGCCTTTACCTTTTGATGCGATAATTTCTTCTATTTGAAGCTGCATATCTTCTTCATAACAAGGCCTTTCGGTTTGATAAAATACTCCAAAAGGTCGTGGTAAATGCCCTTCCATTTTTGGATCATCAAACATTCGTACCAATATTTGTGCTTTATAAAAATCATTTTCATCATGTACCCAAATATCGTCAATACTTGCTCCTTCTTCCAAATCAACTATTATTGGTTTAAATCCATCTAACTTAATTCCTTTATTTTGTTTTGCTCCAAAAATTAAAGGTTTACCATGTTCTAAAAATAAAGCTTCATCGGCTTTAGAAGATTTTTCTGTAAAAATTTCAAAAGCTCCATCATTAAATATTAAACAGTTCTGATAAATTTCTACAAAAGAAGCACCTTTATGTTGATGAGATCTTGTTAAAACAGCTTGCATATGTTTAGGATCTCTATCCATTGTTCGTGCTATAAAAGTAGCATCGGCACCCATTGCTAATGCAAGAGGATTGAAAGGATGATCAATACTGCCAAAAGGCGATGTTTTAGTAACCTTATGCGATTCGGATGTAGGGGAATATTGCCCTTTAGTTAATCCATAAATTTGATTATTGAACACTAATAAATTAACATCAAAATTTCTGCGTAATAGATGAATGGTATGATTACCACCAATACTTAAACTATCTCCATCGCCACTTACTATCCACACACTTAATTCGGGGCGAGCAGCTTTTAATCCGCTGGCAATTGCTGTTGCACGACCATGAATTGAGTGCATTCCATAAGTATTCATATAATAAGGAAAACGGCTACTGCAACCAATTCCTGAAACTACTACAACATTTTCTTTGGGAACACCTAATGCAGGCATTACTTTCTGAACTTGTGCCAAAATAGAATAGTCACCACAACCTGGGCACCAGCGTACTTCATTTTCGTTTGAAAAATCTTTTGCTGTTAATATTTGTGGCTCCATTGCAACTGTACTCATAAACTTTATTAAATTGTTGCCAAAAGTAAATTAAGGATAAGTTATAACAATGATATTTTTTCTAAACATTTTAAAAAGTTTTTTAAATTGGGTTTTGAAGTTCTTCCCAATATTCTGCTGCACGTCTTGTATGCGGAATTACAATTGTTCCTCCTACAATATTGGCTACTGCAAAAATTTCGTATATCTGCTCGGTAGTTACTCCTAATTCAAAGTTTTTTCCTAAATGATATTTTATACAATCATCGCATCGTAAAACCATACTTGCTACCAATCCTAACATTTCTTTTGTTTTTACATCTAATGCACCGGCTTCATAGGTATTGGTGTCTAAATTCCAAAGACGCTTAAGTACTAAATTATTTTTATTTAAAATTACTTCGTTCATTTTTGAACGATACTCATTAAAATCGCTTATTAAATTGCTCATAAAATAGTTTTAAATGTATCTATAAAAAAATGGGGAAATGAATGGCATAAAACAATTACATTCTTTATTTTTTTGATTGAAGTTGTTGTACCCAATCGGTTAATCCTTTATAAATTTGGATAGCAACAAGTTTTTGAAATTTAGTATCGTTAATTCTTTTTTCATCTTGCTCGTTACTTAAAAATGCAATTTCTAATAAAACATTAATAAAATCGGTTGGTGCATTTAATCCAAAATTAAAACTGCCTACATTACCAAATTCATCCAACTTAATTTCAAGCATCCGGTTTAAAATAGTTTGAGATAACGGTCTAAAACCTACATGTTTATAATAAGTGCTAGTACCTTTTATCTGAGTATTAATACTTGAATTCAGATGCAGGCTAATTACAATATCGGGGTTGGCTTGTTGCAGCATTAAAATTCTATCTTTCATATCAAAGCTGGTATCGGTAGTTCTTGTCATTATTACTTTCGAAACACCTTTTTTCAATAACAACTGTTGCAATGCTTTGGCAAACTTTAAAGTATATTCCTTTTCTTCTATTTTTGTTTTGATACCTTCTGCTCCAATATTTGTTCCACCATGGCCTGCATCAATTGCTATTTTCAACTTACTTAATTCTATTTTTTGAGGCTGATGTTTTATTTTCAATTCAAGTTTATTATTATCGTAAAAAATACTGTAGCCCCAATGTTGTGTATGCTTTAATTCTATAGTAAACTGCACTACATCATCTTCAATTTGGTTATAATAAATATTTTTTACTTCACGCAAAGAAGATAATTGTGTAATCCAATTGGTATTACTTTGTACACCATAAATTTCTATTATTATTTTTGATGGATTAATTTCCATCCAACTTTTATACGGAAGCCTTTCGCTAAGGCTGATAGAAACTATATCGGAAGAAGAATCTATTGCTCTTGCATTGACCGAATTTGTTAAATAAAAAGGACTTTCATGAATTGCCGAATCTTTTTTTATATACGATTTATCAATAAATGCGGTATGAAATTTTGAAAGCTGAACCACATACATATTCTGAACCGAATCTATTATTTTAAATACAACATTGGTATCAATATAACCCATTTTAGCTCCACCCAATCTATCATCGCCTAACCCATACGCCAACGAGGGTAGTTTTCCTGCAGATTTTCCTAACCAATAATTAGTCCGAAGCGAATCTTGCGCATATAAAATATTTGATGTAACAATTAACCCAATTAACAATGCAATAAATAACTTCATTCAATGAAAATAATGCATTCTTTTGGGTTTTAAAAAAACAGCAGTAATTGACTACTACACACCAACGAATAAGTAGTAACGCTTTAGCACTAAGGGTCTTAACTTAAATGTATAAAAGGGGCTTTAAAATATTAAATTTCAACGAAGGTGTGTAAGTAATAAAGTAGTTTCTAATCGTATCTTCTCACTTTAGTATACCAAGGATCTCGATAACTAAATGTAAGTGTTATTTGAACATAGTTTTCTTTTATCAATCCATACGAAATTGTTCCTCTGGTGCCGCCTTGCAAGTCGGTTTGCATTCCCAATCCATTTAAAAAATTAAATCCAAATCCAATGGTTGCACCCATATCTTTCAACTGATGTCCATTCATTACAAGGTAAGAATTTGAGTAGTATAAACCCGATTGAAAAAAATATCTTTCAAAAAGGTAATTCCGTAAATTTATTTTTCTTGAATATTCAAATCCTGCACTGTATCTACTACTATTTACCAAACTATAACCGGCGCCCGAATAATTTAAATTGCTCCAAGATTGGTAATTGTAATCTGTAACAAATGTATACTTATCTTTCAGCGTAGCAGATACACCACCAGTGTAGGTATATGGCAGCGTAATAAAGTAATTGCCATACGCATAGTTATTATAAATGGTAGTATTTCCATCTTGCACCTTTAAACTATACATAGCCCTTATTTTTGTTTGAACAGAGCCGGTTGCACCAATACCAATATTCCAGTTTTTATTAATTTTTTTCTTATACTGAAGACCTAATTTAAAATGAAGATTTGATAAATAGGTATTTTTTGTGGTTATTAAAGTACTGTCAATTAAGCCGGGTTGAATAGTTTCTTTTTGTTGCAATTGACCAAATAAAAATGACGATTGTAATCCAACAGAAAAGTTATCACTTACTTTATAACTATTAGCAATATAAATAAGATTAGCACCTCCCGATCCTTCATAATAAGCATTGGTAGTATACGAGGTTCCCGAAATAGGTTTTGGTGCATAAAAAGAATAATTGGAAGAACTAAATGGAAGTAATCCAACACTTAACCCCCATCGGGGTTTTATTTTAATGGCAGCAGCAATTTTTTTAAATTGAAGATCAGTAGATTGATTATATGCAAGATTAATAGGCTGACCGGAATAACCAACTCCTTTAAATCTGCTGGATAGTTCTATATGAAAAAATCTATCATCTAAGAAACTGTAAGATGCCGGATTAATTTGATATAAAAATCTGTTTGAAGATAAAGAAACACCGCTATTAGCCATTCCGGTACTTCTATCAAAATAACTCGACTCAATATCTCCAATTCCTACAAGAGAATAAGGAGAAGTATTATTTTGAGCTTGGCAAACAGCCATTGCTACAAAACTAAATAGTATAGATAGATAAACTTTTTTCATGCATATTTATTTAACTGCAGCATAAAATACTTGTAACTCTATTTTACCAAGAATATTTTTATCGTTACCAATTAATACTCTATTAAATGATGTTTCAAAATCGTTGCTTGGAGGCGATAATAATAATCCATAATGGTTTCCTGGATAAAATCCGGCATTTAACGTTAATTGATTTTTAATATACTCAGTTAAATCATACGAATAAGTAGTATTCAACCCATTCAAATAATCAATGTACAAATTACCATATTGTGCCGTTGCCGAGCTACCTCCTGCTGAACCAGCCAAAGATAAATCGTTACCAATAGGGTTAGCCGCACTGTAAGTAACAGAAAGCCTTAACCTTGGTGGCAATTTATAAAGCGAATAAGTATTTAATACGGGGCGTATAATTAACTTGGCGCCTAATATTTTTGAAAAATTTAGTTGCTGTGCCACATAGTATAAACTGGGAAAAGATATTTTAACCATTGTACCCGTTATGGCCTGCAAAAAAGCCATATTCTTTGTTTTTTCGGAAGGAATTTCTCGGTAATAAGAATTAATTCCATTGATGAGAGAGCCGGTTCTATCAATTGTAATATTGCTAAAATGATGCGATGTATTATTGACTTTAAAATCTGTTTGATCATTGTAAATAAATAATCCCTTTCTTCTAAAATGCAGTCGCAAAATAATACTATCCGATACTGCAATAATCAAAGAGTTATTTGCCGAGCCGCCACTAAGCCTAATTCCATTAAAATAGTTTAAAAAGTTGGTTGCATTTTGAACATCAATATCGTTAGAATTTTGAAGTTTGGCATATAATGCTCTTCCAAAATTATCATCTAACCTTACCGCAAGGGTATCTGTTCTACTTGGATAAAACATAAAATCACCCGAACCCAAAGGAGTGGGATTAACCGAAAAAGTATCTTTATTATACAAGCTAGTTCCAAAATTAGGTGGAATTATTAGTTGAGATAATCTATTCACATCAATATGAATAGGTTTGGTTGTATCGCCATAATAATTTTTCTTGTTTAACCTAATAATCAAACTAACAGAATCGTAAATAGTATATTGATACGGATTGGTATAATACGGATTCGTATTATCTTTTTTAAATGGAGGTGGGGCTATTTCATAATAAGTTTGTGCTGCAATTTTTCCAAAAGCAGGATCGATATAACCACCAACTACACCTATCCCTTTTCCCGAAGTAATAAAAGAATCTATATAAACAGTAGATATTTTAGGTACAAAAGTATCTACCATCATAATTTGCGTATTACTATTATCGAGTATTTGTTGGCCAAATTGAATATCGGGCTTTGTACAAGAGGCAAAGAAAAAAATTAAAATAGTAATAGATAATATGAAAAATAAGTTTTTAGTCATCTAAACAAAGCCTTCTTTAAAATTAATAATTTTGGTTTAAGGAACGCAATAATAGAAATGGTGGCTGTTAGAAAATTGTTACGATGGATTAATTATCTAATCTAAACTACCATTTAGTTTATTTTGTCTGCAAATACAAAGAACAAATATATCATCAAAAAATTTCGTTCAAAAAAGAATATTTTCTTTTTTTAGCTAAAAAACATTTGCAGATAAAATTTATCATTTTATCTTTGAAAAATTATTGAAAATCCATTTTAACGATTTTGCGATATGCCCTCCTAATAATTTCATTCAAAATTTCTAAGATGAAGCACTTGAAAAAACTAATTTTTCTTTCGGCAAGTATTATTTTAATCGCTATTTCATGTTCTCAACCTCCTATTAATCCCGAATTTAGTGGAAACTGGGTTCAAAGTTTTCAAATTGGAGGATGGCCAAGATCGGCCGCCAGTGCATTTGTAATTGGCGATACAGGTTATATTGCATTAGGCTTTAACCAAAGTAACGATTCCAGTTTATCAGATTTATGGCAATTTGATCCTGTAAAAAATAACTGGACTCAAAAAGCATTTTTCCCCGGCGGACCAAGGCATTCTGCTGTAGGCTTTGCGGTTGGTAAAATGGGCTATGTTGCAACGGGTATTGATGATTATGCCAAATATTATCAAGACAATTGGCAGTACAATCCGGCAACTAATGTTTGGACAAAAATGGCCTCTTTACCCGATAATGGAGGTGGTGCAGGATCGGGAGCAAGATTCGATGCTGTTGCCTTTGCCATTGGTAATTACGGATACGTTGGTACCGGAAATAATGGAAGTTGGCTAAAAGATTTTTGGAAATTTGATCCTTCTGCAAATACATGGACTCAAATTACAAATTTACCCGGTAATAAACGTTCCGGAGCCGTTGCATTTACTTCCTACAACGATACCACTGCCTACATAGTTACAGGGCAAAATAATGGAAATGAGTTATACGATTTTTGGAGTTATAACCCAACATCGGGATGGCTTCGTTTAAGAGACATTTCCAATACCAGCAGTGATGTGTATGATGATGATTATACCGATATTGTTAGAGACCATGCCGTTGGATTTGTAATGCAAGACGGAGGCGTTTGGAAAGCCTTTATTGCTACCGGCCAAAATGGTTCTTTAACTACTAAAACTTGGGAATACGATTTTGCAACAGATCTTTGGATAAGAAAAACCCCTTACGAACGCTCACCAAGAGCCAGTGCCGTAAGTTGGAGTTTTGTAAATTTAGCCAATCCGGGGCAAGGTGGTGTAGGAAGAGCATTTGTAGGAACAGGAAAAAGCAGTTTATTATCGTTGGATGATTATGATGAATTTTTCCCATTACAAGCGTACAATCCTAACGATTAATTCCAACAAAGGAATTGAATATGAAAGTTCTTAAAAAGAATTGGGCAATTATTGTTTTTATCTTTTCGTTACTGTTGTTTTTGTACACAAAATTTTATAAAAACAAACAACCGGTTTATTTTTTAGATGTAAAAACATATCAAACACCTATTGGATGGGGTTACGATATTGTTAAGAACGATTCAATTATTATTCACCAAAATGTTATTCCCGGCATTGCAGGAAGGAAAGGATTTTCGGATAAAGAAGAGGCTGAAAAAACAGCTATTTTGGTTTTAAAGAAAATAAAAAATAAAGCTTTTCCAATTATTACTCTTCGTGAATTAGACAGCATGCACATACATTATTAGCAAAACACTCTTAACAAAAAGGTTAAGAGTGTTTTGCTATCATTTCATCAAAAGCTGCTTTGTACGCATTCCCAATTGGAATAGTTGAATGACCAATGCTTATTTCGTTTCTGCTAATTGTATCGATATGATTTATGGCCACAATATAGGAACGATGCACTCTTATAAAATTATCTTCCGGAAGTTTACTTTCAAACTCTTTTAAGTTTTGTAAAGTGGTTAAAGGAGAGGCTTTCCCTTTAATATAGATTTGCGTATAATCTCTTAACCCAGAAAGAAAAAGCACATCATTTAAATTAATTTTAATAAGCTTATATTCAGATTTTATAAACAAAAAATTTCTTCTATTATTATCGTTTTTTAAAGATTTCATGGTAGTATTTTAAGAAGGTATTTTATTTTGCTTTTATTAAATATCCTACTTTTTAAAATAAAAAGGCCTTCAATTTTTTATTGAAGGCCTTGCTTGTAACAAAATAGGTTAAAAACAATACTTATTTTCTAATAATAATTTATTGCAAATTCTTCTTCTAGCTTCTTTAGTATTAAATGGTTCTACTTTAGTAAAACGCTTTAAGCCAATGTGCATCATTCTTAATTCATCGCCTTCGGCAAAACTATTTAAAGCATCTTTACCTGCTTTATTAATTCTATCGGCAGCATCGTATAAATAGGTTCTCATCATATCAGTTTCAATTGCAGTTACCGATTCGCCTTTTTGCTCTGTTAACTTAATTACCCGTAATAAAGCACTTTCGGAATGAAAAATTTCAATTGCCATATCTGCAATATTCATTAAAACTTCTTGTTCCTTATCTAACTGCATCATTAATTTTTGAACAGCGGCACCTGCTACCATTAAAATAGCTTTCTTAAAATTGGCAATATATTTTATTTCTTTTGCAAATGCACCTTCTTGTTCATTACCAAAATCGGGAATGCTCATTAGCTCTTTTTGCACTGCCATTGCGGGAGTCATCAAATCTAATTTACCTTTCATGGCACGTTTTAAAACCATATCTACGGTTAATAAACGATTAATTTCGTTCGTTCCTTCATAAATACGATTTATTCTAGAATCGCGATAGGCTTTACTTATGATATATTCATCACTAAATCCATTACCACCATGTACTTGTACTCCTTCATCAACTACATAATCCAATACTTCACTTCCAAATACTTTTAACATAGCGCATTCAATAGCATATTCTTCTGCTGCTCCTAATAATGCTTTATTAAATGGTTCGCCATTGGCTAATAGTTCTTGTTCTTTTTCGTCTATCCATTTTGCAGAACGATACAAAGCAGTTTCGGCTACCCAAATACGAATTGCCATTTCGGCCAATTTATGTTTGATGGCACCAAATTTTGCTATGGGCATTTTAAATTGTTCTCTTGTTGCTGCATATTGAATAGAAGTGGTTGCAGCACGTTTACTTCCGCCAATGGCAGCAGCACAAAGTTTTAAACGACCAATATTTAAAATATTAAATGCGATAATATGTCCTTTACCTATTTCTCCTAACACATTTTCAACCGGTACTTTACAATCTTGAAAATAAAGTTGAACAGTTGAGGAACCTTTAATACCCATTTTATGTTCTTCAGGGCCTTGTGTAAATCCTTCAAAACCTCTTTCAACAATAAATCCTGTAAACTGAGTACCATCGATTTTTGCAAAAACTGTATATACATCGGCAAAACCACCATTGGTAATCCAACATTTCTGTCCATTTAAAATATAGTACTTTCCATCGGCACTTAATTTTGCCGTTGTTTTTGCGCCCAATGCATCACTTCCGCTGTTAGGTTCGGTTAATCCATAAGCACCTTTCCATTCACCGGCAGCTAATTTTGGAATATATTTTTGCTTTTGTTCTTCTGTACCAAAATATAAAATTGGCAAAGTGCCAATACCTGTATGAGCTGCAATGGCAACTGAAAAAGAATGGCCGCCACCTAATCCTTCGTTAACAATTGTTGAGGTGATAAAATCTTTACCTAATCCACCCAATGCTTCAGGAAATGAGGTAGATAATAAGCCTTGTTCACCTGCTTTTTGTAAAAGAGATGGCATTAGACCTTCCTCCATTTTATCAATTTTTTCCAACACCGGATACACTTCGGCATCCAAAAATTGTTGGCACATGTCCATTACCATTTTTTGTTCTTCATCAAAATTTTCTGGAATAAAAGTTTCTGAAGCTTTACTTTCTTTTATTAACCATTCTCCGCCTTTAAGTGGCGTTCTTTGTTGTGTTGTTGTACTCATGGCAAGTATTTTATTAGTGATATTGTATGAAATAATTTATTGCAGGTTATCGAACACTTGTTGTAAAACTTTTTTAACTACCTCTATTTCCTCTTTAGTAATTCCAACTAAAGCCTCATTCATGGTTTGATTGGCTAAATCAATTGTGGTTTGTTGTAAATTTTTGGCAGCATCGGTTAAACAAACCAAATTTACTCGCCTATCGTGCTTAGATGAGTTTCTTTTAACCAAATTTTGTTTCTCTAAATTATCAATTAACCTCGTTATACTGGGCTTATCTCTATAAGTTCTATTACAAAGTTCTTGCTGGCTTAAAGCATCTTCTTTCCACAGATGATATAAAATACTCCACTGCTCAATGGTTATTTCCAATCCGGCATTTCTGAAGTTTTTTTGCATTCTTCGAGCAACCGATGCAGCAGCCATTGCATTAATTACGCTGTATAATTCGCCTCGTTTAAATTGGTTGTTTGACATATAGTTAGCTATGCAACTAATTTCAAAATTATATATCTTTACCGAATAACCAAGCTTTATAGCAAAAAAAATATCTTAACCACCTTATTTTGAAAACAGGAATAATTCAATATCGCCAATCACTTATTTATTACCGCAGCTGGGGTTATGGCCATAAAGTGCTTTTTTGTTTGCATGGCTATGGTGAAAATGGAGATAGCTTTTCATTTTTAGAACAAAAACTACAAGAAGAATTTACAGCAATTGCCATTGACTTCCCTTTTCATGGTAAAACGCAATGGAATGAGTCATTGGCATTTACTGTTGACGATGTTTTAGCAATTCTGTTGCTTATAAAAAAAGACGCACAACCTTTATTTTTATTGGGCTATAGCATGGGTGGCAGAGTAGCGTTAGAATTGCTTACTAAGTTTCCTTCTAAAATTAAATCGGCTTATTTAATTGCACCCGATGGATTGCATCATAATTTTTGGCATTGGCTTGCAACGCAAACATTTTTGGGAAATAAGTTATTTAGCTATACAATGAAAAATCCCAATTGGTTTTTTTCTATGATGGAATGGGGCTATAACCTAAAATGGATTAATAAAAGCATCTATAATTTTACACACTATTATTTAGACGATAAAAACGAAAGAGAATTACTATATAAAAGGTGGACTACCATGGGGAAAATACACCCGAAAATAAGCACAATAAAAGCTGCCATACGCCAATATAAAATACCTGTTACACTTATTTTTGGAAAATACGATAAAATAATTTTAACAAAAAATGGGAAATTATTGGCAAAAGGATTAGAAGATTGTATAACAATTACCGAATTAAATGCAGGCCACCAATTATTAAAAGAAACATATTCTGCTGAAATTATAGCAATGTTTCAGAGCTAAATTGTTTCTTTGCTCTTATGTGGTTTAATATACTTTTAATTACTACCATTATAATTTTTATTTTGTATGCAACAATATTATTGCTTTACAGAAAATGGTTTTTGCAATTATTGCCATTTACCATTCCTGAAACATTTCAACCTTCTGTAAAATTTTCTATCATTATTCCTGCAAGAAATGAAGAGAAAAATATTGGCAATTGCATAGCCTCAATCATACAACAAAATTATCCGAAAAATTTATTTGAAATAATTGTAATTGATGATCATTCTATCGATTCAACGAGTGCAATTGTTACACAATTATCAAAACAATATTCCAACATTAGTTTAATTAAACTAACTGACGAGCTACACGGAAAAAAAATAAATGCTTACAAAAAAAAGGCAATAGAACTTGCCATATATAAAGCCTCCGGAGAATGGATAATTACTACCGATGCAGATTGTATTGCTTCGAAAAATTGGTTGCAATCGTATGCTGCTTTTATTTTTACAAACGATTGTGTATTTATAGCTGCTCCGGTTGTTTTCAGCAAACAAAATACTATTCTTTCCATGTTACAATACACCGATTTTTTAAGTTTACAAGGTATCACTGCAGCATCGGTTTCAACTGGTTTTCACAGCATGTGCAATGGCGCCAATTTAGCTTACAAAAAAGAAACTTTTTTAGCAGTGAATGGGTTTAATGATATTGATAATATTGCAAGTGGTGATGATATGCTATTAATGAATAAAGTAAAAAATATTTTTCCAAATAAAATTGGATTTTTATTTTCTAAAGATGCTATTATAACTACACATCCAATGCCCAACTGGAAAAGTTTTCTAAATCAACGTATTCGATGGGCAAGTAAAGCCGATAAGTTTAAAGAAAAATCTATTTTGGGTGTTCTAGTTTTGGTGTATTTATTCAATTTAATTCTATTTATTTTTCCATTTATTGCATTATTATATCATAAAGCAATACTTTATTTTATAGTTTTTTTACTACTTAAAATATTAATTGAATTACTTTTTCTTATTCCGGTAGGAAAATTTTTTAATGGAAAATTCATACAATGGTTTGTATTATTACAACCCATTCACATTTGCTATACAGTTATAGCAGGTTGGCTAGGGAAATTTGGTTCTTATGAGTGGAAAGAAAGAAAAGTAAAATAGCTTTCTTCACCTAAAGTTTTGAATCAGTTCTTTCTTCCGGAAACCATGCATAAACAATTAAAAACACCATTGCCAACAATACAACAGGGAAATAAATGATATTTTTCATGTGGTTTTTTGGTTTATAAACGTAAGACTCCATAAACTTATAACAGTTTAATTGGGTTAAACATGACAAAGATTATAAACGCTATAAATTGACCAATTATTCGGCAAAAAGCAGCAAAAACTCGGCAGAATTATACAACGGCAATTGAATTTCGCTCAATTTTATATTGCTCGTTAAGCCAAATTACAAAAGCAATTACTAACCAAAAAAGACTACCGATTTTATCGGTTTCAATTAAATCGCTTAAAAAATTTAACACCATTATTATTACCAAAATAACACCTAATGATAAGGTAACTAATCGATAAAAATTACTTTGAAACTGATGATATAATTTTTCTATTTGAATAAATGCTACAACAACTAAACACATAAATATAATTAAACCAACAATGCCTTGCTCAATTGCAATTAATAAAAAGTAATTATGCACAGTTGAATGATCGGGGTTATTGCTTACCCAAGTTTTAAAAATACCTTCGGCATAAAATTGATAGTTTTCATAAAAAGTATTAGGCCCAAAACCGGCTATAGGTTTTTGAGCAATCATATTAAAACCTGCAACCCACCTATAAAATCGCTCTGCATTAGAAACATCTTGCAAAGTAATTGTGGCTTTTAAGTGCTCATTAAAATTAGTATGAAAAACGGTTCTATCATGGTCAGGTATAAATTGTAAATAATTATTATTGTTTATAAGCCAACCAATAGCAATGCCAATAAAAACAATAACAGAAAATAAAAAATATTTGAACCATTTTTTATAAATGAAAAATCCCGATATAATGCCAACAATTAGTGCCAACCATGCACCCCTGGAATAAGATAATACTAAAGCAATTAAACCAAACCCAAGTATATAGTTAAATATATTATATACATTATTTTTAACGTACATCAACTTTTTTACAACCCAAGCAACTACTAATAAGCAAGCAAGCATGCCGGAATAATTAACATGATTACGAAAAAAAGGATACAATGTTTGCTTTATTCCTTCGAACGAAAATTGATAAAACGAATGTCGGATAACTGTTTGCACAACAACAAATAACATTGGCAAAAGCAAGCATATCGCTAATTTTAATAAATCCGATTTTGAACGAATAACAATTTGCGGAAATACCACAAACGGAATAATATACCACCATTTTGCCAAAAAATATTTTGCAGATAAAATACTGTTTGTAGAAACTAAACAAGTAAAAAAAATCCAGAACAAATGAATGATTATTATTAAAAATAAAGAGCTTTTAAATAAGGATTTAGGGAATACAGACGGATCGTATAACCATTTAATAATAAAAAATCCGGTTAATAGCATTAACAAAACTTCATCAGGAAAATCTAATCCTAATGTTTCCGTTACATTTAATTCAGTTGATAATGGCAAAAAAATAATCATCAACCAAAATAGTTGTTCGGTAAAATTTATACTATAGCTAAACAAAAAAGGAATGGCTAACCAAATAAATGGAATAGCTAAGTACCAATAATTATTGGTATAAATTACTAATTCAATAGCTAAAGAAAAAAGTAATATTGTACTAATAAATAAAAACGAAAAAGATTTATATACGCCCATATTTATCTGCTTATTTTCTATTAAGCAATAAAACAAGCATACTACCTAAAATTATACTTACAAAAAAAACAATAACCAGGTTGGTTACAAACAATGGCTTATCGGGTGTTACCGATGGAATTGCTTTTTCCATAATATATAAAGGCGATGGTATACTTTCAATAGCAAGGTGCAATTGAGTAGCTGTAGATTGAAAAGAATTAATTTGCTCCATAATATTTTTATTACTTGCAGCTATTAACTCATTTTGCGTAGAAGGACTTTTTAGCAAATTATTTTCATTTTGCTGAAACTGCAGTTTTAGAGCATCAATAGCACTATCCATTTTTAGTACATCATTCTTGTAAAACAGACTCCATGTATTCATTTCTGTTTGCTGTACAATTAATACAGCTTTATTAATTATGGAGGCAGATAAAGATGCATCGGTTGTATAAATACTAAGTTCAAGTTGCCTATCTGCACGCTTTTGTATATTCAATTCTTTTTTAAATATAGAAAGACATTTTTTCCTTTTTTCTGCTATTGAATTTCCACTGCATTTATAATAATTAATTAGCTTAAATTCATCAATTAATTGATACAAGGTAGTATCTAACAATACAATACCTGCAAGAGTTTCAACATCATCACTATTTCCAAAAAAAGAATATAATCCTTGAATATTTTTTCCAAACAAATTTGATTTATCTGCTAACACCGGATTAACCGGAATTACTATTGAATGAGACTTATAATACTTGGGCGATAAAAATAGTAATGCAACTGTAATAGATAAACTTAGCAATACAAAAATGGCAATTGTTTTCCATTTTTTTTGCAGCACAAAAATAATGTCCAATAAATTAAATGATGAGGTTTGCATAGTATGTGAAAGTACAAATTATTGCAGCACTATATTTCATTATCAACAATAACGTTGCGAGTAAAACTTTCATCTAATGAAATAAATGTTTCAGTTCTTTCAATACCTTTTATATTTTGCAATTTATCATGTAGTACAAAACGAAGCTGCTGAATATCTTTACAAACAATTTCGGCAAACATGCTATAGTTACCTGTTGTATAATTTAATCGTACTATCTCTGGAATTTTTTTTAATTCTGTTGCAACAGCATCGTATAAAGAACTTTTTTCCAGATAAATACCAATAAATGAAATAACATCGTAACCCAATGCTTTAAGATCTACCGATAATTTACGACCTTTCACTACATTCATTTCTTCTAACTTCTTAATTCGCACATGAATAGTTCCACCAGATACATATAATTTTTTACCAAGATCGGCATAAGATATCTCAGCATTTTCCATCATTTCTTGAATGATTTGGAAATCGAGTTTGTCAAGATTTAATTTTCCTTGCATTTTGGTGTTTTAAATTTGATAAATAATAAAAATATACTCAAATATATAGATTATTTCGATTTTTTTAAAATTTTTATTAAATTATTTTCAAAAAAATAGAATTTTACTTTAAATTTGTATTGATTTACATTTTGAGTGATCTTATATACTGTGGGG
>DAHXOT010000026.1 GCA_027364735.1 Hydrotalea sp. | reverse complement strand
TTTAGGTACAGAACGACATGAATCTCGACGAGTAGACAGACAGCTACGTGGCCGTGCCGGACGACAAGGAGATCCGGGTTCTTCTATGTTTTTTGTTTCCTTGGAAGATGATTTAATGCGAATGTTTGGCAGCGAACGTATTGCCAAAGTAATGGATTTTGCAGGCTATAAAGAAGGTGAAGTAATTCAGCATAGCATGATTACCAAATCTATCGAACGGGCTCAACGTAAAGTAGAAGAAAATAATTTTGGCATTCGTAAACGCTTATTAGAGTATGATGATGTGATGAATAAACAACGTACCGTTATTTATGCTAAACGTAATCATGCATTATTTGGAGAAAGATTAGCCTTAGATTTAGATAATGCTTTTTATGCCGTTGCCGATGGATTAATTAATTCATTTAAAGAACAAAATGATTTTGAAGAATTTAAACTTGCTGTAATTGTAAACTTTGGTGTAGATACCACAATTACTGCGGAAGAGCTAAATAAACTACCGGAACAAGCACTTGCCGAAAAATTATATAATGAAGCAATTACTAACTATCAACGCAAAAAAGTTGAAGTTGCAAAACATGCTTTACCTGCATTTAAAAACATACGCTTACAGCAAGGCAACCATATAGAAAACGTAATTGTTCCATTTACAGATGGAAGAAAAGGAATGCAAGTGTTAGCCAATATGCAAAAGGTTTTAGAAACAGAAGGTAAAGAATTGGCCGGTGCATTAGAGCGCAGTGTTACTTTAGGTTTAATTGATGACGCATGGAAAGAACATTTACGTGCAATGGACGATTTAAAACAAAGCGTTCAAACAGCAACCTACGAACAAAAAGATCCATTGGTAATTTATAAGGTAGAAGCATTTAACCTCTTTAAAAATATGGATAATGAAATAAATAAAAACATTGTTCAGTTTTTGGCACATGCCTCTATTCCTATAGAGAATACCAATCAAGTACGTGAAGGCCATCAACAAAAAACCGATTTAAGTAAAATGCGTACTCAAAAAGAAGAATTAGATGCAGCAGGGCACGATAATGATTATATTGATCCATCAGCACCAATAAAACAAGAACCTATAAAGGTTGGACCAAAAATAGGAAGGAATGATCCTTGTCCTTGTGGCAGCGGTAAAAAGTACAAAGCTTGCCATGGCAAAGATCTTTAGCAACTTATTTAAAGAAGGTTATCAACAGAATTGATAACCTTTTTCTTTTTAATTACATTTGATATACACAACAATGAATATGATTGCAGAAAAAAAAATAGCTGCTATTCCCGATTTTAGCAACAGTCCACATATTGATCATGTAGGTGTAGAAGAAAGAGCTTCGAGATTTACGAAAAGAAGTATCAAAGCCGAAACCAAATTGAATGGTTTGAAGCTTACTCTAAACATGATTGATTTAACAACTTTGGAAGGAAAAGATACTGATGGTAAAGTAAAACAACTTTGTTATAAAGCACAACACTTACACGATTCCTATCCGGGTTTGCCAACAGTGGCGGCTGTTTGTGTATATCCATCAATGGTGGGTGTAGCTAAAAAATCATTGGAAGGTTCAGGCATAAATGTAGCATCGGTAGCCACTGCATTTCCAAGCGGACAAGCATCGCGTGATGTAAAAATTCGTGATGTGAAATTTGCAGTAAATAATGGAGCCGATGAAGTTGATATGGTGATTAGCAGAGGAAAATTTTTGCAAGGAGAATATAATTTTGTGTTTGATGAAATTGCTGCTGTTAAAGAGGCTTGTGGAAGTGCAAGATTAAAAGTGATTTTAGAAACAGGCGAATTGGTAACTTATGATAAAGTACGCAGAGCCAGTGATATTGCGATGTACGCCGGCGCCGATTTTATAAAAACATCAACAGGAAAAATCTCTCCTGCTGCAACAATGCCCGTTACATTAGTTATGTTAGAAGCGATCAGAGATTTTTATTATAAAACCGGAAAAATGATTGCAATGAAACCTGCCGGCGGTATATCAAAATCAAAAGCAGCGTTGCATTATTTAGTAATGTTGAAAGAAATATTGGGTGATGCATGGATGAACAATCATTGGTTTAGATTTGGAGCAAGCAGTTTGGCTAATGATGTGTTGATGCAATTAGAAAAGGAAAGAACAGGAGTTTATCAAAGTGCTAATTATTTTTCTGTTGATTAAAAAAGAATTCACCGTTTAAAATTTTTAAACGTTAAAACGATTGACCCATTTGAACCTTTAAACGATATATAATGGCGAAAGCAAGAAAAAATAGTACTGTAAAACTTACATTCGATACGTTGCAATATGCCCCAGCCCCGGAAAGTAAAAGCATTGCAAAGATTGACACCCAATATGATTTGTTTATTAACGGAAAATTTGAAAAACCGTTGAGCAAAAAATATTTTGATACGATAAATCCTGCAACAGAAGAAAAATTATCGAGCGTTGCCGATGCGAATGTTGCAGATGTTGACAAAGCTGTGCAAGCCGCAAGAGTTGCCCAAGATAAAATATGGAGCAAAATGCCTGCAAAAGAAAGAGGAAAATATATTTATAGAATTGCCAGAATGATTCAGGAACGTGCAAGAGAATTTTCTGTAATTGAGACTTTGGATGGTGGTAAACCAATTCGCGAAAGCAGAGATATTGATATTCCTTTAGCTGCCAATCATTTCTTTTATTATGCAGGCTGGGCTGATAAATTGCAATATGCTTTTCCGAACACAAACCCTAAACCGTTAGGTGTTGCCGGACAAATTATTCCTTGGAATTTTCCTTTATTAATGGCTGCATGGAAAATTGCACCGGCATTAGCAACAGGAAATACAGTTGTTTTAAAACCAGCAGAAACCACACCATTAACGGCCTTGAAGCTTGCTGAAATTATTCAGGAAAGTGATTTACCTCCGGGTGTAGTAAATATTATTACGGGTGCCGGAGCAACCGGTGCAGCAATTGTTAATCATGCCGATATTAATAAAATTGCATTTACAGGTTCAACTGAAGTCGGAAAAATTATTCAGCGTGCAGTTGCCGGAACAAATAAAAAATTAACATTGGAATTAGGTGGCAAAGCTGCCAATATAATTTTTGAAGATGCAGCAATTGATCAAGCAGTTGAAGGAGTAATTAATGGAATATTTTTTAATCAGGGTCATGTTTGCTGTGCAGGATCAAGATTATTTGTGCAAGAATCTGTTTATCCAATTGTGATGCAAAAATTAAAAGACAGAATTGCTACTTTAATTGTTGGTGATCCAATGGATAAGAATACAGATGTTGGAGCCATCAATTCAAAACAACAACTTGAAACAATTCATAAATATATCAACATCGGTAAAAAAGAAGGTGCCAATATTTTTGAAAGCAATTGTGTATTACCTAAAAAAGGATTCTTCTGTAAACCAACTTTGTTTATGAATGTTGCGCAATCAAGTCGCATTGCCCAAGAAGAAATTTTTGGTCCTGTTTTAGCTATTCAAACATTCAGAACAGATGATGAAGTAATTGAAAAGGCAAACAACACACCTTTTGGTTTAAGCGCAGGAGTATGGACTGATAAGGGTTCTAAGGTATTCAATCTAACATCAAAATTAAGAGCAGGTGTTATTTGGGCAAACACTTATAATAAGTTTGATCCAACATCACCTTTCGGCGGATACAAAGAAAGTGGCTTTGGAAGAGAAGGCGGCTTGCATGGACTATCAGCTTATTTAAATGTATAAAATGTTGTACCGACTTAACCAATTATTAAAAGACTTAAACGTTTCAAACAATGGCAAGACTTGAAGTTTTAAAAACATACAAAATTTATATTGGTGGACAATTTCCAAGAACAGAGAGTGGAAGATATTATTCGCCGAAAAATAAGAATGGCCAATCATTAGCAAATATTTGTTTAAGTTCTCGAAAAGATTTTCGCGATGCAGTTGTTGCAGCTCGTGGCGCATTTGGTGGATGGAGTGGAAGATCAGCATTTAATCGTTCACAAATTTTATATCGTATTGCAGAAATCTTAGAAGGAAGAAGATTACAATTTGTAGATGAATTAATTAAACAAAATTCATCTACAAAAGATGCCGAGAACGAAATCAATCTCTCCATTGATAGATTAATTTATTATGCCGGATGGTGCGATAAATTTCAACAAGTTTTTAGTTCGGTAAATCCTGTTGCATCATCTCACTTTAATTTTTCTGTTCCTGAGCCAACAGGTATTGTTGCAATTATTGCCCCACAAAATACTTCTTTGTTAGGTTTGATTTCTGTAATTGCTCCGACTATTGCAGGCGGGAACACTTGTGTGGTGCTGGCTTCAGAGAACAAGCCTTTATGTGCCGTAACATTTGCAGAAGTAATTAATTCATCGGATGTTCCAGGAGGCGTGATTAATATTTTGACAGGAAAGTGTTCAGAGTTAATAAAGTATTTTGCAGATCATATGGATGTGAATGCAGTTGTTTATTGTGAAAAAGATAAAGAATCGCAACAATTAATTAAAGAAAAAGCTGCATTAAATGTTAAACGTGTATTGTTGTATGATTCAATAAATTGGGAAGATGAAGAAAAAGGTCAGTCGCCCTATTTTATTATCGATACACAAGAAATAAAAACAACTTGGCATCCCATTGAAACAGTTGGTTCTGCAAAAGCAGGATATTAATTGAGGTTGAATAAAAATTGTAGCTGATGAATGAAAAGAGAATTTTATTGTTGATTATTATTTTATTTTTTGCAAAAATTTCTTTTGCTAATGATACTATTATTATTCGCAAAGATCCTCGCATAGATATTTTGGTACAAAAACAAATTCAATTAAATAAGCGTTCGGCTATATCTTTTGCTAATGGGCAATATAAAGGCTATAGAATACAAGTAGTAAGCACCAGCAATAGAGATGAGGCATTTAAAATAAAAGCAGATTTATTAGCAAAATTCCCGGAAGAAAAAACATACATTATTTTTCAATCGCCCAATTTTAAAGTACGGATTGGTAACTTTTTAAAACGAGAAGATGCAGAAAAGTTAAGAGATAAAATGCAATCCAATTTATCACAAACTATTTACATTGTTGAAGATGCTATTGAATATATACCAACAGAAGAAGAGACCAATCAATAGACTATAAAAATGAATTATGCAAAACAGTTCTATTACTACAATAAAAAGTTTAGCCAAACAATATGCACAAGAATTTATTGATGTGCGGCACCATTTACATGCTTATCCTGAATTAAGCTATCAAGAATTTGAAACATCAAAATTCATTCAATCAAAACTATCAGAAATAGGAATTGAGTTTGAAGTAAAAGCAACAACCGGTGTTATTGGAATTATTAAAGGAAAAAATCCGGAAAGCCGCACCATTGCTTTGCGTGCCGATATGGATGCATTGCCAATTACAGAAGAAAATGATATTGAATATAAATCTCAAAATGCAGGTGTAATGCACGCTTGCGGGCATGATGTACACACTACTATTTTATTGGGTGCCGCAAAAATATTATACCAATTAAAGCATGAATTTGAAGGAACAATTAAATTAGTTTTTCAACCGGGCGAAGAAAAAAATCCGGGCGGTGCCAGTTTATTAATAAAAGAAGGCGTATTAGAAAATCCGAAACCTCAAGGTATTATTGGTTTGCATGTTCACCCCGGATTAAATTATGGTAAATTAAGTTTTAGAACAGGAAGAGTAATGGCCAGTGCCGATGAAATTTATATTACCATTAAAGGCAGTGGTGGTCATGCTGCTGCACCACATCTTACTGCCGATACTATTTTAATTGCATCGCATTTAATTGTGGCTTTACAACAAATTATTTCAAGAAATAAAAACCCGTTATCGCCATCGGTATTAAGTATTTGTTCTGTTCAAGGCGGACATACCACCAATGTTATTCCAAGTGAAGTAAAGTTGATGGGAACGTTTAGAGCAATGGATGAACAATGGCGTTATCAAGCTCATGAGCTCATTAAAAAAACTGCAACGGAATTGGTACATGCAATGGGTGCAGAAATTGATTTAAAAATTGATGTGGGTTATCCTTGTGTTGATAATGATGCTACATTAACCAATGCTGCATGGCGTTTGGCAGAGGAGTTGATGGGTAAAGAAAATGTGGAAGAAACAGAAGTGCGTATGGGTGCAGAAGATTTTGGTTATTACACGCAACAAATTTCCGGATGCTTTTTTAGATTAGGTGTAAGAAATGAAGAACAAGGAATTGTTAATCAAGTACACACACCCAAATTTAATATTGATGAAAGAGCTATTGAAACAGGAATTGCAATGATGGCTTGGTTAGGAATGCAGATACTAAAATGACAATTCTCATACAGAGAGTAAAGAGTTATACCTACCTTGAGGTTTAATTTAAGTTGAAATTATAAACTTACCTAAAAGTGTGCAATGCTACAAAAAACGATCTCTGCATTGCAACTTGTTAAATAAAAAGTTATGGATAAAAAAGAACTTAGAAAAGAACAAGCATTAGAATATCATGCAAAAGGAAGACCAGGAAAAATTGAAGTAATTCCTACCAAAGAAGCCAAAACACAAAAAGATTTATCGTTAGCATACAGTCCGGGTGTGGCAGCTCCTTGTTTAGAAATTGCCGCCAACCCCGAAGATGTTTATAAATATACTGCAAAGGGAAATTTAGTAGCTGTTATCAGCAATGGTACTGCTGTATTAGGCTTGGGCGATATAGGCCCCGAAGCGGGCAAACCGGTTATGGAAGGTAAAGGAGTACTATTTAAAATATTTGCAGATATTGATGTATTCGATATTGAAATAAACGAAAAAGACCCCGAAAAATTTGTTCAAATAGTAAAAGCATTAGAACCAACATTTGGCGGTATTAATTTAGAAGATATTAAAGCACCCGAATGTTTTTATATTGAACAACAGTTGAAAGAACAAATGAAGATTCCCGTAATGCATGACGACCAACATGGCACTGCAATTATTAGTGGGGCTGCTTTATTAAATGCCTTAGAAATTCAGGGAAAAAAAATTGAGAATGCAAAATTTGTAGTCAATGGAGCAGGCGCAGCCTCTATAAGCTGTTGCAGATTATACGTTGCCTTAGGTGCAAAAAAAGAAAACTTTTTAATGTTTGATAGTAAAGGATTAATTCAAACAGAAAGAGATGATATTAAAGGAATGAAAGCAGAATTTGCCTCAACAAAAGGCGATGTAGCTTTTGAAGATGCTTTTAAAGATGCCGATATTTTTATTGGTTTAAGTAAAGGCAATGTGGTTAATAAAGATATGATTAAAGCAATGGCTGCCAAACCAATAGTTTTTGCTATGGCCAATCCCGATCCTGAAATTTCTTATGAAGATGCTATTGATGCAAGAAAGGATGTAATTATGGCTACTGGCCGAAGCGATTATCCCAATCAGGTAAATAACGTACTGGGCTTCCCGTACATTTTCAGAGGTGCATTAGATGTTCGTGCTACTAAAATAAACGAAGCCATGAAATTGGCTGCCGTAAAAGCATTAGCCGAATTGGCTAAAAAGCAGGTTCCCGACATGGTAAATATGGCTTACAATCAAACCAATATTTCATTTGGAGCAGATTATATTATTCCCAAACCTGTTGATCCCCGATTATTATCTACAGTAGCTCCGGCTGTTGCTAAAGCCGCAATTGAAAGTGGTGTGGCACAAAAAACAATTGATAATTGGCAAGAATATGAACAAAACCTAAATAAACGATTAGGATTAGATAATCAATTAATGCGTGCTTTAGGTAATAAAGCAAGACAAAATCCTAAACGATTGGTTTTTGCAGAGGCCGATAATGCAAAAATATTAAAAGCTGCCAGCATTATTTATGACGATGGTATTGCCTATCCTATATTATTAGGTAATGAAGAAAAAATTAGAAAAATTGCTTCCGATAATAAAATAGATTTAGAAGATATTCCCATCATTGACCCAAGAAGTGATGCAATGGAATTGAAACGCGAAAACTACGGAAAATTGTTTTTTGAAAAACGCCAACGCAAAGGATTTAACCAATATGAAAGTTTGAAAATTATGCGTGATAGAATTCATTTTGGTTGCATGATGATTGATACAGGCGATGCCGATGCAATGATAACCGGACTTACCCGTAACTATGCCGATGCTATTAGACCCGCTTTACAAATTATAGGAACAGAAGAAAATGTTTCTAAAATAGCAGGAATGTATTTATTGTTAACCAAAAAAGGACCATTATTTTTAGCCGATACCACCGTTAACTTTAATCCAACTGTTGAAGAGTTGGCCGATATTACCGAGTTAGTTGCCAAAGAAGTTCGCAACTTTAATTTAACACCCAAAATTGCTATGCTAAGCTATAGCAACTTTGGCAGTAGCGATTCTCCCGAAGCAAAATTAGTAGCCGATGCTGTTAAATTAGTAAAACAAAGAAACCCATCATTAATTGTTGATGGAGAAATGCAAGCAAGTATAGCTTTCAATCACGAAATATTAAAAGATAATTATCCATTCAGTTCATTAGTAGATCAGGATGTAAACGTACTCATCTTCCCTAATTTAACTGCGGGCAATATAGCTTACAATTTAATGAAAGAAATTGGCGGAGCCGATGCTATTGGACCAATTTTATTAGGTTTAAAAAAACCAGTTCATGTATTGCAATTAGGCAGTAGCGAAAGAAGTATTGTAAATATGGCATTAATTGCAGTAGTTGATGCACAAATGAAAAGTAAATCCAATGAAAATGTTATTACAACAGATTCTTGGAATTAATAGTAGAAAAAGAAAAATTAGTTTAATATTGAGGCGAAAAAATAAACATGAGTTTCTTTAATCATTTTGGTACATACTTGCTAATGCTTAAAGGCATGTTTACCAAACCCGAAAATTATAAAATGTATTGGAAAGAGTTGATGCACCAATGCGTAGAAATTGGTCTCGGCTCTTTGCCTATTGTTATAATAATATCTTTATTTCTTGGTGCAGTAACTACCGTTCAAACTGCCTACCAATTGGTTAGTCCATTAGTTCCTAAAGCAACCATTGCACAAATTGTAAGAGACAGTTTAATTTTAGAGTTATCTCCTACAGTATTAAGTATTGTATTAGCAGGTGTAGTGGGTAGCAAAATTGCCAGTGAATTAGGAAATATGCGTATTAGCGAGCAAATTGATGCATTAGAAATTATGGGCATTAATAGTAAAGCTTACTTAATATTACCCAAAATTTTGGGAGCTATTATTGTTGTTCCATGTTTAGTAATTATATCGGCAGTATTAGGAATATGGGGTGGAAGAATTGCCGGAAATTTATCGGGCATTCTTGCTCCAGATATTTTTGATATTGGTTTACGACAAAGGTTAAATCTTTACAATATTAATGTGGCATTATATAAATCTTACACATTCGCATTTATTATCAGTAGCATTTCGGCTTATTTTGGTTATTATGTAAAAGGCGGTGCATTAGAAATTGGTAGATCTAGTACCAGAGCCGTAGTTGTAAGTTGCATTTTAATATTATTTGCCGATTATATTATAGCTCAACTACTGTTATAAACAGGTAATTAAAAACAATTTCAAAACATTTATTATACATTACTTACTATTAAACCAGCCAGCACAAATAACTTATGAATTCTAACTTCGAAAAATTTAAAAAAAGTATCACTCATCCATTGAAATACAGGTTATTTATGATAACCAAATTACCAATGGGTTTTATAGCCGGATTAAAACTTGCAGATATTGATAAAGACAAGGCAGTTGTTAGTGTTCGATTCAAGTGGTTAACCCAAAATCCTTTCAAGTCAATATACTTTGCTGTATTAAGTATGGCTGCCGAATTAAGCACAGGTATATTATCATTTGCTAATGTATATAATAGCAAGCCTGCAGTAAGTATGTTGGTAATAAAATTGCAAGGAGAATTTTATAAAAAAGCAGTTGGCAAAATTACTTTTACTTGTACCGATGGAGGTAAAATTACCGATGCCATACAACAATCTATTGCTACTGGAGAAGGTGTTACTATTGATTGCAAATCAGTAGGCATTAATGAACAAAATGAAGTTGTTGCTATATTTATTTTTACATGGAGCTTTAAAGCAAAAAACACTACTGCATAAGTCTTACCTTAGAGGTTGTATTTAATTAGTATTACCTCGAATAAAATACAATAAATGAACATTGCATTTCATGGTGCAGCCAGAACAGTTACCGGCTCTAAACACTTAATTACACTAAAAAGTGGAACACAAATTTTATTAGATTGTGGTATGTTTCAAGGTTTAGGAAAACAAACCGATGAACTAAATATGTATTTTGGTTTCGAAGCATCGGCCGTAAACTTTGTAGTTTTATCACATGCACATATCGATCACTCAGGCCTATTACCCAAATTGATAAAAGAAGGATTTAACGGAAAAATATTTTGCACGCCTGCCACCAAAGACCTTACAAAAATTTTATTGGAAGATTCTGCTATCATTCAAAGAGATGATACCAAATTTATTAATAAACGAAGAGCTAAACAAGGTTTACCTCCTTACAAACCACTCTACGACATTGATGATGCTGAAGAAGTAATTCCTCTAATTCAACCCACCGCTTATAACAAATGGACAACAATAAATGATGAAGCAGAAGTATTATTTACCGATGCCGGTCATATTATTGGTAGTGCCAGTGTACACTTGCGTTTAAAAGAAAATGGAAAAATAATTAACCTAACATTTAGTGGAGATGTTGGAAGATATGGCGATGTAATTCTCCGTTCTCCGGAAATATATCCTCAATCAGATTATATTATTATAGAAAGTACTTATGGCGATAAATTACACGAACATGTTGCCAATAGTATTGAAATATTACATCAATGGATTGAAAAAACCTGCATAGAAAAAAAAGGTAAACTCATCATTCCTTCCTTTAGCGTAGGAAGAACACAAGAGCTTCTTTATTTTTTAAATGAATTAAGCAATAGCAAGCGGCTACCTTCTATACCCGTTTATGTTGATAGCCCTTTAAGTTTAGAAGCAACCAAAGTGGTAAAAACATATATCGAAAATTTCAACTCAAAAATTAAAAAACAATTATTGGCCGAACACGATAATGATCCGTTTGATTTTCCCGGACTACATTTTACGCAATCGGTAGAAGAAAGTAAGAACATCAATAATATGCATCAGCCAATGATTATTATCTCAGCAAGCGGAATGGCAGATGCGGGCAGAATACAACATCATATTGCTAATAATATTTTAGATAAAAGAAATACTATTTTAATTGTTGGCTATTGCGAACCTCATTCGCTTGGCGGAAAATTAATGAGCGGAGCTAAAGAAGTAAAAATTTATGGTGAAGAATATATGGTAAAAGCAGAAATTGGCATTATGCGAAGTATGAGTGCTCATGGAGATTATACCGACTTATGCCAGTTTCTTGCATGCCAAAATACCGATTTAATAAAAACAGTATTTATAGTTCATGGAGAAGAAGAAGTGCAACTGGAATTTCAACGAAGATTAGAAAAGAAAAATTTTAAGCAAGTAATTGTGCCTCATTTACACGAAGCATTTAACTTAGAGTAAATGTTTTTAGAAACCGAACATATCATTCAAGTTTGTGCTGCATTTACTGCAGGAGGTATTTTAGGAATAGAACGAGAATACAGAAGTAAACCTGCAGGATTTAGAACAATAATTTTAATTACAGTAGGCTCTTGCCTGTTTTCTATTCTATCCACCAATTTTCCTGAAAATGCCGATAGAATAGCTTCTAATATTGTTACAGGTATTGGCTTTATTGGTGCAGGCGTAGTATTTAAAGAAGGAATAAGTGTTAGAGGTATAACCTCTGCCGCCACTATTTGGATGGCTGCCGCAATTGGTATGAGTATTGGCTTTAAGTTTTATGGCTTAGCACTTTTAGTTGTGGCTCTTGTATTAGCAACTTTGGTTATTTTATCGAAATTGGAAGAATGGATTGATAATTTTAGGCAAGAAAAAGAATACATTATTAAATTTAATACAGAGGAATATTCTATTGAAGCATTAGAAGAGCAAATGAAAAAACTAAAAATTTATTTTGTTCGATATAAGTTTATAAAACACGAAACTGAAGTTACTGCATTTTATAAAATAGAAACAAAACAAACCAATCACGAAATATTAAATCAGTTTCTACTTAAAAATAAATGTATTCTTTCCTTCGAGTTATAATTAAATAGCTTTACTAAACTTAGGCTTTTCGTCTTTTACTTGAGATCTTAACAAATGCAAATCAAATGCTTTACAAATATTACGAATAAAATGCCTTCCCAAATTTGTTACTTGCAGTCCTGCTTCGTTCCATTCAATTAATGCATCGGCTTCTAACTTTTCTAATTCAGGAAAACTATATTCACGCAATGTTTCCAAATGCTGTTGCTGAAATAATGTTTTGCCTTGGCAACTTACATTTAATATATATCGTTTAAAAGCAACATCTTCTTCGGTTAAAAAATAACCTTTAGTGATACTTAATTGGTTATTATTGATAGCCTCATAATAATCGTGAATGGTTTTATGGTTTTGAGCAAAAGCAATACCCGCATCACTAATACTCGATACACCTAAGCCTAATAACATACCGGTATGTTGTGTTGTATATCCCATAAAATTTCTATGCAACCATCCTTCTTCTCTGGCAATAAACAAATCATCGTGAGGTAAAGCAAAATGATCCATTCCAATATCACTATATCCATTTTCGGTAAATAATTTTTTTCCTAATTGATATAATTTCATTTTAGTATCGGTACTTGGCAAATCATTTTCATCAAATAAACGTTGCCCTCTACTCGTCCAAGGAACATGTGCATAACTATAAAAAGCTACTCTATCAGGTTGTAAAGAAATACTCTGTAAAACAGTTTTTTCCATACTTTCCAAACTTTGTTTAGGCAAGCCATAGATCAAATCAAAATTAACAGATTGGTATCCAATTTTTCGAGATAGTTCAACTACTCTCTGTACATTTTCTATTGGCTGAATACGATTAATTATACGTTGTACTTCGGCATCATTATCTTGTACGCCAAAACTTACTCGCTTAAATCCTAAATCAAATAATGTTTGCAAATGAGCTTCGGTGGTATTATTAGGATGCCCTTCAAAACTAAACTCGTGTTGTGGGTGAATGATAGCATCATCAAAAATTTGTTGCAATAATTTTTTTAAGTTTTCGGGCGAAAAAAAAGTAGGTGTACCACCTCCAATATGCAATTCCCGAATTACTGGTCTTTCATTCATTAATGACAGATATAGTTTCCATTCTTTAATTAATGCAATACTATATTCATCTTCCACATCGTGATTAGTGGTTATTTTTTTATTACATCCGCAATAAGTACAAAGCTTTTCGCAAAAGGGTAAATGCAAGTATAAACTAATTCCATCCACCTTATTACAAGTAAGAAATTGCTTGGCAAATACTTGTTGCCATTCAGTTACTGCAATATTTTCATTCCAATAAGGCACTGTTGGGTAACTGGTATATCTGGGAACAGGAACATTATACTTATTTAATAAATCGAAACTTACCTGCATGTAATAAAATTTAATTTGGCAAAGCTAAGTTACACTTGGGTTGAAAATATGATGAGCAATAGGTTTTTAGTATTTTATTGTAATAGAACAGTCATTTTTAAGCTTTCTTGTAGCATAATTACTACAAAAGATAGGGTATTTCCTTACAAGATTATTGTACAATTAACCATTTTTTTCAATAATAAATTGTGCTTGTTTTGTGTTATAAATTAAACGCTATGAAAAACAATCCTATAAAAGTTTTATTAATCAATCAATCAAATGTTACAGCCAATAAAGTAGAAGAAATGCTATATACCAGCACTGCCGAAAGTGCATATAGAATAGCCGATGATGCCCATAATGCCAAAAATATAATTAACTGGTATCAACCAAATATTATTATTATGGATGCCGATGCAAAAGATAAAGGAGAGTTAGATTTAATTAAATACATTAGAAAAGAAAATTTTTCTTCCAAAGTAATTGTATTGAAAAATCATTCCGATTTTGCAAAATATCAAAAAAAATATACCCAATCAGGAGCCGATTTCTTTTTTAATAAAGAAGATGAAATGATTAATATTAAATCAATCCTGGAAGACAGAATCTGTGCTGCATAATTACCTACCTCATACGCATTTTTAAACAAAATTCATCCACTCAAAAAAGATACATTAAAATTTCAGGGTAATGCAATAATTTTAAGTGTTTATCTCACTTAAATTATTATTATGCTACGCCTTGCCAATTTAGTACTCTTTGTACTTTATTTTTCTGCTGCTAATACACAGCCCACTGCACAATGGCAATATTTATTTAACGGAAAAAATTTAACCAGCTGGAAGCTATTAAACGGGCATGCAAAGTTTGAAGCAAAAGACGGAATGATTATTGGAACAACAGTTTTAGGTGAGCCAAATTCCTTTTTAGTTACTGAAAAAGAATTTGGCAATTTTATTTTAGAGTTTGAATTTATGCTAAACGATGAGGATATGAATTCGGGTGTGCAATTTAGAAGTGAAAGCAATACCAACTATATGAATGGCCGAGTTCATGGATATCAGTACGAAATTGATCCTTCAAAAAGATCATGGACAGGCGGCATTTATGATGAAGCCAGAAGAGATTGGATTTATCCTCTCGCATACAACCCATCTGCATTACCATTATTTAAACTTAACAAATGGAATAAAGGAAGAATTGAATGCATAGATAATTCTATCCGAACATTTGTGAATGGAAAACCTGCCGCTAACTTAGTAGATAATTTAACAACCAAGGGCTTTATTGCATTGCAAGTGCATCAGGTTTACAAACCGGAAAATGTAGGGAAAAAAGTATATTTTAAAAATATTCGCATTCAAACAAAAAACTTAAAGCCTACACCGTTAGATAATATTTTTGTAGTTAATTTTTTACCTAATCAACTTTCGCAACAAGAAATTAATAATGGCGTAAAATTATTATGGGATGGTAAAACTACCAACGGCTGGCGTGGTGCTTATAAAACCCAATTTCCGGAACATGGTTGGGAAATAAAAGATGGCGAATTAAGTGTATTAGGATCACAAGGTAAAGAAGCAGCAAATGGTGGAGATATTGTTACCGAAAAAATGTACAGTGCCTTTATACTTCAATTCGATTTTAAAATTACACCCGGTGCCAATAGTGGTGTAAAATACTTTGTAACAGAGAATGAACACAATGAAGGTTCTGCAATTGGCTTAGAATATCAAATTTTAGATGACGCTTTACACCCTGATGCAAAATTAGGAAGCATAGGTAATAGAACACTTGCATCGCTGTACGATTTAATACCTTCCATTAAAGAACCAAGAGCCAGAAAAAAAGTTGGTGAATGGAATAAAGGAATGCTTATAGTTAAACCCGATGGGAATATTGAGCATTGGCTTAATGGATGGAAAATGCTCGACTATAGAAGGGGCTCGCAATATTATTATGCCTTAGTTGCCAAAAGCAAATTTGCACATTGGCCTAATTTTGGAATGGCAGAAAAAGGACATATTTTACTTCAAGACCATGGCAATAATGTTTCTTTTCGCAGCATAAAAATTATTGAATTACCTTAATTAATTATTGCTTGTAAGGTTCAGCATCACAAATATTTATTCAAAACATATTTATGAAAAAATCGCGTAGAACATTTATTAAACAATCGGCTTTGGCAAGTGCAGGTATTGTTTTGTCAAAAGTGGGATTTTCAGCAAGTAGTTATAACAGAATAATTGGTGCAAACGACCGAGTAAGAATGGGAGTAATAGGTTTTTCAGATAGGTTTAAATTTTCGCATGTGCCTGCATTTTTAAACCATTACAAAGAATTAAATTTTGACATAGTAGCTGTTTCGGATATATGGAAAAAAAGAAGAGAAGAAGGAGTAGCATTTCTAAAAAATACTATGCAACATGCTATTGCAGGATATAGAAATAATGAAGAATTATATAACTCCAAATCGGTTGATGCTGTATTTATAAGCACCGCCGACTTTCAGCATGCATTGCACGCAATTGAAGCAGTAAAAGCAGGATGTGATGCCTATGTAGAAAAGCCTTTTGCAGAAACAATGGAAGACAATAGAAATGCACTTAAAGTTATTAAAGCATCGGATAGAATTATCCAAATAGGCTCTCAAAGAAGAAGCGGTAATAATTATAAAGCAGCTGCCAACTTTATTCAATCGGGTAAATTTGGAAATATTACCATGGTTGAACTTACTTGGAATGTAAATCAACCGGAACGCTGGCGGAGACCAGCTTTAGTAGCTCAGTTAAAAGAAGAAGATACCGATTGGAAAAGGTTTTTAATGAATAGACCTTATGAAAATTTTGATGCCAGAAAATATGTTGAATATCGTTTATTTTGGCCATACTCATCGGGTATGCCCGGTCAATGGATGAGCCATCAAATTGATACAGTACATTGGTTTACTAATTTACAACATCCCTCATCGGTAGTAGCTAACGGTGGCGTATATATGTGGAAAGATGGCCGTAAAAATTGGGATACTACCACAGCAGTTTTTGAATATGGCAATGAAATAAACAATAATAAATTTCAAGTAGTTTTTTCTTCTCGTATGCACAATGGCGAAGAGCATCCTTCGGAAATTTATTATTCAAACGGAGGTGAATTAAATTTAATTACGAATACCATTTCGCCAAAAGGAGGCTTACAACTCACCGATGCCGCCACAATGAATATGAAAGTCAATTTACTTCCGTTTATTAAACTATCAGACATTGCAGAAAAAGTGGTAGCATCGGCTAATACGGGTGGAGATATTCTTACTTCTAACCACATTAGAAATTTTATGGAATGCATACGCAACCGTAAACAGCCTAATGCACCGGTTGAAGCAGGCTATTATCATTCTATTGCAAATATTATGACCAACGCCGCAGTTCATACCGGATATAAAGCTACGTTTGATGAAACAACTCAAGAAGTGTTAGTTAACGGTAAAGCGTTTAAGTATTAGTTACATTGCTTAAACCTTTGTAATATTTCATCGTCATAAGTCTTTGTTTAAACAAAATTTTACTGTGCATTTATTAAAATCTATATATAAGCCCTTATTAATTAATTTGTTTTTATTTGTTGTTTTGCGAGGTTATACACAAAACAGCGATTCTGCAACAAGATCCTATTTCAAAACCCAATTGGGTTATTTATCTAATTCAATATATAATGGCAGAAAAGATTCTTTAGCAACTCCATATATTACTACATCAATCGGTTATTTCAATAAAAAAGGCTTTTACATAAATACAACAGTATACTATTTATCTGCATCATACGCATCTAGAATTGATAATACGGATGTTGAACTGGGATATAGCTTTACAATAAATAAAAAATTAAGTGGTTCAGTTTCAACTAATAAAACTTTTTATAACACCAATAGCATTGCCGTAAATTCTGATATAAAAGGCAGTATCAACTCTGATATAACTTACGATGCATCCATATTAACCCTTGAAGTTTCGGATGGCATATTGTTTTCGTCTGCCTTGCCCGATTACTATTTTACAGGAAATTTATCGCACCCATTTAATTGGGGAACCGATGACGCTTTATGGAGTATTACACCATCTTTAATTGCCAATTTAAGTACTAGAAATTCCTTTGAGAGCTATTTAAAATTTAGGCAAACAAAAAACGGAAAGGCAAAACGACAAGTGATAGATATACAAGAAATACAATTAAACAATCCGAAAAAATTACAATTATTAAGCTACGAAATAGCTATTCCCTTCAACTTTGAATCAAAAAAATGGGGCTTTTTTATAACACCAACTTATTCTTTAGCACAAAATGCCGCTTCCATTACAACCACTTCTACCGTAATAAGAGTTATCAATGGAGTTAGAACAATTCAACACACAACCCAAAAAACAACAGAAACAATAGGTAATAATTTTTATGCAGAGTTGGGCATCTTTATAAAACTATAACATCAATACATTGTTACATAGTTTGAATAATAGTGTGATAAGAGTCACTTTTTTAGTTTTCAATTTATTTGAAATTTGAAAATTAATTTCGAAGCATGAGAAACTTTATTGTAGTTAATAGATTATACATTATTGGAATAGTGTTGGGTGGCATATTTGGCTTTTTTTATTGGAAGTTGGTAGGCTGCAGCAGTGGCACTTGTATGATTTCATCAAAACCATTAAACAGTACTGTTTACTTTGCTGTTATGGGAGCATTAGTTTTAGGCATTTTTAAAAAAGAAAATAAGAAATAATATGTCAACAGAAATATTTTATGTAACCAACGTAAAATGTATGGGCTGCGTAAAAAGCATTAAAGAAGGATTAAGTAAATTAAAAAATATTATATCGGTGGAAGTAATATTAGAGGAAGGAAAAGTAACTGTAGTTTCTGAAAACATGGAAAGAAATATTATATCTACCGAATTAACCAATTTAGGATATCCTGAAAAAAAGAAACCAGCATTTTCATTTTTTAAATAATTATGGCAAATAATTTTACATCAATCATTCAATCAAACAACCCTGTTCTGGTAGATTTTTCGGCAGAATGGTGTGGCCCATGTAAAATAATGGCTCCCATATTACAAGAACTAAAATCAGCAATTGGCGATAAAGCAAAAATTATTAAAATAGATGTAGATAAAAGTCCTCAAACAGCAAGCTATTATAATATTCAAAGTGTACCCACTTTAATTTTATTTAAACAAGGAGAAATTAAGTGGCGACAAAGTGGTGTTGTAAAAGCCAATCAATTACAAAAAATTATTGAACAATATAGCTAACTTTTACTTTAAGGTTGCTAATCTAAAGCTTGTTTATTAATTTAAACAAGCTTTTTTTATAATATCATGTAATATCAATAGTAGAATTTATCAGAACACTATATCATCACACCAAAAAAACCTGTTATAAATCAACTTTCACTCTGATAAAAATCATAACCCTATGTAATCCATATCACGAACATCCCCTATTGTCAAAAT
The DNA here is from genome assembly GCA_027364735.1 of Hydrotalea sp. GTDB lineage: Bacteria > Bacteroidota > Bacteroidia > Chitinophagales > Chitinophagaceae > JAKAJX01. Next base: position 5,342 of record DAHXOT010000026.1, on the reverse strand, counting down.
TTAATTTTGTGTTATAAAATTATTGTTATGACAACCACTGTTATTGTAGGCGGAAATTTTGCAGGATTAACTGCAGCATTAGAATTAAAACGCAAAGGAGGTAAAGATCATAAAGTTATTGTGATAGATAAAAGCCCGGTTTTTTTATTCATGCCATCGCTTATTTGGATTCCATTTCGTAGAAGAGAAATGAAAGATATTACTGTTCCTAAAGCAGAAATTTTTAAGAAAAATGGAGTAGATTTTGTTTTGGCCGAAGCGTTAGAAGTAAATCCTCATACACAAATTTTAAAAACTACATCAGGAGATTATTCTTACGATCATTTAGTAATTGCCACCGGACCAAAAGTAAAATACGATGTTGCGCCAGGAGTAGAGGAATTTGCACATTATATTGGCACACCAAATGGTGCTATGAAAATAAGAAAAGCATTAGATGAGTTTAAGCTAAATCCTGGTCCGGTAGTAATTGGTGCTACACAAAGTGCAGGTTGTATGGGTGCCGGATATGAATTTCTTTTCAATTTTGAAAAATGGTGCCGCGAAAATAAAATTCGTGATAAAGTAGATATACATTGGATTACTCCGGAAACATTTTTAGGCCATTTTGGTATTGATGGCATGGTGGGTGCCCAAACATTATTTAAAACTTTCTTCAAATTATTTAAAATGAAAGTACATACCGAAGTGGGCGTTGAAAAAATGGATGCAAATAATGTATACTTAACAGATGGAACTGTTTTACCCTATAAGTTTAATATGCTAATGCCACCTTTTATAGGCGTAGATTTTGTAACAAAAAGTACCGAACTACATACTACACCTGCCGGATATATGCCCGTTGGCGATGATTATCGTCACACAGAATATCCCAATATCTGGTCTGCAGGTTTAGCAGTTAACTTTTCACTTCCATGGAAACCGGGTAATGTGCCATTTGCCGCACCTAAAACAGGTTATCCCAGCGATGTAACCGGAAAAATTGTTGCAGAAAATATTATTCGAGTTACACAAGGAAAAACTAAACTTATCCATAAAGGTTGGGGTAAAATTCCGGCTTTATGCATAATGGATGCAGGAAAAAAAGAAGTAATTATTGTAGCCAATCACTTATTTAAACCAAGAGCTTTTGCAATTATGCTTCCTAACTTATTTTACGATTTTGGTAAAGTATTATTTGAAAAATATTTTTTATGGAAAACACGTAAAGGTTATTCTCAATTACCTTAACAAACATTGAATAAAATAACCAACCAAAAAATGATACTAAAAAGGTATCATTTTTTATTTATCGCTATTCCAAATTTGCATGTACACATAAGGTAACAAATGTTACGCTCAATCAATTTATCTTAAGCTTTCTTTGCATCAGAAAAAATTTAAACAATGAAATATATTATAATTGGAGGTGTTGCAGGTGGAGCAAGTACCGCAGCCCGATTAAGAAGATTAGATGAACATGCCGAAATTATTTTAATTGAAAAAGGCGCTTATATTTCTTATGCCAATTGTGGTTTACCTTATTATATTGGCGATGTGATAACTGAACGAAATAAATTATTTGTTCAAACTGCTTCTTCATTTAAGAAAAGATTTAATATAGATACTCGAGTTTTGAATGAAGTAATAAGCATTAACCCTACTGATAAAAATGTTACAATTAAAGATTTAACCAACGGAAAAACATATAACGAACAATACGATAAATTGGTATTATCGCCCGGGGCAGAACCCATTCGCCCACCATTAACTGGCATAAATGAAGAAGGAATATTTACCCTCCGCAATGTTACCGATACCGATAATATTAAAAAATATGTACAACAATTTCCAAATGGCAAAGCCGTAATAATTGGTGCAGGATTTATTGGCTTAGAAATGGCCGAAAATTTACATCACTTAGGAATGCAGGTTACAATAGTAGAAATGGGTAACCAAATTTTAGCACCTGCCGATTTTTCAATTGCTGCCATTGCACAACAACATATTCGCTCAAAAGGAGTTGATTTAAGATTAAAAACTACTGTTGCAGGATTTGAAAGAGATGCATTAGGTTTGAAAGTTGTATTAAAAGATGAAGATCCAATTAATGCAGATGTTGTTATTCTTTCTATTGGAGTAAAACCCGATACCAGATTAGCCCAAGCAGCAGGATTGCAGTTAGGTAATGCAAAAGGAATTTTAGTAAACGAATTTTTGCAAACATCCGATGAAAACATTTATGCCGTTGGCGATGCTATTGAGTTTATTAATCCCATTACTAAATTATCAATGCCAACTTTCTTAGCCGGACCTGCCAACAAACAAGGAAGAATTTGTGCCAATAACTTAGTATTGGGTAATCATCAAAAGTACCATGGTGCCATAAATACTGCTATTGTAAAAATTTTCGATTTCACCGTGGCTGTTGCCGGCGTAGCCTCTAAACATTTAAAAGCTGCCGATATTAAACATATAGTTTCTACCACACATAGTGGCTCTCATGCAACTTATTATCCCGATTCGGAACAAATGACCATACAAATAGTTTTTTCGCCGGAAGATGGAAAATTGTTAGGTGCACAAATTGCAGGAATTGATGGGGTAGATAAAAGAATTGATATTTTAGCTTCGGTAATACAAAGAGGTAGCACTATTTATGAATTAACCGAATTTGAACATGCTTATGCACCACCTTATTCATCGGCAAAAGACCCGGTAAATATGGCCGGATTTGTTGCAGAAAATATTTTACATAAACGGCTTACCGTTGTAGCATGGGATAAAGTAGGAAAATTAGGCCCCAACGATGTTTTAATTGATGTACGTTCGGTAAAAGAATTTTATCAAGGACATATTTCGGGCTCTATTAATATTTCTGTAGATGATTTAAGAGATCGCATATACGAAATTCCAAAAGATAAAAATATTTATATTTATTGCCAAGTAGGTTTAAGAGGATATTTGGCTCAAAGAATTTTAAAACAAAGCGGATTTGAGCATGTATATAATATTTCGGGAGGATATAAATTATGGAGCATTTGCAGTAATGAATGTAAGATTGTAAAAAATGCTTGTTTGGTTTAAATAAACTACAACTACTTTTAGAAAAACCGATTTAATTATCGGTTTTTTAATTTATTAACTCAGCTGGGTTGTACAGTAATCAATTATTTATTGAACGTTACTATTTTTCTTTTTTCCAAGAATAAGTTTAATAATAACAGGAGCAGTAGTTATTAAAACTATACCCAACACAATTATTTCTAGATGCTTTTTTAAATCGAAATTAAAATTATCAACAAAAAATTTATCTAAATAATGCCCAGAGGCCAACATGGTAGTTGCCCAAGCTACACATCCCATCCAATTAAAAAAATGAAACTTCTTTTTATCCATAGCAACAATACCGGCAACAATAGGGGCAAATGTGCGTACAATAGGTAAAAACCGAGCAAATACAATAGCACTTCCACCATGCTTTTCATAAAAATCATGTGCCTGATGTAAATAATGTTGCTTAAACAATAAATTATCTTTCCACTGATACATTCTATGCCCCACTTTATTGCCAAAAACATATCCGGCAATATTGCCTAAAATTCCGGCGGCAGAAACTAAGGCAATTATCATTAATAAATTAAGAATATCACTTCCTGTATCAAATAAGTAAGCTGCCAATTTGTTACTAAAAATTCCCGCAACAAATAATAAACTATCGCCCGGTAAAAAAAATCCTACAAATAATCCTGTTTCTGCAAAAACTATAAATAGAAGCAACCATAAGCCGCCATTATCTATATAAAATTGAGGCTGTAAAAGTTCGTGCCATTGAAATGCAAGTACGGTTGATAGTATCATAATTAGCTGCTAAGTTGAGTATTTTTTTTTAAAGCACCTTCCCATTTACTAACTGCACTGGTAGCTAAGGCATTACCTAAAACATTAGTGCCGGTTCTAAGCATATCGCAAAAATGATCGATAGGTAAAATTAAAGCAACCCCTTCTGGCGGAATTTTAAACATGGCACAAGTAGCTAACACAACAATTAAAGATGCTCTTGGAACACCTGCAATTCCTTTACTGGTAAGCATAAGTACTAATAACATAGTTAACTGAGTACCAATTGGCATAGATATTCCATAGGCTTGTGCTATGGCTATACTTGCAAAAGTCATATACATCATACTTCCATCTAAATTAAAGGAATATCCTAATGGAAGAATAAATGAAACAATTTCACTTTTACAACCAAATTTTTCTAATTCATCGGTCAATTTTGGAAAAACAGCTTCACTACTGGTTGTACTAATGGCAATTAATAATGGATTACCTATTCGCTTAAATAATTCTTTCATTCTAGACCTTAAAATAATCCATCCGGCTAATGAAAGTACTATCCATAATAATACAATACCCAAAACAAAATAAGCAAAGTAAATCATGTAAAAGGTAAAAATGCCCAAACCCTTTTCGGCCACCACTGCAGCTAACGTACCAAATACACCAAAGGGTGCAAAATTCATTACATAGTTTACAATTTTTAAAATAATTTTCGATAAAGCATCTAATGTTCTAATTACAGGTTGGGCTGCTTCGCCCAATGAAGCTGTAGCAATACCAAAAAAAATAGAAAAAACTACTATTTGCAAAATTTCGTTGGTAGCCATAGAATCAATAGCACTGGAAGGCACCACATGCTCAACAAATTTTTGTAAAGAAAACTCAGTTGTTTTTCCCATTAAATCTCGTAATCCTGCATTATCGGCTTGTGCCAAATCAATATAAGAACCTGGTTTAAAATAGTTTACCAACAACATTCCCAATAACAAACTGGTTATAGAAGCAGAGATAAACCATAACATAGCCTTACCGCCTACTCTACCCACTGTTTTTAAATTACCCAATTTTGCTATGCCTACTACTAAAGTTGAAAAAACAAGTGGTGCAATAATTGTTTTTACCAACCGAATAAAAATTGTTCCGAGTAGTTTAATATTTTGAGCAAATAATTGTAAAATATCGGGAGTAGCTGTTTGATGAACAATATATCCGGCAATAACCCCCAATACCATGGCTATTAAAATGTAGAAAGTAAGTCGGTTTTTATTCATGCAGCAATAATTAGAACGGCAATATAAATAAATAAGTAAAAGCCGATTTTATAAATTTTTATTTTCCAACCAATTAAATGATTATTTTGGCAAATCGAAATTTGAAAACCTTAATTAACTATTATGAGTGTATTCAGAAAAAAATCTTTAACAGGCATGCTTGCTCAAGCAGAAAATTCAGAAAAAGGATTGAAGCGTACATTAGGCGCACCAAGTCTGGTGGCATTGGGCGTTGGTGCTATTATTGGT
>DAHXOT010000020.1 GCA_027364735.1 Hydrotalea sp. | reverse complement strand
GGCCAATCCACCACCATTTACAGAACTTTCTTGTAAAATAAAAGTACAGTCGGCCGTATATTTCGGGCTTTGTATATAATAATACCCCATACCGGCTACCGCACCTAAAATGCCTGCCACTACAAAATGCAGCCATTTGGTTTTGAGATATTGAAGAAACTCTTTTATTTTTTGAATAAGTTCTGCCAAAGATATTTCATCGGAAGAGGGATGATTGGGTTCCATGGGCTGTGCTGATTGCTTAATTGTTACTTTGGGAATTATTTTTTTGAAGTGAATTTGAATACTCTTGGGTGTTTTACTTTTTTGTCTTGATACAAAAAACTATTTTTTTTGAAAATTGATATTCAAAAGCCGAAATCACAGTAGCACCAAAGCTTAATCGAAGCGTTTCCCGAAAATATCCCGTATTTATTTTCGGGTGGCTTTTTTGGTTACTTTTTTTCCATAAAAAAAGTAAAAAACGGTTTTCTTTAAAATTGATTTTAGATACTCTTGATTTACTTACTTTTTTGTCTTGATACAAAAAAGTAGCAAAAAAAATCAAGCCTATCGAAAAATGCTGATACAACTACAGATCGCTTCACTAAGAAAATGAACTCGTCGCTTTGCTCCTCAAACAACATTTTCTTTTTCGTTTCGCTACCTTGTTATATTGCATCATTTTTCTAAGGGCAATTATATAAAAACCTATTCTTTCTGAAATTGAATTTGAATATTTCTTACGTTACTCCTCATTAAGCAATTGACTAACTTCTTTCTCCAAAACGGGCAAATGCTTTATCACAATTCCCCATATAATTTCATCCGAAACATTATCATAGCCATGTACTATCCTGTTTCTTACATCAATTATTTTTTTCGCATTCGTTATGGTAATTGTTGGATATTTTCTCATTATTCTATTCATGGCTTCACCCATTATTTCAATATTTCTTTCAACAGCTCTTTTTGTTCTAATATCAACTTTATACACTTCAAATTGTTTTGGTTGGTTGATATAAAAACTTTCAATTTCATTGATTGCATTTAAAATATTATACAAATAAGATTTCACTTGATCATCCATACACTAACTGTCTTTGCTGTGCTACGGATTTTCTGAAATAAGGATTTTTAATAGCTTTTTCTTCTAAAAGATCTATGGGATGTTGTAATAACTTTTGTAAGGAAAATTTAAAGTCGAAATAATTATCGGCATACTCTTCTATATCAATTGCAGAAAAATCAACAATCAAATCAATATCACTATCGCTGTTAAACTTATCTGTTAATACTGAACCAAAAGCATATAACGATTTCACTCGATGCTTCTTACACAACTCTTGTACTGCTTCAATATGTATTAATTTGTTTTCCATCTATTATAAAGAACGCTTGTTGTTTTACTTTTTTGTCTTGATACAAAAAACTATTTTTTTGAAAATTGATATTCAAAAGCTAAAGCCCAGTAGCGAAAATAGATTGCTTTTTAAGAAATAAAGTTTGGTTTCTTACTTTTTTGTCTTGATACAAAAAAAGTAGCAAAAAAAATCAAGCCTTCCGAAAAATGCTGATACAACTACAGATCGCTTCACTAAGAAAATGAACTCGTCGCTTCGCTCCTCAAACAGCATTTTCTTTTTCGTTTCGCTTCCTTGTTGTATTGCATCATTTTTCTAAGGGCGATTATTTTAAAAAATATTTCTTTTTTTTAAATTAATATTCAAAAGCCGAAATCACAGTAGCACTACAGCTTAATCGAAGCGTTTCCCGAAAATATCCCGTATTTATTTTCGGGTGGCTTTTTTGGTTACTTTTTTTCCATAAAAAAAGTAAAAACCTATTTTCTTTAAAATGATTTTGAATATTTATTTATAATCCCAAACTTCTTAAAATTAAATACGTGGTAGCCAACCCCGATAATACAGTTCCAATAGCTCCTACCTCAGCTAATGTACTGGTAACACTGACTTTTTTAACTGGTACAAATATTTCGGCACCGGGTTCTATGGATGGATAACTTCTTATCATTAGAAAATGATGGGTTCTTTTAATTTGGCCATTAGCATATACAACAAAACTCCGCGACTTTAATGCTCTTGGGGAAAAACCACCCGATTCTCCTATATAATATTTAAACGATTTATCTTTTATATATACCACTTGCTTGGGTATGTAAACCGAACCGGTTGTTTTAATAGTTTGCAAGGTGGTGGGTACACTTAATTCATCGCCGTTTTGTAAATAAATATCGTACGCCGAACCGGGTTGTGCCAATGCTTCTTGTAAACGAATACCTACTCCGCCGGCATTGGCATTAAGGGAATTTAATAAACTATCTTTATTTAGTTGACTTGAACTATCGGAGATAGCCAATAAATTTAATTTACTAATGTTATTCACTTTTCTACTACCATCGTTTAATAAATCATTTCTCAATAAAACAGCTCCTTTCGGATAAGCAGTAGATTTTAGTCCGCCGGCTCTTGCAATTAATGCACTTAGAGTTTCTTTTTTATGTTCAAGAGTATATTGACCGGGATACATTACTTCGCCTTCTACGGTAACGGTAATTTGCTCTTGATACGAAGGATTTTTACGTATGGTTATGATATCAAAAGGCTCTAATGTAAAATGTGCTGCACGTATATTTTCCGATAAATTTTTATGCAGTTCAATGGTGGTAATAATGGCGTATTGCTGTTTTTCCAATTCGCTGGTACTATCTTTTATTCTGCGTGCAATATCTATTCTTGTATTACTGGCACTTTCTTTAAATCCGCCGGCCATTAAAATAATGTCTTGTAATTGCAAACTATCGGTATAGGTATAATCACCCGGTTTATTTACTTCGCCAATGATACTGATGGAATCTTTAGGCTTTATATCGAATACACTGAATATTTTAATAGAATCTTCTCTTTGTAAAATAATATCGCTTTTACCATTCACAATATCGGCAACATTAAAATCTTGAATAATAGGTACATATTGATCGTTTCTTCTACTTATTATCCCTCTTTGCAAATAAGCATCTTCTCGCAAATTGGCTGTTTGTAATAAATTTTTTAAAGAAGAAAAATTTGATAATGAATATACGCCGGGATGATATACCGCTCCATCAATAATAATGCGATTGGTATAACGATTAAAAATGGCATCTACATAACAACTATCGCCCGAACGAAATGTAAATGACCCAAACGCTGCTGCAGGAACGGTTATGGCTTCTTTTTGGCTATGCGTTACTCGCACCACTCTAATAAAATCTTTAAAAGCCCTATCCGAAAATCCGCCCGAAACAGATAACAAATCTTTCATATTATCGGTATTCCGCACTTCATAAATTGCAGGTCTTTTTATAGCTCCCGTAAAAATTACTCGGTTTAAATACGGATTTACTTTTATAATATCATCATCTTCTAAACGCAAACTTTTACTTAAATCGCCTTTTAATAAAAAATCGTATAAATCAAAATTGGCCATTACTTTTCCATTGCGTATTAATTCAATATCTCTGTAAGAACCAATGGCATTAGGCCCTCCGGCAACATACAACGCATTTACCAAAGAGGCTAAAGAGGGTAAACTATACGTGCCGGGTTTGGCAATTTCGCCAATCATTGTAACTCTAATGGTGCGTATTTGTCCTAAGGTAATTTGTACCGAAGTTTTACCGCTGGCAATTTGGGGATAGATGGCAACTAATTTTGATTTAATTTTTTGTGTGGCATCATCAAAATTCAATCCATTGATTTTTATCGGACCTAAATTAGGGATACGAATGATACCTTCGGGATTTACCTGCAATTTAAAAGCAGCATCGGAATAGCCGAATAAATCAATATTAATTTTATCGCCTGTTCCAATTACATAATTTTTTGGTGTAGGTATTTGTAAATTAGGCTCGAAGGTTAGGTTATCGGTAGAAAATAATTCCGATCCAAATACAGCTAATGCATTGGCCGTATAAATGGTAGCCGGTTTCGCATTGCGACTTACTACTTTAGTTCGCAAATCGTTACTATCGGCAATATTATTTTTACCCGCAGCGTTAGTTCCGCCCGCATTAGCCACTATAATTCTTTGCTTCAATTTTTGAATTTGTTCTTCACTTAAACCCTTTTCTCTTGCCTTTGTTTCTAATTCCGCTGAGCTTAATCCGGAACTGTTGGCCAATCCAAGATATTGCATTAATTGTGCATCGGATATTTGATCAACATTAATATTGGTAGGTAAAGATTGACCATAAGAATGTATGGCAATAAGCAATAGTACCACAAAGCAAAAAAGTGTATTAATAATTTTTTTCATGAACGCTTTTTAGAATAAGAATATGAAAAGTAGTAAAATATGAAATGGCTACCGGCAGCATCTACAAATCTATCATTTTGGGAAAAAAGTAACAGGGCATTCTTTCATTTCTATTAAAAACCTTACCCAATAAGGTTAGTGTTATTTACGGCTTCGCCACCCTCAGTTACAGCATAACTAAATTACCTATGCACAAATATAATACACTTATAATAAGCTGTAAATGAATACTTAAAGATATAATGATTCTTTTATCGGGGGAGACGACAAAAATAGGGGAACAGATAATAACAAAAAAAATTATTTGAGCTATTTATAGCATATCCAAGATGTAAAAAAATTTAGAGGTTGCCTTAACAAAGTGGGTAAAATAATCTTCCATAGCATTTGCAAAGCATTAAAAGCAGGTCTTTTTTATTGCTTAATTTCTTACCTTCGCCCACTTTAAAATCAATCTGTGTAAGATTGGCAAGAAGTTGATATGCGTAAACAATACAGAGAGTTTTCGGGTTTACATTTACCCTCTATTGAAAAGGAAATATTAAACAAATGGCAAGAAAGCAATGCCTTCGAAAAAAGTGTGCATTTACGTGAAGGCAAAATACCATTTGTATTTTACGAGGGACCGCCCAGTGCTAATGGCATGCCCGGTATTCACCATGTTATTTCACGAACATTAAAAGATTTAATTTGCAGGTATAAAACCATGCAAGGTTTTCAGGTAAACCGGAAAGGCGGATGGGATACCCACGGATTACCGGTTGAATTGGGTGTTGAAAAAGAATTGGGTATTACAAAAGAAGATATTGGTAAAAAAATTTCGGTTGAAACATATAACCAACAATGTCGCGAAGCTGTATTACGCTATAAAGATAAATGGGATGAACTTACTACTAAAATGGGGTATTGGGTTGATTTAAATAACCCTTATATTACTTTTCAGAATAATTATATTGAAAGCTTGTGGTGGCTGTTAAAAAAATTATACAACAGAGGTTTGCTGTACGAAAGTGTAAGTATTCAGCCCTATTCGCCCGCTGCCGGAACCGGCTTAAGCTCGCATGAATTAAACCAACCCGGCACTTACAAAGAAGTAAAAGATACCAGTTGCGTAGCAATGTTTAGAGCTGTTCAGGATGAAAAGAGTCAATTTTTGCATGATGCAGTACATGGTGATGAAGTTTTCTTTTTAGCATGGACAACCACTCCATGGACATTACCTTCTAATCTCGGGTTAACCGTTGGAGAAAAAATTGATTATGTATTGGTAAAAACTTTTAATCCGTATACGCATTTGCCAATTAATATTGTTCTCGCTAAAGCTTTATTACACAAATATTGTAAAGAAGAAGGCGAAAATGGCGATTTCGAAAACTATTCTGCCGATACCAAAATTTTTCCATGGAAAATAATGGCCGAATGCAAAGGTTACCAATTGGAAGGCTGTGGCTACGAACAGCTAATGCCTTACGATGCCAATAAAATAAATAATCCTAACTCATTTAAATTATTGTTGGGCGATTTTGTAACCACCGAAGATGGTACCGGCATTGTTCACACCGCTCCTGCTTTTGGAGCAGATGATTATAGAGTGGGCAGAAAATACAATATTGGTATTTTAACCATGGTTGACAGGCAAGGTAAATTTGTAGAGGGTTTGGGAGAATTTAGCAATCGCTATGTAAAAAATTATACCGATGAAAAAGATTATGTAGATGTAAATATTGATATCTGCGTAAAACTAAAAAAAGAAAACAGAGCTTTTAAAGTAGAAAAATACGAACACAGTTATCCGCATTGCTGGCGAACCGACAAACCCATATTGTACTACCCCTTAGATGCTTGGTTTATTAAAACCACCGATTTGAGAGATAGAATGGTAGAGCTTAATAAAACCATTCAATGGAAACCGAAGAGTACCGGTGAAGGCCGATTTGGTAATTGGTTGGAGAATATGGTAGATTGGAATTTAAGTCGCAGCCGCTACTGGGGCACCGCTTTACCCATTTGGAGAACAGAAGATGGCAGCGAAGAAATTTGTATCGGTTCAATAGAAGAATTAACCAACGAATTTCAAAAAGCCGTAGCAGCAGGATTGAATAAAAATTCGGCTTTTACGATTAAAGATTCAAAATTAGATATAGACTTACACAAACCTTTTGTAGATGCTATTGAATTGGTAAGTGCATCGGGAAAATTAATGAAACGTGTGCCGGATTTAGTAGATGTTTGGTTCGATAGTGGTGCAATGCCTTATGCACAATGGCATTTTCCGTTCGAGAATAAAGAAATATTTGCCAAAAACTATCCGGCCGATTTTATTGCCGAAGGAGTTGATCAAACACGTGGATGGTTTTATACACTACACGCAATTGGTTCGCTGATAAAAGAAGATATTCAGCAAGAATTAAAAGAAGCAGGTTTTGAAGCAACTGATGAAAAATATCCCGGACTTGCCTATAAAACAGTTGTATCGAATGGTTTGGTATTAGATAAGAATGGCAACAAAATGAGCAAACGTTTGGGTAATGTGGTAAATCCTTTCGAAACAATTGAAACATTTGGTGCCGATGCCACAAGATGGTATTTAATTACCAACGCATCGCCATGGGATAATTTAAAATTCGATTTAGAAGGAATTAAAGAAGTGCAACGCAAATTTTTTGGCACACTGTATAACACGTATCAATTCTTTGCATTATATGCCAATGTAGATGGCTTTGCATTTGAACAAGCATCCATTCCATTGCAGGAAAGACCGGAAATTGACAGATGGATTTTATCATCGCTCAATACACTCATTAAAAAAGTTACCGAAGCATTTAATGAATACGAGCCCACTATTGCGGGCAGATTAATTGAATCGTTTTTAGATGAACACCTAAGCAATTGGTATGTACGCCTTTGTCGCCGAAGATTTTGGAAAGGAGAATATGAAACAGATAAAATTTCGGCTTACCAAACTTTATATGAATGTTTAGAAACTTTAGTGAAGCTAATGGCACCCATTTCGCCGTTTTTCAGTGAAGCTGTTTTTGGTAATTTAGAAGCAGTAACCAACCGAAATAAAGTAGATTCGGTGCATCATGCAGATTTTCCAAAAGCCAATGAAGCTGCCATTGATATTGCCTTAGAAGAAAGAATGCAATTAGCACAAGATGTGTGTTCTTTGGTATTATCGCTCCGCAAAAAAATTAATATTAAAGTTCGCCAACCACTGCAAAAAATATTAATACCGGTATTAACTCCGCAAATGAAAGAGCAATTAGAGAAAGTGGAGAATTTAATACAATCCGAAGTAAATGTAAAATCGGTAGAATACATTACCGAAACACAGGGTTTTATTAAGAAAAAAATAAAAGCCAACTTTAAAACCTTAGGGGCAAAATTAGGTGCCAATATGAAGGAAGCTGCTATGCAAATAAGCAATTTTTCGCAAGCACAAATAGCAGATTTAGAACAAAATGGAACTATATTGCTCAGTTTATCAGCATTAAATTTTCAACTTTTAATAAGCGATGTAGAAATTGCTGCCGAAGACATACCCGGATGGAGTGTTGCTACCAAAGGAAGCGTAACAGTTGCCTTAGATACCACCCTTACCGATGACCTTAGAAAAGAAGGAGATGCCCGAGAATTAATTAATCGAATACAAAATATTAGAAAACAGAGCGGATTTGAGCTAACAGACCGTATATTCGTAGAATTGCTTGACAATGAAAATATCAAGCCATCAATCATTCAATATAAAAACTATATTTGCGGCGAAATTTTGGCAGACGATATTCAATTTGTTTCGGAATTGCCCAATGGCACCGAAATTGAAGTAAATGAAACGTTGCTGAAAATTGCAATAAACAAAAAAGGTTAAGTGTATGGCTACTAAAAAACCAGCATCTAAAAAAGCTCCGGCTAAAAAAGTGGTACCTGCTAAAAAAGCAGCAAAACCTGTAGCTAAACCTGCTCCTAAAAAAGCAGCTCCGGCTAAAAAAATTGCACATCCGGTTGCTCATCCAAATCATCCAAAAGTTGAAACCAAGAAAATCAGTACTCCTGTTGCTACTAAACCCACCAAAAAAGTAGAACCGCCCAAAGAGGTGAAGGTTCCTAAAACAAGTGTAAAAACAAGTGTGCCTTATAGCCCGGGATATACTCCTTTAGAAAAAAGAATTGAATCCACCAAATCAACAGAACCAATGGTAAGATATAATGATTCAGAATTAAATGAATTCAGAGAATTAATTGCTAAAAAATTAGAAGCTGCCAAAAAAGAATTAGCATATTTACAAGGTTTAATAACGCGTAAAGATGAAATGGGTGGCGATGAAAGCGAAAGCCGATATGTAACTATGGAAGATGGCGGAATGAGTATGGAACGTGAACAATTAAGCCAAATGGCCAGTCGCCAAATTACTTATATCGATCATTTAGAAAAAGCAATAATGCGAATTGAAAACAAAACGTATGGTATTTGCAGAGTTACAGGAAGATTAATTGATAAAGCTCGTTTACGTGCCGTTCCGCATGCTACATTAAGTTTAGAAGCAAAGTTGGGTTTGGTAAAACCTACAAGTGAACAATAATTACATCTTATATAAACATAGCTTTAAAGCCGCCGAAAGGTGGCTTTTTTAATATCCTATTCATCCCAAAAAAATAACAGGTTGATGAAATAGCATTGCCATTTATCTAACAATAAATGGCAATTTTTCGGTGTAATAAAGCCTATAAGAAAAAATTAATTATTAGGCATATTAATAGTGGCAGTTAACAAGTTTTCATCAATCAGCTTTTTAAAACTTGGCTTAGGCAAAGCCCCTAACTGCATCATAGGCAATCCTTCGGTAGGAATAAATAATAAAGATGGAATACTTTGGATTTGAAAAACGGCGGCTAACTCCTGCTCTACTTCTGTATCTACTTTATAAAAAATAATTTTGTCTTTATATTCAACAGATAATTCTTCAATTACTTTAGCAACCATTCTGCAAGGTGCACACCAATCGGCATAAAAATCAATAACAACAGGAGTTGTTCCTTTAAATTTCCAATCTTTTTCTTTTGTATAATCGAAAATATTGCTCTTAAATGCTTCGGTAGTTAATTGTATGGATGACATAAATATTTTTTGCGAAAATACACTGAGCAGTTTTTTTGATGGGTGATAAGAGTTACGAACCACATTTATAAAAACTGTTGTTAGCATAGTGATTTATGTTACTGTTTAACTGCGTACCTGCCTATACTTTCGCACACAAATAAATAAAGCAAAAAGTAAAAAGTAGTATTATGAAAGAAACAATTATTGATGTAAGAACTCCCGGAGAATTTTATGGCGGACACGTTGAAGGCAGTATCAATATTCCACTTAATGAACTGCCCACAAGAGTAGAAGAAATTAAAAATATTTCTGCTCCTCTTATTCTATGTTGTGCAAGTGGTGCCAGAAGTACGCAAGCTGCTATGTATCTTAAAAGTTTGGGTATTGCTTGCGAAAATGGCGGAAGTTGGATTAGTTTATTGAATAAAGGATTATAATGCAAACAATAAAACAAATGCTTTTTAGCGGTTGGAGTATTATGCGTTTATTGCGTTTAATACTTGGAACAATTATTGGCATACAAGCTATTGAGCAACACGATTCTTTATCCGGATTAGTGGCAGCTTTCTTTTTATTTCAGGCAATTACCAATACCGGTTGTTGCGGTGCACAAGGATGCAATGTTCCTACAACTATTAAAAAAGAAGCTTCAACGGAAGATGTATTGTATGAAGAGATAAAATAGTTTTATTTTTTAGGTTAGAAGTGAATAATAAAAGAGGTAATTTTCAGCATGATTAGCAAGAGAATTACTTCTTTTATTTTAGTATTTATTCAGTTTAGTTGTATAGGCTATTTTTTATTTACTGGCCGGTTTCATTTCTTCTCTTACTTTACTTATGCATTACTACTTATTGCATTGGCATTGGGTGTTTATGCCATAATATGTATGCAATGGAAAAATTTTTCGATAATGCCCGAACCAAAAAATAATTCTATTTTAATAAGTAAAGGTCCTTATCAGTTTATTCGTCATCCAATGTACACATCGGTTTTATTATTCTGTGCATCGTTTGTTATGACAAATTTTAGTTATGCCAATATTGGTATCTATTGTATACTTACCGTTGATCTTATTATAAAAATTAAAAGAGAAGAAAAATATTTATTACAACAGTTTCCGCAATATGCCAATTATTGCATGCAAACCAAGCAACTTATTCCGTTTATTTGGTAAACTCAATTATTGGCAATCATTCGTATTACCGAAGCATGCCCATTATGAAAAGCTCCTTCTGTTAAATAAATATCTTTCTCTTCTAACAACGTAATGGTTAAGCCACCAAAATCTGCCATTAATTCTTCTTTAGAATATAAAAGTTGAGTTGATTGAGGCCCACCGGATGAATGATTGATTTGATTTTTATGAAAGGCTTCAAGTAGAATAGTTCCCTTTGGCTGCAAAGATGCAATGAGTTGTTGATGAAATAATTTTCTACTTGGTTCCGCTATATGAACATAAATAGATGCAATAAGCTGATATTGCCTTTCGGGTATATATTCTTCTATACTTTTTTGTATATAATTAATTGAAACATTTTCTTCATTGGCTTTCTGTAATGCCTTTTCTACTGCTATAGAACTAAAATCGAAAGCACTTACTTGCCAACCTTTTTTAGCAGCATATATTGCATTTCTTCCTTCGCCTTCGCAAGGCAACAATAAAGTACCGGCTTCTGCCTTATCAATATATTCTTTAAAAAATATATTAGGCTGCCACCCATAAACAGTAGCATTGTTTTTATATCGTTGATTCCAAAAGTTGGCCGCATCGGTTACTTTCATAATTAGTTTTTACAAAAGAAAATTGTATGCTGCAATTATTTTGTAATTATTGTTACAAAAACAATAATTACAATTAAAAAGCGGCTACAATATTGGTATTCTATTGTAACCGCTTTTTACAGTTATTAGTAATAGCTAAATACTACTGCTATTTATTGAATAGTAATTCCTTCTTTTATATCATCATTCGCATTCACAATTACTTTTTCGCCTTCTTTAATATCTCCAAAAATTTCAACTTTGTCGATAGATTCATTACCGGTAATAACATCCACTTTAACCGATTTATTATCGCGTACAGCAATAACATATTTTCTTTCGGTAGAAGTTACAACAGCCGATTTAGGAACGCTTAATGCACCTGTAGTACCCTTAGCATCGTACACAACATCGGCAAACATACCCGGTGCCAACTTTTCATCGTTATTATACACATCTAATTCAATTCTCTCAACATGCATTTGTGTATTAATATTCATCGATTTTCTACTAATTACTCCTACCATTTTTTTACCTGGAAAAGCATCTACAACAAACGAAAGTGTATCGTGTTGTTTTAATTGTGCAGACACATTTTCAGGAATATCTACTTCTAAACGCAAGTGTTTTACTTCTTTTAATTCTAACATCGGAATATCTTTAATAGCTGCACTAACCAATGCACCAGGATGAACATTACGAATGGTTATTACCCCATCGAATGGTGCAATAACTTTTAAATATTCCATCATAGTTTGTTGCATATTCCAATTAGCTTTTTCGGCATTACTTAATGCGCTATCGGCTTCCATTTTTGTTTTTGCAGAAGATAAATCGAGCGGAGAAACTGCACCAGGTGTTTGTGCCGCTTCAATTAATCGGAAATATTTGTCTTTATCAATTGAGAAATCTGATTTAGCTCTGGCAAATTTTTCTTTCGCTTGTAATACCGCTTCTTCTAGTTCAGGAGCTTCTAATATCATTAATAAATCACCTTTTTTTACTTTAGAACCAATATCAACTAACACTGTTTTTACATATCCGTTTACTTTAGGAAAAATACTAACTTGTTGATAAGCCACTAATTGAGAAGGCAATTTTAATTGAGTAGTAACACCTTTTTGTTCTACCAATGCTACATCGTAATGAATGGGTGCATTTTTGTTAGCATCCTTTTTAGTATCGTCTTGTTTTTTATCCGAACAAGCAACTAAAAGCGTAACAAATAACAGTGAACTAACTATTTTCATGTATGTATTTTTTATATAAGAATAATTGATGGCTACCATGGTTAAATATTTTTTGTTTGAGTAGTTAAATCTTGATCATCTTCGGGTAAGAGAGATACATTTTTAAAAGAAGTTTTTTGCTGAATCCAAGCATATACTAATGGAACGATCATTAATGCTGCAAAAGTAGATGCTGCAAGCCCGCCTATTAC
>DAHXOT010000018.1 GCA_027364735.1 Hydrotalea sp. | reverse complement strand
TAAACTTTCTAAAATTTGCCACTGGAAGTCGGTTGAAAATTTGTTTTTTTTGTCATTAACTCTTTAACGACCGATTTCCTTCTTTTGTCTATTCATCAAAAACTTTACAACTTTTTTCTAATTTAACTCAAACAGCTTCTTAGTATGCAGAGAAAACGGTGTTAAAGAAATTTTTCAATAAGTATTAAAAAAAATACATCCATAAAAATGGATGTACACTTACGCATTTCATAGGTAACGGATTAGTAAGTAATTGTGAAACTAATCATATCAAATTGTTTAATGTGATTTTAATTGCCGAAGTGAATAAAAATTTATTAACTAGTAAGATTATCCACATCGAAAAATATTAAAAATAAAATATCTATTATATTATAGCCGCTGCTTTAATTTTTCTACCATATTTTTTTTCCAGCTTGAAAATGTTTGTGCAAGAATTTGTTTACGTGCTTCGGCAACCAACCATAAATAAAAAGAAAGGTTATGAATACTGGCTATTTGTAATCCTAAAATTTCTTCCGATACAAATAAATGGCGCAAGTAGGCTTTGCTGTAGTAATTGCTTATCTCGTTTTGAAGTGTGCTATCAATTACAGAAAAATCTGTTGCCCATTTTTTATTTTTGATATTAATCACTCCATTGCTGGTAAATAACATTCCATTTCTACCATTTCTGGTGGGCATTACACAATCAAACATATCAACACCCAATGCAATTCCTTCTAAAATATTCCATGGAGTTCCCACTCCCATTAAATAACGAGGCTTATCTTTTGGCAAAATATTGCAACATAATTCTGTAAACTCATACATTTTATTTTCAGGTTCACCAACACTCAGTCCGCCAATGGCATTTCCGGCAGCATTTTTCGATGCAATATATTCGGCCGATTCGGTTCTCAAATCTGTAAATGTTCCTCCTTGTACAATAGGAAAAAGATTTTGAGCATATCCATATTGATTATCCGCTTCATTAAATCTGTTGATGCATCTATCTAACCATCGGTGAGTTAGTTGCATACTTTTCAGTACATAATTGTAGTCGCTATTAGCAGGTGAACATTCATCAAATGCCATTATAATATCGGCACCAATACTACGTTCAATATCCATTACTTTTTCCGGAGAAAATAAATGTTTACTTCCATCAATATGTGATTGAAACCAAACACCCTCTTCTTTAATTTTTCTATTAGCAGCCAAAGAAAAAACCTGATAACCACCACTATCGGTTAATATGGGTTTATGCCATCCATTAAATTGATGTAAGCCACCTGCTGCCTCTAAAACTTGTATACCCGGGCGTAAATACAAATGATAGGTATTGCCCAAAATAATTTGAGCATAAATATTATTGTATAATTGTTGTTGCGTAACAGCTTTAACAGAGCCTACTGTACCAACAGGCATAAATATAGGTGTAAGAATTTCGCCATGATCGGTGGTAATTTTTCCGGCTCTTGCTTTACTGGTAGCATCTACAGTTTCTAACTGAAAAGTTAATGGTGGCATAGAGCTGCAAATGTAAGTAAGGATAGGTTATTGCAATACATTCAATATGTGTAATACATAGCGATCTATTTCTTTTCCACATCTTCACACTTCAAATTTAACAACACAACACAAGACCTACTTTTGCAGCATGATAATACCAGCATTTACTTGGAAAATTGTATTTATAGTTTTTTGTATAATAATTGCTATTCAGGTTTTTTATTATATATTTTTCTTTTTACGATTAGCTTTTTTTAAACCTATTATCAAGCAAGAAAATATTAGTCAGCCCGTTTCGGTAGTTGTTTGTGCAAGAGATGAAGCAGAGAATTTAGTAAAAAATTTACCGGGCATTTTAGTACAAGATTACAGAACCACCCATGAAATTGTTGTTGTAAACGACAATTCAACGGATGAAAGCAAATACATTTTAGATGAATTTAAAAAATCGTTTAAAAGTTTAAATCATATAGAACTAACGCAAGAAGCAAAATTAATTGTAGGCAAAAAATTTCCATTATCGATGGGAATTAAAAGTGCTAAATACGAAACATTACTTTTAACCGATGCCGATTGTGTTCCTGCTTCTGAATTTTGGATTCAGAAAATGCAGGAAGCATATATGCCCAATACCGAAATTGTTTTAGGGTATGGCGCTTATCATAAAAAACCCGGCTTACTAAATAAACTTATTCGTTTCGAAACCTTTCATACTGCTTTACAATATTTCTCTTATGCATTAGCCGGATTACCCTATATGGGTGTTGGCAGAAATTTAAGTTATAAAAGAGAAGTTTTTATAAGAAATAAAGGCTTTGCATCAATCAACAATATTCCCAGCGGAGATGATGATTTATTTATTAATAAAGTAGCTACTAAAAATAATACCACCATAGTAGTTGATAAAGATGCCCATACACTAAGTGATCCAAAAACTTCTTGGGCAGATTGGATGAATCAAAAATTTAGGCATTATACTACCTCTAAATTTTACAAACCAAAACATAAATTTTTTTTAGGCTTGTATTCGTTTTCTTTGTTTTGGGTGTATCCGTTATTAACCTTAAGTATTCTATTTTTTAATTGGTGGATAGCACTATCGGTATATGGTATTCGCTTTTTATTACAGTTTTTGGTTTATTTTAAAACCATGAAAAAATTAAACGAATCCGACCTAATTCCTTATTATCTATTATTCGATATTTGGATGTTTTTCTATTATATATTTTTTGTACCGGCAATTTTTAAAAAACCTCAAAAAAATTGGAACTAATTCTTAAATATTTTGGAGATTTTTCCAATATGCAAATTCAACAGTTTGCAGGTTTGGAAAGTTTATATAAAGAATGGAATAGCAAGATTAATGTTATTTCCAGAAAAGATATTGACAGTATTTATTTACACCATGTTTTGCATTCACTAAGTATTGCGGCTATTGCCGATTTTAAAAAAGGCACACAAATAATTGATATTGGCTGTGGCGGTGGATTTCCGGGTATACCTCTTGCCATTTTTTTCCCCGATGTGTCATTTCACTTGGTAGATAGTATTGCTAAAAAATTAAAAGTGGTTGATGCTGTTTGCCAAACTATTCAACTTAAAAATGTTACTACCCAGCATATTAGAGTAGAAGATATTAAAAACAGAAAATTTGATTATGCCATTAGCAGAGCTGTTGCACCTTTAAAAGATTTATGGAGATGGGCGAACCCAATTTTAAAAAAACAAGCAACTAACGAAGCTATTGCTAATGGCTTAATTTGTTTAAAAGGAGGCGATTTGCATCAAGAAATTTCCGAAAGCGGTGTACGCCCAAAAATGATGAGTATCTATGATATTTTTGCTGAAGAATATTTTAAAGAAAAATACATACTTCAAGTTAAAAAATAATAATCAATACTGCTATCCACAACTTTTTAGTCGGGTATTATTAATTTGTTGTTAGAGCGATTAATATCGGCCATACGTTGAGAAGGGTCTATTTCAATACTTTTTATTGCACTAATATTTTTATCTATTTTAAACTTGTAAGAAGGATGAGTCCATTTCCATTCTTCATTTACAATTCTTTTTATATTATTTTCGGCAGGTTTAGCGCCATACATCAAACTTAAAGGTATATAATACAATTCCTTACTTCCATCTTTATAAGTTATCAAAACATCAATAGGCATTGGCATTTTGCCCAATCGCTTAATTGTTATAAATGTATTTCCATTTTCAACATCAATATCTCCAATAGCATAATCTATGGTTTTGGTGGTATAAACCCAATACTCTTTATACCATTGCAATGCAAGTCCGCTTACTTTCTCTGCAACTCTAATAAAATCATTAGCATTAGGATGTTTAAATTTCCAATCGGCATAATATTTCAATAATATTTTATTTAAGATGCTATCGCTTACGATATATCTTAATTGATTCATAAATACTGGTCCTTTTGCATACGCTGCATAGCCATAAGCATAATTGGTATTGTAATGATCGGAATGTGTACTCATGGGTTCTTCTAAACCACTTCTTACCAATGCAAAATATCCATTATAACTATCGGAGTGGTGCAGAGGTAATTTTTGATTTTGAACTTCTGTATTTAAAGCAATTTGCTTTTTATATTGCTCACTTAAATAGGGCGAATGTTGTACACAACTATCATAATAATATGCCGATACTTCACTTTCGGCATAAGAAGTAAAT
This sequence comes from Hydrotalea sp., assembly GCA_027364735.1. Lineage (GTDB taxonomy): Bacteria > Bacteroidota > Bacteroidia > Chitinophagales > Chitinophagaceae > JAKAJX01. The sequence continues at coordinate 22,476 of DAHXOT010000018.1, read as the reverse complement.
CCTTCATCCATCCAAGGAAATAAGCTTTCATTAGTACCCAACATGTGCTGGTACCAACTATGTAACCACTCGTGAAATGCAGTACCTAAGCTATACGATTTTATTAAAGTTGCCATTGCATATTCCATTCCACCATCGCCACCTTGAATAAAAGAATATTGTGGATATTGATATTTGCCAAATCTTTTTTCTATATAGGGCAATACTTTTTCGGCTGACCATAATAAATTGTTCCAACTACTATCTGTTTTGGCATCGCCAGCTTTATAAAAAACATGAATTGTTAAATCGGGGCGTACTTTTTTTGAAATATGCTTATACTGAGGGTCGGCTGCCCAAACAAAATCGTGAATATTTTCTCCTTTAAAATACCAGGTATTTTCTGAAGAGTTGTTATCAATAATTTTTGTACCGGCAGCAGCATAACCATACCCAATTTGATTAGGGTTTTGCAATAAGCCTGTAGCTGCTACTACATAGTTTTTATCAATAGAAATTTTTACATCATAATCTCCCCAAACACCATAAAATTCTCTTGCTATGTAAGGGTTTGCATTCCATCCTTGATAATCGTATTCAACCACTTTAGGATACCATTGGCTCATGCTATATCTAATTCCTTCGGCATTATCTCTTCCGCTTCTGCGAATTTGAATGGGCACTTGTGCTTTAAATGCTACTTCTACCGGTGTTTTAGTATGTGGTAGAATTGGCTTTTGAAGTTTAACTTCTACAATAGTTTCGTGATAAATAATACGCTGTTCAGCTCCATTTACTTTTATGTATTCTACACTATCATAACCAATTTCAGAAGGTAATAATTTACTAATTCTGTCTTTTACTCGTGGGTCCCAATCAAGTTCTTCTTCTCCATTTCTCATCGTATGCACTATCTTTCCCATTTCCCTACTTCTAATATCCATCTCACTTCCGGGCTGAAAAGCATTCCAATATAAATGCATGAAAATAGCATTGAGCGTATCGGGAGAATTATTGATATATTCAATTTTTTCGGTACCCGAAAATTGATTGTTTACCACATTCATTTTAACATCAATAACATACTTGATGTGTTGCTGCCAACGTTCCGGCTGGGCTTGTAAGAATGATAAAAAGCTGCACAAGCATAGTATTAAAAAAATTCTTATTTGGGTTTCTTTCATAATATACTATTTGAGATCAATTTTTTCTGATATTGGTATTTATTTTCCTTCAACTACAATAACAATTTCACCTTTTACAACTTTGGCAGAAAAATGTTTTTTTACTTCTTCCAAAGTACCTCTATAGTTTTCTTCAAATAATTTGGTTAACTCTCTCGATACAGCACATTTTCTATTAGCTCCAAAATATAGTATTAAATCATCTATAGTTTTAAGCAATCGCATAGGACTTTCATACAAAATGATTGTTCTTTCTTCTTCTGCCAATTGCTTTAACAATGTTTGTCGTCCTTTTTTAACAGGCAAAAATCCTTCAAATACAAATCTGTTTGTTGGGATACCACTATTTATTAAAGCAGGTATAAAAGCTGTAGCTCCGGGCAAACATTCTACTTTAATATTTTGTTTAATACATTCACGTACCAATAAAAATGCAGGATCGGAGATGCCGGGAGTTCCTGCATCTGTAATTAATGCAAAAACTTTTCCTACTTGCATCTGAGCAACTAAATGCAAAGTTATTTGATGCTCGTTATGCTGATGGTATGGCGAAAGTGGTTTTTGAATATGGTAATGTTGTAATAATTTACTAGAAGTTCTTGTATCCTCGCACAGAATAACATCTACACTTTGCAAAACTTCTATAGATCGCAATGTAATGTCTTTTAAATTTCCAAGTGGTGTTGGAACAAGATATAACATAAAAAAAGTTATAAATAGTATAAGGTATTATTCTATTTCAAACTATACCTTAGTATTACAATGCAGTTTAATTAATCATTTCTATTTCGTAAAATTCCATTATTGGATTAGCCAATAATTTTTTACTTGCTTCCTCTGCAATTGCTTTTGCCTCATTTTCTGTTGCTGCTTCAATTTGCAAAGTAATGTGCTTACCTACTCTCACATCTTCAATTGAAGTTATTCCCAAATTTTTTAATCCACCTAAAACGGCTTTTCCTTGCGGATCTAATAAATCTTTTAGAGGCATTACTTTAATCTGTACATTAAAAGTCATGTTATTGTTTTTATAAAGATGATTATACTTTTTTACGAAACACCAAAGATACTAGTACATAAGTTATAAAGCTAATTGGAATGGCCATCCAAGCTACCCAAAAAGAACTAATAAACGTTACAAACAGTATAATTATAAATGGCATTATATTTTTTAATGAGAATTGTTTAAACTTTAATGCCAGCATGGGCAATTTTGAAATCATTAGATAGCTTATTGTACAAATTACCATATACCAAAACCACTTATTTTGCAATAACTGTATTTGCCAATTGGAGTTCGAGAACCAGTAAATAAGCGGAAAAGAGGCAATTAATAAGCCGGCAGCAGGAATAGGTACTCCCTTAAACTCGTTTGTTTGTGTAGTATCAATATTAAATCGTGCTAAGCGATATGCACCGGCACAAGGGATAATTAAAGCAGGCAAAAGCCATCCAACAGTTACATCTAATCCATTTACCTGAGAAGCAAAAGATAATCGCAGAAATTGGTAGATAATTAATCCCGGAGCAACTCCAAAACTTACCATATCGGCTAAAGAATCTAATTGTTTTCCCATATCGGAAGGAGCTTTTAATATTCTTGCAAAAAAACCGTCAAAAAAATCTATTACTGCGGCAATGCCAATAAATACACTTGCCCAATAAATTTTTTGAGGTAATGCAATAGTTTGTTCGCCCGATGCATCAATACTAACCGTTAAACCTGTTTGCATAATGGTAATAATTGCCAAACATCCAAAAAACAAGTTTAATAAAGTAATAATATTAGGAATTTGTTTTATCATTTTGCAAATCGTTATTTTCTTTTCATTAAAGATTCTATTTCATCTGTGGAGATAGGGATATTTTTCATTAAATCTATGTTGCCATTTTTGGTAATCCATATATTATTTTCTATTCTAATACCCATTTGTTCTTCTTCAATATAAATTCCAGGTTCTACTGTAAATACCATTCCTGCCTCAATGGGTTCCGTTCTTGTTCCTACATCATGTACATCAATTCCTAAATGATGAGAGATACCATGATACAAATATTTTCGGTAGGCCCTATTTTCTTTCTCTTCGTTTTTTACATCGGCTTTTGTAAGTAACCCAATTTTTATAAATTGCTTTGTTGCCTCGTCTCCAACTTTTTCGGTATAATCAACAATTGAAATTCCGGGTTTTAATAAGGCTTTTGCATAATTATGTACATGCAAACAGGCGTTATATACCTCTTTCTGGCGCTTAGTATATTTTCCGTTTACGGGTACAGTTCTGGTTAAATCGGCACAATAATTACCATATTCAGCACCAAAATCCATCAAAATCAACTCGCCATCTTTACATTCCTGATTATTACTTATATAGTGTAGGGTTCTGGCTCTATCGCCCGAAGCTATAATGCTTGAATAGGCTTCGCCGGTTGCACGGTTACTTAAAAAACTATGCATTATTTCTGCTTCAATTTCATATTCAAAAATGCCTGGTCGAATACATGCTAATAATTTTTTAAAAGTAAGCTCGGTAATATCAATAGCTTTTTGAATAACTTCCACTTCTTCTTTGGTTTTAACTGCTCTAAGGGTTTTTAATATTTTTGCAGCTCGCTGAAATTGGTGTAAAGGATATTTCATTTTCATTTCTTCTGCAAACCGATATTCGCGTGTTTGAATTGATGTAGATTTTCTATCATTCTCATTAGTATCTAAGTAAATATTATTTGCTAAATGAATCCACTGCTGCAATAACGCGTCTACATTATCTAACCAAACTATTGTTTCAATTCCCGAAATTTTCTTTGCTTCTTCCATTCGCAATCGTTTTCCATCCCATTTTTCTTTTAACTCATTGGGTCTAACCAATACCAATACTTCTCTAAATTTTTTATCGGGATTATCGGGAAATAAAATAACCATTGTATCTTCTTGCTCAATACCGCATAACCAATACAAATCGCTATTCTGCTTAAACTTATGAATTGCATCACCATTCGATGGCCATTCATCATTACTTACAAAAATGGCAATACTATTGGATTGCATTTGATGAGTGAATCTTTTTCGGTTATGAATGAAGATATTGGGATTGAGTGTGAGATATTTCATATTGTATTATTTGACTTCTGCAAGATAGGATATTTGATAGTTTTCTTATGATGATGAACCGTATAAAAAAAGAGCAATAAAGCGACTGATAAAAATGAAGCCTATTTTATAAAAAGCTTTTATTAAAATGAAGTGGTAGTAAAAAATGAGATTGAGGTATAACATAAACTTCCCCTTCTTTTCCACCCAAAATTAATTTAACAGGATGCTTAAATCTTGTTTCATATTCTACTAATGCTTGCCTGCACATGCCACATGGCGAAACCGGTTGATAATTGTGGCTATCCTTACCATAATTATAGTAGCTAATTGCCATTGTAATAACATGTGCTTCAGGAAATTGTGTGGCAGCCGATGCAAGTAATGTTCGTTCGGCACAAATACCTACGGGATAACTGGCATTTTCTTGATTGGTACCAAGCATAAACTCTCCGTTACTTAATACTGCTGCTGCACCAACCATAAAATGCGAATAAGGTGCATACGCTTTTAATGCTACATCTTTTGCTTGTTGCAGTAAAGCCGCATCGTCTATTGATAAATCAGCAGAAGAGGTATATACTTCAAACATAAATTCAAATTGCTTATACTGCATGGCTATTATAATTAGAAGAATAACGATTCTTTATAAGAAATAGTATATACTACAAATCTATCGGTACATAAATACCTTTATAGATTACAATATGCCTGTTATTTGCTATTTAATAGCCGAAAATAAACGTTTCCATCTGGGTAATCCTTTATCCCAACTAAACCATATTAGTGAAGCTTTTCCTACAACATGAGTTTCGGGAACAAAACCCCAGAATCTGCTATCTTGGCTACGATGCCTATTATCACCCATCATCCAGTAATAATTGTATTTAGTGGTGTAGGTAGTTGTTTCTTTTCCATTAATAAAATATTTGCCATTAATTTCTTCTAACTTATTGCCTTCATATACGGTAATTAATCTTCGATAAAGTGGAATAGTAGTAGTATTTAATGATAATACCTCTCCTTTTTTAGGAATTTTAATAGGACCAAAGTTATCGGTGCTCCATGGATATTGTGTATCATCGAAAGGAAAAGTTAATCCTCTCAACGTATCTAAATAACGTGTTACTTGTTGTACATTAGATTGCTTTTTTACCTTTTCTGCTTCAGCCGCTGTCATATTTATTACATAGGTATTAGGCCTGCTATCAATAGATCTAATTTGGTCTTTCGGATTATCTATATCAATGCTTAAATCATTCTTCAAAAAATCTTCATCAAAATTTGCTTTAGTAGTAACAAGATATTCTGTTTGAGAAGAAGGAGCAACAAAAGCGGATTTACCGTTTACAAATAAGTAACTTCCTTTAACTTCAATTATATCGCCCGGCATTCCGGTGCAACGTTTAATATAATTATCGGTTTTATCGTAAGGATGTACTAATATTTCGTGTTCGGCAAATAGTTTTTCTCTACTTCCTCCATAGTTCAATCGCAAAATATCATAATAAGGTTGGGCACTAAAATAGCCTTCTTCATTAATAATTGTATCGCCCGCAGGGAAATTAAATACCACTACATCATTACGTTTAATTTGGGTAAACCCGGGTAAACGTTTATACGGTATTTGTATAAGTTTGGTATAAGAAGGAGTTGTTTGAGAGAAGGGCATGGTATTGTGTACAAATGGAAATGACAAAGGTGTTGTAGGAATGCGAGGGCCATAACTCATTTTACTTACAAACAAAAAATCGTTCACCAATAATGTTTTTTCCATACTACCTGTAGGAATTACATAAGCCTCAAAAACAAATGTTCTGATAATGGTTGCTGCTACCACTGCAAATACCAATGCATCAATCCATTCACGAGAAACAGGTTTTTTATATTTTTTAAACACGCTTTCTCCACCCCATTTTTCATTTTCCGAAAATCCTAAATAAGGTAAATAAATAAAAGGAACAAATGTGGTTAATGTATGATCAATCAAATTCACTTTACCAAAGTGCATCACAAAAATGATGGTTATCCAAATAGTAATAAATTGTCCGGCAATAGGAATTAACTGCAACCAAAACCATACTTTTTTTATGTTACATTTTTCAACAATTAACCATGTATTATAAAATGGAATTAAGGCTTTCCAAGGTTCAATTCCGGCTTTTTTAAACATGCCGTATATACCAACATGCCAACCAACAATTGCAATAATTAATAAAATTAAAACCATACTTTATTTTTAATTGAAACAAATGTAACAAGGACTATTGAATGAAGGGTTAAGTGATATAGTTTAAAGGGTATAAGTTAAAGATTATTTAGTTGATTTATCTATTTTTTAACATACTAAAAGTAAGTACGCCTACAATACAGCAAAAAAAATAATAATCTATTTTACATAATTGGCTACATCCTCAACAGTAATAACTTTTCCTGATAGAATAATTAAACGTTCTACCACATTTCTCAGTTCTCGTATATTGCCCGTCCAGTTATGTTGCTGCAAAGATTCCAATGCTTTTTTATCAATCGATTTCGCAGGCTGGCCATATTCTTCGGCTATCTCTTTTAGAAATTTATTCACCAATAACGGAATATCATCTCTGCGTTCATTTAACGAAGGAACATGAATTAAAATAACACTTAACCGATGGTATAAGTCGAGCCGAAAATTTTTATCTTCTACTTCTTTCAACAAATCTTTATTGGTAGCCGCCACCACTCTAACATCAACAGCAATTTCCTTATCGCCACCAACACGAGTAATTTTTCCTTCCTGCAAAGCACGTAATACTTTTGCCTGAGCACTTAAACTCATATCGCCAATTTCATCTAAAAATAAAGTACCACCGCTTGCTTGCTCAAACTTTCCAATGCGTTGTTTAATGGCAGATGTAAACGAACCTTTTTCATGTCCAAACAATTCACTTTCTATTAATTCACTTGGTATTGCAGCACAATTCACTTCAACTAATTGTCCGCTCGATCTGTTACTTTTTTCGTGTAACCAACGAGCCACTAATTCTTTACCACTTCCATTTTCGCCGGTTACCAAAACTCTGGCATCGGTTGGAGCCACTTTTTCAATTGTATTTTTTATTTGTTTAATGGCTTCACTTTCACCAATAATTTCTTGCGTTTTAGATACTTTTCTTTTTAATGTTTTAGTTTCTTTTACCAAAACATTTTTATCGGTAGCATTGCGAATGGTAATGAGTAATCTATTTAAATCGGGCGGTTTTGAAATATAATCGAATGCACCTTTTTTAACTGCTTCAACGGCTGTTTCTATATTACCATGCCCGCTAATCATTATAATTGGCACATCGGGATTGGCTTCTGTAGCTTTTTGTAAAAATTCCAACCCATCCATTTTAGGCATTTTAATATCACACAAAACCACATCGAAATTAGTTGCCATAAACTTTTTTAATCCTTCTTCACCATCGGCTGCTTCATCGATTTTATATCCTTCATTACTTAATATATCTTTCAATACATTTCTTATGGCACGCTCATCATCAATAACCAAAATATTGGGCATATACTTTCTTTATTGCTAAGATAAGTGGAAGTTTTTGATGAAGCAATTAGCCAATACTTCATTTAACATTTTAAGCTTACCATAAAAATTAGTATGCCAAAATATGCCTGTGTTCTTACAATTTATTTTGCGTATTATTTTAATTGCATATCGCTAATAATATCTTTAATTTTTTGTTGTAACAAAGCATATTTTTCATCGAATTCGGATTTAACAGTTAGATTGGTTTTTACACTGAAATAAAATTTAATTTTTGGTTCGGTTCCTGAAGGGCGGGCAGATATTTTACTTCCATCTTCTGTTATAAATTGCAATACATTACTTTTTGGTAATTCAATTTTCCAAGTTTCGCCGGTAATTAAATTTTTACCCAACGAAAGTTCGTAATCTAATAGTTGTGCTACTTTACTGCCATTAATGGTTTTAGGCGGATTATTGCGATAGCCTTGCATCATTTCAGCAATTTCTTTTTGCCCATTCATTCCTTTTTTAGTTATACTAATGAGATTTTCGTAGTAGAACCCGTATTGAATATATAAATCAATTAGCTTATCAAATAAAGTTCTGCCTTTCGATTTTTCGTAAGCAGCCATTTCGCATAATAAAGCAACAGCACTTACCGAATCTTTATCACGCACTTTATCGCCAATCATTAGTCCAAAGCTTTCTTCGCCGCCTATTACATAGTTTTCTTTTTGTTCTTTTTCTAAAATAAGAGAAGCAATCCATTTAAATCCGGTAAGAACAGAATAATATTGTACATCATTTTTTTCGCTTAAAATTCTTGCCATTTCGGTAGATACAATAGTGGAAATAGCCATATCGTTGCTTTTAGCAATACCTTTTGCTTTACGTGCTTCTATTAAATAAGCAAAAGCAAGAATTAGGGTTTGATTACCATTCATTAAAACCCATTCGCCTTTATGATTTTTTACACCAATTCCTACACGGTCGGCATCCGGATCGGTGCCTAATAAAATATCTGCATCTATTTGTTTTGCTTTATTCAACCCAATACTCATAGTTTCACTTTCCTCGGGATTGGGATAAGCAACTGTAGGAAAATTGCCATCGGGCACCGACTGCTCTTCTACTATATTTACATTGGTAAATCCAAATGCCTCTAATACTTTGGGCACTAACATAATGCCCGAACCATGAATAGGGGTATATACAATTTTTAAATCGTGTTGCTGAGTTATTACTTCGGGATATACACTTAAATCTTTTACCATTTGAATGTATTTATCATCCATTTCTTTGCCCAAAATAGTAATATTCGCTTCACCTCCGGTCCACTTAACATCCTCTACATTTTGAATAGCTTCTACTTCATGTATCACATTTTTATCGTGTGGCGGAACTAATTGTCCACCATCATCCCAATACGCTTTGTAACCATTATATTCTTTAGGATTGTGAGATGCTGTACAAACAACCCCACCCTGACAACCCAATGTTCGGATAGCAAAACTCAATTCTGGTGTGGGACGTAGAGATTCGAATAAAAACACTTTTATGCCATTAGCTGCAAAAACATTGGCAGTAGTTTCGGCAAAAAACCTACTATTATTTCTGCTATCATGGCCAATAGCTACTTTAATTTCTTTGTTGGGAAAACTTTTTAGCAAATAGTTAGCAAACCCTTGTGTGGCCATTCCAACAGTATATTTATTCATACGGTTGGTACCTACGCCCATTATACCGCGTAATCCACCGGTACCAAATTCTAAGCTTCTATAGAAAGATTCTTCTAATTCAAGCGTATTTGTTTCTTGAAGATTTTTAATTGCTTCTTTTGTAGCAATATCATAATTGCCATTTACCCAATTATTAATTTTTTGCAAAGTAGTAGCATCCATAGATAAAGATTTTAATTTTATACAATAAATTTAGGTGATTAAATTTTAACTCTATTGATAATACAAATTTTAATATTATTTATACAATATAAGCTCCCGTTATTTCGCCATCTACCACTTCTACCTGAATATGATCTTGTAAAGTAGTAGCCAAAGAAAGACCAACATAATCGGGTTGAACCGGAAATAATTTATGCATTCGCTCTACCATTACTAATGTTTGAATTGATTTAGGGTAGAAATGCAATAAAGGTTTTAAAATATACAATAATGTTTTGCCACTATTGGCAACATCATCTACAATTAAAATATTTTTATTGTTAAAGTCAATTTGCTTGCTTAGTTCTATATCTGTTGGTAAATCTTTATTTAAAGTGGCAGCAATAATTTCAACAGAAAAATTAACGTAAGGCTTTAGTAAAATGCCTATTTTTTCTGCAATTATCAATCCATTGTGTACCACTCCAATAATTACCAAATCTTCCTTATTATTTTGCAAATGCTCTGCAACTTCTAAAGCAAGCCGATGCAATTTGTAGGAAGCTTCTTCAGCGGTTAAAATATACTTCTTATCCAACATACAATCATTTAATCCCAAAGTAACAACAAACACTTCAACTTAACAAGTGCAGATATATATGGATATTACTATCTTAGCAGCATAACTTTCAAACATGCAACTACTACCTCAAATTGCATTTGCTATATTAACAGTAATAGCTACTTATCTCTTCGCCAAAAAGGCTTCTGAAATTAGAAGGAATATTTTATTAGGAAGAGATGAAAAAATTTCTGATAATGCTCCTCAACGATGGAGAAATTTATTGCTGCTTGCACTCGGACAAAAAAAGATGTTTAAAAACCCTTTGGTGGCCTTAATGCATCTAATAGTTTATGGCGGATTTATTATTATTAATATAGAAGTTTTAGAAATTGTATTAGATGGCTTATTTGGCACTCATAGATTGTTTGCTCCAATACTTGGCAATGGCTATTTATGGCTTATCAATTCATTCGAATTGTTAGCTGTATTAGTTATTATAGTTTGTATTTCATTTTTAATAAGAAGAAATATTATTAAATTAAAAAGATTTGCAAGCAACGATTTAAATGGCTGGCCCAGAAGCGATGCTAATTATATTTTATTTACCGAAATAATTTTAATGCTCTTATTTCTAAAAATGAATGCAATTGACACATTGCTGCAAAGCCGCGATTTTGGTCATTATGCACAAAACATTACGGGCAATTTTTTATTCTCACAATATTATCATCCCATTCTACAACATTTCAGTAGCGAATCGCTAATGGTATTCGAAAGAATATGCTGGTGGATGCATATTGCAGGCATTTACGCATTTTTAAATTATTTACCCTACTCAAAACATTTACACATTATTTTGGCATTTCCCAATGCCTATTATGCAAGGCTCGAGCCTCAAGGCAAAATGAAAAATATGCCTGAAATACAAAATGAAGTTTTATATGCCATGCAACCCGAATTAGCACCCACTGAAACTACCGGAGAAAATGCAAAAAAATTTGGTGCAAAAGATATTTATGATTTAAGTTGGAAAAATTTATTAGATGCATATAGCTGTACCGAATGTGGCAGATGTACTACTGCATGCCCGGCTAATATTACCGGAAAAAAATTAAGTCCTCGCCTGATAATGATGAAAACACGCGACCGTGCAGAAGAAGTTGGAAAATCTCTTAATAAAAATTTTACCACAATAAATAAAGAAAGAACGTTATTACACGATTACATTACGGCTGAAGAATTAAGGGCATGTACTACTTGTAATGCATGTGTAGAAGCTTGTCCCGTAAGTATTTCTCCGGTAGATATTATTATGCAGCTTCGCCGTTATTTAATTATGGAAGAAAGCAATGCACCTCAAGAATGGAATAGTATGTTTAGCAGTATAGAAAATAATTTTGCTCCATGGAAACTGTCTGCTGATACCAGAGATAATTGGATAAAAGATTTATAATAACTAGAAAAATTATAGGATGAAAATTAATACAATGGCCGAAATGATGGCCAATAACGAGACACCCGATATTTTATTTTGGGTAGGCTGTGCCGGAAGCTTTGATGCAAGAGCCCAAAAAATAACCAAAGCTTTTGCCACTATTTTAAATAAACTATCTATTAAATATGCCATTTTAGGCAAAGAAGAAGCTTGCACCGGAGATCCTGCTCGCCGCTCGGGGAATGAGTTTTTATTTCAAATGATGGCCTATAATAATATCCAAATTTTAAACGGATATGGTATAAAAAAAATTGTAACTACATGCCCACATTGTTATAATACATTGAAAAATGAGTATCCGGAATTAGGAGGTAATTACGAAGTAGTACATCATGCTACATTTTTAGAACAACTAATAGAGGAAGGAAAAATTGTATTAAAAGAAGATCATCCTTTTTCCGAAAAAAATATTTCCTACCACGATAGTTGCTACTTAGGAAGATCTAATAATATTTACGATGCTCCACGTAAAGTATTGGAAGCATTAAAAACAGAATTAATTGAAATGAAACGCTGCCGTAGCAATGGCTTATGCTGCGGTGCCGGTGGTGCTCAAATGTTTAAAGAAGATGAAAAAGGAAATAAAAGAATTAATATTGAAAGAACAGAAGAAGCATTAGAAACAGGAGCTAAAGTAATTGCGGCTGCCTGCCCATTTTGTAATACAATGTTATTAGATGGTATTAAAAATAAAGAAAAAGAAAATGAAGTAGCTGTATTAGATATTGCCGAACTGATTGAACAATCAATGATATAATATGTTCAAAAATTTTAGCCTAAAAAAGTTTATAATTTCATTCATCATATTAACTCCATTACTGTTAATAATTGATATCTTATACGATAAAATTTTTAAACTATTAATTTGGAAAGATATTTTTGCAGCAGATAATCTTTTCTTTAAAATATTAACTGCTATTGTTTTGGCATATTTTTATGCTACTATACATCAACAGAAAAAAAATGATTAATTATGAATTTCAACTATACACATTTAATACCTGAAGATTTTCATCCCAATTCAAAAGTTTGGATTTATCAGAGCAATCGTTTATTAAGCATCAACGAGGCATTGCAATTAGAAAATATACTTAATGAGTTTGTAACTAATTGGGAAAGTCATGGTGCTGCTGTGAAAGGCTATGCCAACTTGTTTTTCGGGCAATTTATTGTATTTATGGCCGATGATACTCAATCTAAAATTTGTGGCAGAAGTATTGATTCTGTTGCACGTTTTTCACAAGAATTAGAACAACAATTTTCCATTCAATTATTAAATAGGCAGCTATTGGCATTTATTATAAAAGATTCGGTTCAAATATTACCACTTTCGCAACTTAAATACAGCATAGAAAACAATTTTATTACTGCTGAAACTATTTACTTTAATAATTTAATTGCCGATAAAACAGCATTCTTAAATAATTGGATGATACCCGTTAAAAATAGCTGGTTAGCAACAAAAATAGGTTTAACACAAATTGCACAATAATTATATTGTATGTACATCGTTTATGGAATACCCAATTGCAATACGGTAAAAAAAACTTTCACTTGGTTAAATACCCATCATATCCCCTTTACTTTTCATAATTATAAAACAGCAGGTATCACTACCAATACACTTAAAAAGTGGTGTCAACAAACTAATTGGAACAATTTACTAAATAAAAAAAGTGCTACTTGGCGTGAGTTAAGTAAAACGCTTTCTTTATCTGTTACTAATGAAAAAGTTGCCATAAAAATAATGGCAGAATATACTAGCATTATCAAAAGACCAATCATTGAAAAAGATGGAATAATTATAGTTATTGGTTTTGATGAGAATGAATATCAAAAGCTATTCTTAGCTTAACCCCTATTGTATTAATTCAATAACTCTTTTAATTTAACAGCCAATTCTTCACCTCTTAAATTTTTGGCTATAATTTTTCCATTCGGATCAATTAAAAAGTTTTGAGGAATACTTTCAATCATATACAATTGTGCAACAGCATTGTTCCAATATTGCAAATCACTAACGTGAGTCCATTCTAATTTATCATCTGCAATTGCTTTTAACCAATTTTCCTTTTGCTGATCTAACGATACACTTAAAACGGTAAAGTTTTTTTGTTTAAATAATTGATATACTGCAACCACATTTGGATTTTCCATTCTGCATGGTTTGCACCAACTTGCCCAAAAATCAATCAATACATATTTACCTCTGAAGGAAGATAAAGAAACGGGTAGGTTGGCAGTATCATTTTGTGTAAAATCAGCAGCTTGCGATCCAATAGCCCCAATTTTAGTACTATTAATTCTTTTCTCTAAATATTCAGCATACACACCTTTTTTTGCTTCGGGCTTTAATTCGTTGTATAACCTTTCTAAATCTGTTGGATTATCAAAAAAGTTGGTCAACCCCACTAAAATAAATGGTGCTACACGAGAAGTTGATTTATCTTTTACAAACCGTTTAACTTGCTCCACTAAAATATTTTTATACAACTGAATTAATGAATCTTTAGAAGCTCCTTGCGGAGTAGTATTAATTTTAGCGGCTAATGGTTCTAATGTTGGTTTTTGCAATTCAAGAAGATGCTGATAATATAGAAAATCATTCTCCAACTTCGAGCCAGCTATTGTTAATTTTTGTAACGCAGTAGCATTGCCGGTTAAACTTATCTTTTCATTACCAATAAAAACAGTTAATGCATCTTTATATCCCGAGAAGTTTATTTTATAAATACTTTCATATTCTAATTTTCCTTTCACAACAAACAATCCATTTTTTGCATACGCCTTAGCTAATTCCTTACCATCGCTTACATTAGTTACAGAAATTAGTGTACTATCTTTCAATCCTTTAATATTTCCGGTAATAGAAAAATCGGTTTGAGCAGTAACAAAAACGGGGAATAACAGTAGAAAAATTAATTGCTTCATAATTTATTTTGAATGGCGGTTTTTTAAAATTTCAATAACGTCTTGCAATTTATACCCTTTCACGTTAAGTAAAAGCAAATAATGAAACAATAAATCGGCAGCTTCATTTAAAAACAAATCTTTATTATTATCTTTTGCTTCAATCACTAATTCAACAGCTTCTTCTCCTACTTTTTGTGCAACTTTATTAATGCCTTTTGCGGTTAAACGAGCTACATAGCTTTCATCAATACTTGCTTTACGTCTTAATTCAATTACATCTTCTAAATATAATAAAAAGTCTTCGCTATGGTTTTTTTCACTCCAACAAGTATCTGCTCCGGTATGACAAACAGGGCCAATTGGATTAGCTTTAATCAATAAAGTATCATTATCGCAATCAACAGCAATACTTTTTAGTTGAAGAAAGTTACCACTTACCTCCCCTTTTGTCCATAACCTATTTTTAGTTCTACTATAAAAAGTTACTTTTCCCAACTCTTGCGTTTTTTTCAATGCTTCTTCGTTCATAAAACCAAGCATTAATACTTTTTGTGTAGTAAAATCCTGTATAACTGCAGGTACTAATCCATCGCTATATTTTTTAAAATCTACTTTCATTTAGTTTTATTTACATAGTATTAAATCGGCGAATTAAACTAAGAAATTACAACTGATTCATGTATTTAATCAACTACAGTAATGCTCATCTGCTTTAGTTGCGTCGCACACTTGTACTGCAGTAATTTTATTCGTCAATCAAATTCTCACTTCAATTTGCTTGTTATACAAATATCGTTTCAAATCCCGAATTGCAATTTCTTTAAAATGAAAAATACTTGCAGCCAAAGCTGCATCGGCTTTCCCATTATTAAAAACATCAACAAAATGCTCCATTGTACCACCGCCACCGCTTGCAATTACAGGCACAGCAAGATTTTCGCTTAGCTGTTTCGTTATATCAATTGCAAAACCTTTTTTAGTTCCATCATTATTCATGGAGGTTAATAATATTTCTCCTGCACCTAAATTAACAGCATATTTAGCCCAGTCGAAACATTTGGTTGCTGTTTTGGTTCTTCCACCATTCAAATAAACATACCATTCACCATCATCTTCTTGTTTGGTATCAATTGCTAAAACCACAAATTGATTACCAAATTCATTAGCCAAATCTGCAATCAATTGCGAGTTTTTATAAGCAGCCGTATTAATAGAAACCTTATCAGCACCACTATTTAATAAAACTCCTGCATCTTCAATAGAGCTAACACCACCGCCAACAGTAAAAGGTATATTCACATAACGAGCAATTCGTTTAACCAATTCGTGCAAGGTTTTTCTTTTTTCAACAGTTGCGGTTATATCTAAGAAAACCAATTCATCTGCTCCTTGTTCTGCATAAAAAGCACCAAGTTCTACAGGATCACCTGCATCGCGTAAATCAACAAAATTGGTTCCTTTAACTGTACGACCATCTTTAATATCTAAACAAGGAATTATTCTTTTTGTAAGCATAATTATTTTATATCATTCTTATTAATTTGTGCAATTTCATGTACACTTATTCTTCCTTCATAAATTGCTTTTCCAACAATTGCACCTGCACAACCAATTGCATTTAATTCAATCAAATCGTCAATACTTGCCACACCGCCGCTGGCAATAAAATGCAATGAAGGAAATTGAGATATAATATTTTTATACAACTCAATTGCCGGTCCTTCTAACTTTCCATCTTTACTTACATCCGTACAAAATAGTTGCCGAATACCTTTCTGTACATAGTTTTCAATGAAATCATAAATACCAATATCAGTTGTTTCTAACCAGCCGGCCACTGCAATTTTCTCTTCTTTCACATCCGCACCTAATAAAAATTTATTGGCTCCATATTTTTCTATCCAGCTAATAAAAGTATTTTCATCTTTTACTGCAATACTTCCTACAGTGGCCAATGCTGCACCCGAATTAAATACAATATCAATATCTTTTTCGGTTTTAATACCTCCACCAAAATCAATTATCAAATTAGTATTGATTGCAATTGTTTCCAGCACTTTCCAATTTTTTACAGCACCTGTTTTTGCACCATCTAAATCTACTAAATGTAATCGCATTAACCCTGCATCCTCAAATTGCTTGGCAACTTCCAATGGATGCTCATTATAAATTTTTTTTTGTTGATAATCACCCTGTGTTAAACGAACACATTTACCATCAATAATATCTATTGCCGGAATAATTTGCATTTTATTTTGTATTTATAATTTCATAAACTTCTTGCAATTCATTTATTAAGTTTATAACTGAATAAAATTTTTTAAAATTTGCTCTCCTACATGGGCACTTTTTTCTGCATGAAATTGTACTCCATAAAAATTATTTTTACAAATTGCAGCAGCATAAGGTTGTACATAATTGGCAGTAGCAATAGCATGTTTATTTAGAGGCACATAATAACTATGCACAAAATAACAATAACTGTTTTCATCAATACCATTTAGCAAAGGCGATTGCAAATCGTAAATATTATTCCATCCAATTTGTGGCACTTTAAAAATATCCGAATTAAATTTTTTTACCGGTTCATTAAATATTCCTAAACATTCTGTATTGTTTTCTTCAGAATATTTGCACAACAACTGCATTCCCACACAAATGCCTAACACAGGCTGTTTCAGCGATTGAATAACATAATTGAGATTATTTTCTTTCAAACTATTCATAGCACTATTGGCCTCTCCAACACCCGGAAAAATTACTTTATCGGCTGATGCTATCTCTTCATGATTGGCTGTAACTGTTGCATAAACACCAATTCGTTCTAATGCAAATAATACACTTTGAATATTTCCGGCATTATATTTAATAATTACAATTTTCATTTTAGTTTGTACTTTTAAGCACTCATTAGCGGAAGTAGCTCACCTGGTAGAGCGACAGCTTCCCAAGCTGTAGGTAGCGGGTTCGAGTCCCGTCTTCCGCTCTTTTATTTTAATATTTTATTCAAAAATAATTTTGTTGTTGTTGCAATGTTTTTCTCATTTTCTAAAGCCTTAATAAATGCACTACCTATAATTGCGCCATTGGCATATTTACATGCCGATTCAAATGTTTGTTTGTCTTTAATTCCAAATCCAACTAAAACTGGATTTTTAAGTTGATACGATTTCAATTTTTGCAAATAAATTTCAACTGCATTAAAGTCTTTTTCACTTCCGGTAGTTGCAGATGAGCTAACTGCATATAAAAAACCTGTACTTAATACATCTAACTTTTTAATTCTGTCTTCAGATGTTTCAGGTGTTATTAAAAAAATAAAATCTAATTCATATTTTTTTATCACAGCAGCATATTCGTTTTCAAATTCGAATTGAGGAAGATCAGGAAGAATTAATCCATCCACGCCAACTGCTGCTGCATCGGCACAAAATTTTTCAAATCCGTATTGTAACACCGGATTCATATATCCCATTAAGATCACCGGCACATTAATTTCATTACGGAAATTTTTTAGTTGCTCAAATAAAACATGAATTGTCATTCCATTACTCAAAGCTTTACTGCTACTATTTTGTATTATTTGTCCATCGGCTAACGGATCGCTGTAAGGCATACCGAGTTCAATTAAATCGGCACCATTTTCTTCTAACGATTTCATCACTTTTAATGTGCTATTCAATTCGGGATAGCCTGCGGTGCAATAAACATTTAAAACGCGATAAGTTTTTTTCTGAAATAATTCTTTAATTCTACTCATTTAACTTATAATTATCTGCTTACTATTTAAATATTGGTTTTGTGCTAAAAGCTCTTATAATGTTATAGAAGCATAAGAAGATGATTTAATAAAGATGCAACTACAAATTATCTCTTACCTCAAGTTCTTTCATGTATGTTGCTAAATCTTTATCACCTCGTCCACTTAAGCATAATACCACTATATCTTCTGCATTAAACTTCATTTGATGCAATGCAGCTAAAGCATGAGCACTTTCTAATGCAGGAATAATACCTTCTAATTTTGCCAGCTCGAATGCTGCATCTAATGCATCTTTATCAGTTGCACTTAAAAAATTAGCACGACCACTATCGAATAAATTAGCGTGTAAAGGCCCAATACCCGGATAATCTAACCCTGCAGAAATACTGTGTGGTTCAACAATTTGCCCATCATCAGTTTGCATTACATAACTTTTGCTGCCATGCAAAATTCCTGGTTTACCCAATTGAGTAGTAGCCGCACTCATTCCACTATTTACACCACATCCTGCTGCTTCAACTGCAATTAGTTGCACTGATAATTCATCTAAAAAATGATAAAATGCACCGGCAGCATTACTACCACCTCCCACACATGCAATAACGTAATTAGGGTTTTCTTTTCCTATTTTCTCTTTCATTTGCCATTTTATTTCTTGGCTGATAACACTTTGAAACCTTGCCACCATATCAGGATAAGGATGAGGCCCTACTACACTACCAATAATATAATGCGTATCGTTAGGATGATTTATCCAGTCTCTAATTGCTTCATTTGTTGCATCTTTTAACGTTTTACTTCCGCTGGTAGCCGAAACAACTTTAGCTCCTAACATTTTCATTCTTGCAACGTTAGGGGCTTGACGTTCAATATCTTTTTCTCCCATATACACAATACATTCTACTCCTTTTAGTGCACAAACAGTGGCAGTTGCCACACCATGTTGCCCGGCTCCTGTTTCTGCAATAATTCTTTTTTTTCCCAACTTCTCTGCCAATAATATTTGCCCGATAGTATTATTAATTTTATGAGCACCGGTATGGCATAAATCTTCTCGCTTTAAATAAATATTGGTATTATGCAGTTTACTTAACCGCTTGGCATGGTATAACGGAGTTGGGCGACCTGCAAAATCTTTTAACAGCAATTGAAGCTCTGACTGAAATGCTGTATCGTACATTATTTCTAAATATTTTTCAAATAGCTCTTGTACATTTTGATGTAACATTTCGGGGATATATGCACCTCCAAACTTTCCATAATATCCTTGCTTTGTAGGTATTTTATATGTTTGTGTTATCATTTTTTCCATCACTTTAAACTAAAAATTATACATATTTTATTCGGTAACCGGATTAGGTTTAAATACAATTAATCCATCGCTATCATCAATACCAATTACTTGCCGATGCTTATATCCAACACGGTAGTTGGCAATTTTAGTAACGGTATCATTGTTATTGTATTGAATATCTATATTATCAAACTTCTCCATAAAATCATATCGGTTATAACTTATTTGCATGTTGCCAATTTTATTAACTTTACCATCGTACGTGTAACCTAATGCTACTCCACCAATACTATCAATAAATCCTTTTTTATTATAAGTAAGATGCACATTACCTACCTGAGTTTCTTTTTTCGAAAAATCAGAAATACTTTTTGCAGTAGCTATTACATAATAGTTATTAATTTTTCCCATTTCATCTATATTCATATAAAACAAATTGGTAGAAAAGCTTACTGAAAAATTTCCATCTTGTGAAACATAAAACACAGGTTTAAAGTTGCCAGAATAGTTTTCATTTTGCTGTGCCGTAGCAACTACTGTGTCTTTATTATTAATAGAATCTTTCAATTCAGTTTCAACAGGAATAATTGAATCGGTTGGTATTGGAATAATAGTTTTGGCAGTACCTTTTGTAGCAGTATAAATACCTTGTTTTAATATTTGCGATTTAACTGCTTCAGTAGCATACGGTAGTGTATATTGAAATAGAGGATTTGTATTTGAATTATTTGCAGTGTCAATAAAATCAAGTGGTTTAACAACTGCAGGTGCAGCATTCATGCTTAAATTGGTAGCAATTGAATTATCGGCTAAGGTATATTCCGTCAATGGTTTGGGCTCAATAACGGTTGCATGCCCTTTGGTTGAAGATAGAATACCTGTAATATTTTGAGCACGCAAATCGCTTTTATTATTTATCGGATTACTACTTACCATTTGTTGCATCGTATCAATCCAATGCTGAGGTGTAAGTATTGCTGTGTTTCGCACTGCCAAAGTTGTAATTGCATTTATTTTTTCAATTGCAGGATAAGGTTGTTGTAATAATTTAGAATTTTGAGTACTATGCTTTTTATATACTTTATTTACATTTTCAATTGCCGAAGAATCTTTTTGAGTATTTGGAAGAAATAGAAAACTTTTTTTTGCATCGGGTGTAACAGTTCCATTTATTAATTGAAATTGAGCATCAGCCGCAATACCAATAATACAACCAAGCAATAAAAAAAAGTATTTTCTCATAGCTTTGTTTTTTTTAGTTGCAAAACAAATTGTTTTATTTTATTCATATCTTTTACGCCTGCACTTAATTCAAATTTACTATTTATATCTACGGAAAATAAGTCTTTAGCTACCATATCTGTAGTAAATTGATGAATACTATTTACATCTTCCGAACTAATACCTCCGCTTAAAAAAAAAGGTTTTTTAATATTCAATCCTTTTAGCATTTCCCAATTAAATTTTTTCCCCGTTCCTCCATATCCTACTCCTTCCGTATCAAATAAAAACATATCTACCACATCCTGATAATCTTTTATCTTCCACAATATGTTATCATTTTCAGTTATTCTAAAAGCCTTAATAGTGGTAATATAATTAGATATTTTTTCGCAAGCCTTTGGTGTTTCATCTCCGTGCAATTGTACCAAGTATAATCCACAATCATCTACTAACTTTAAAATATCATCTGTATTGGCATTTACAAAAACACCCACTTTATTAATTTTTCCTTTTATTTTTTTTACTTCTGATGAAGGCACATGCTTAAAAATATATCGTGCACTTTTGGGATAAAAAATAAATCCACAGAATTCAACGCCCATTTCGTCTAATTGACGAACTTGATCCATATTGGTCATTCCGCAGACTTTAACTCTCATACCAACTTTGTTTTTAATTGCGTTACAAAATTGGCAAATGCAATCGCAGGATTCAATTCCTTCATAAAATTTTCACCTATCAAAAAACCACTAAACCCTACATTTCGTAAAGTTACAATAGTATCTATGTTACTAATACCACTTTCTGCAATGGCTAATTTATTAGTTGGAATTTTGTTGATAAGGTTTAAAGAATTTTCAATACTTACTTCAAATGTTTTAAGATTTCTATTATTTACACCAACTATATCCACTTCATCGCAAATATGGCCTAATTCATCTTCATTATGAATTTCTAATAATACTTCCAACCCTAACTGTTTGGCAAGTGAGGCAAATTGCTGTACTTGCTGATGTGAAAGACAAGCAGCAATAAGTAAAATAGCATCGGCACCTATTGCTTTTGCTTCAATAATTTGATACGCATCTATTATAAACTCTTTTCGCAGTATGGGAATAGTATTAACTCTTGCCTGCTGCAAATCGTCAATACTTCCACCAAAGAATTTTTCATCTGTTAATACAGAAATGCCCGATGCAGTTGCAGCGTAAGCAGTTGTTACATCAATAACACTTGCTGAATTATTAATAATACCTTTTGAAGGTGATTTTCTTTTAAACTCCGCAATAATGCCTGTTCTACTCTTATCGGCTAAAAAGGAAGATAAAGAAATAGTTTTTCGCTTAAACATATTCATTATTTCCAAATCAGCAATACTTGTATTCACTTTTTTGCTTTGTACTTCTATCTTTTTATTCGCTATTATTTCTTCAAGAATATTCATCTTAGAAGCTGTTTGAGTTAATTAATATTTTTCACCATTAAGCACATCATGGCTAAATAAATGAAGCTAATGGCAGATTCTTCTGTTCTTTCATAATTGATAACAAGCCGTCTAAAATTTAATAACCATGCAAAAGTTCTTT
>DAHXOT010000017.1 GCA_027364735.1 Hydrotalea sp. | reverse complement strand
CTGATTCGGGTTATAGGGGAAATCTAAAAAGATGGGTTCAAAAGAAATTGAATATGAGCTTAACCATTGTTAAAAGAACTGATACAACCAAAGATTGGAAAATACAACCCAAACGATGGATTGTTGAAAGAACTTTTGCATGGTTATTAAATTTTAGACGGCTTGTTATCAATTATGAAAGAACAGAAGAATCTGCCATTAGCTTCATTTATTTAGCCATGATGTGCTTAATGGTGAAAAATATTAATTAACTCAAACAGTTTCTTAATTTTTCTTAATTTTTTTTAAAAAAAATTCTTACTTTTAAGCTATATCATTTTTTAAGCAAAAAATGTAAATTACACAGGCTTATTTTTACAACATTTTAATAAGCAATTTTAATATACGCTGTAAAACCTATCCATGAAAACTATGTCTTTTTCATTTAACATCAATCAATTTAATCAACTATTCCCTTTTTTTATTGTAATAGATAGTGATAGTACAATTGCCGATTATGGCAAAAGTTTACAAGAAATTTTTCCTACTGCAAATAACCAACTTTTCACAAAACACTTTGGACTAAAAGTACCCGAAATTCAAGAAATTAATTTTAATACGCTATCGGCATTAGCTAATCAAGAATGTGTTATTGAAAGTGTACAAGATCCAAAAATTATTTTTAAAGGTTCTATTGAATTATTGCACAACACTAACCAATTGGTATTTCTTATTTTTCCTTTGCCAACTTCTTATAATATAGAAGCATTGGAATTTAATAATGCTACTTATACAGGCTACAATTCTTTTATTACCGATTTAGTGCAAAGTTTTAAAACACAAGAAATTTTAAATACCGATATTAAACAACTTCATACAACACTTAATAACCAACGCAGCGAACTAAAAAGACTGTCGTTAGTAACCGAAGAAACTATTAATGGCGTGGTAATAACAGATGCCAATGTTCATATTCAATGGATAAATAAATCTTTCGAAAAAATTACCGGATATACTGCCGAGGAAGTAATAGGAAAAAATCCCGGAAGTATTTTACAAGGAACAAATACAGATCCAAAAACAGTTCTTTATTTAAAAGAAAGAATTCATAAAAAACTTCCTTTCGAATGCGAAATACTCAATTATTCCAAACAAGGAAACCCATATTGGATAAAGCTTACAGGGCAACCTATTTTTGATGAATTGGGAAATGTTACGCAATTTTTTGCATTGGAAGAAGATATTACACAAAGAAAATTATCGGAAGAAAAATTAATGCTTGCCGAAGAAAGATGGCAATTTGCTTTAGAAGGTACAGGAGATGGTGTATGGGAATATAATTTTCAAACCGGAGAGGTTTACTACTCCCCTGCTTACAAAGCGATGTTAGGATATGAAGATGATGAATTTAAAAATGAAATTTATGAATGGACAACACGTCTTCATGTAGATGATTTGAATATTATTGAAGAAACAGATAAACTTTATGAAGATGGAAAAATTAATTCGCATGCAAGAGAATACAGATTAAAAACAAAAAGTGGAGAATATATTTGGGTTTTAGATAGAGGTATGGTAATTAGCCGAACTCCTAACGGACAACCACTTAGAATGATTGGCACACATACCAATATTACCGAACGCAAACTTACTGCCATTGCATTAGAGCAAAGCGAAAAACAATATCGTAGTCTATCCGAAAATATACCCGGCGTAGTTTATGTATACGAGTTTCGCCCCGATGGAACTCATGGCTTTACTTTTGTAAGTGCTACTATTGAAAAAATATTTGGCATATCGGTTGCCGATTTTACGCAAAATTCTGCTCAACTTGTTCATCCTTACGATCAAAAACAATTACTCGAAAAAATTAATCACTCATTTATTACTAATGAATCTTTTTCTTATGAAGGACGAATAATTACACCTAACAAAGGAATTATGTGGCATGCTGCCAATTCTTCCTTCTCGTATGAAAAACAAGATGGCACCAGAGTTTTTACAGGAATTATAACAGATATTACTGAAAAAAAATTAGCAGAAAAAAAATTAGAAGATCAACGAAAATTTTACGAAAATATATTAAACGAAATACCGGCCGATATTGCAGTATTCGATAAAGATCGTACCTATTTGTTTGTAAACCCGGTGGCAATTAAAAATCCGGAATTAAGAAAATGGATAATTGGTAAAAAAGATGAAGACTACTTTAGAGAAAGAAATAAACCTTTAGAAATTCTTAATGAAAGAAGAAGAATTTTTAATGAAGTAATTGCCGCTAAATCTCTAAAATCTTGGGAAGAAAAATTAATTACCTCTGAAGGTAATACCGAATATCATTTAAGAAATATGTATCCGGTATTAGATGAAAAAGGTGAAATTAAAAATATAATTGGCTATGGAATTATTATTACAAAACAAAAAGAAATTGAACAACAATTATTATTAAACGAAAAAAGATATAGAGACTTATTTAATTACAGTCAGGCTTTAATTTGCACACACGATTTATCGGGTAAAATACTATCGGTAAATCCGGCAATTTGCGAAGCATTACAATATTCACCTGAAGAATTAATTGGAAAAAAAATTCAAGATTTCATCCCTGAAAAAGATAAACAAAAATTTCAACCGGAATATTTAGATCGCATTGCCAATGCCGAAAAAATTAATGGACTTTTTAGAGTTGTAAGTAAAACAGGCAAAATCATATTCTTATTATATCAAAACTATAAAGCACAAGAACCAAATACAGAACCTTACGTTATTGGATTTTCGCAAGATATCACCGACCGTATTAAAGCAGAACAAGAACTATTACTTGCCAAAAAAGTTACCGAAGATGCCGCTAAAGCGAAGGAAATATTTTTAGCCAATATGAGCCACGAAATACGCACTCCAATGACCGGCATTCTTGGCTTAGCAAGTTTACTTTCAAAAACCAATTTAAACGATCAACAAAAAAATTATATCCAACTTATTACCGAATCGGCCAATAATTTATTAACTATTGTAAATGATGTATTGGATATTGAAAAAATAGCTTCGGGAAAATTTGAATTTGAAAAAGTGCATTTTCGTATTTCCGATAAAGTATCCACTACTATTCAATCATTCCAATATAAAGCAGAAGAAAAAGGTTTACAACTAATATTTGACGATAAGTTGCCAACCGATCTTGTTATCATTGGCGATCCATATCGCTTAAGCCAAATCTTAAATAACTTATTAAGCAATGCTTTAAAGTTTACAGAGAGAGGAAAAATTATTGTTAGCTCTAATATTGTTGAAAATAATAATAACAAAGTTGGCATTCAATTTTCGGTAAGCGATACAGGTATTGGCATTAGCAAAGAAAAAAGCATTTCTATTTTCGATCCGTTTATTCAAGCATCAACCGATGTTGCCAGAAAATATGGTGGCACAGGTTTAGGTTTATCTATTTGTAAAAATTTAGTTGAAATGCAAGGAGGAAAAATTTTATTAGAAAGCGAAGCAGGTAAAGGCAGCACATTTCTATTTAAACTAATGTACGAAATAGGTACAGCCAGTTTATTAAAAGAAGATAATAAAGCAGAAGTTAGTTTTAAAAGTATTGGCAAAAAAACAATTTTAATTGCAGAAGATGTAGAGTTAAATCAATATTTAGCTAAACATATTTTAGAATCGTGGCAGTTTTCTACAGATATTGCTAATAACGGAAAAGAAGCTGTAGAAAAAGTAAAACAGAATAATTACGATTTAATTTTAATGGATATTCAAATGCCCGAAATGGATGGCATTGCTGCTACAAAAGCTATTAGAAAACTTACTGATGCTACAAAAGCCAATATTCCTATTATTGCTTTAACGGCTCATGCATTAAAAGGCGATGACCAACTTTATATTGCCGCCGGAATGAATGATTATGTTACCAAACCTTATACAGAAGAAAAACTGTACAAAACCATTAGCAAATATTTACAATCGAATATTAAAGAAGTAAGCGACAATAAAACCGAATCATCTAATAGCAGCGAAGTTTCTGATAAATTATACAACCTTTCTATGGTTAATGTTATAGGAAGAAATAATCCTGAATTTGCCGCTAAAATGGTAAAACTATTTTTAGATAATATACCCATTGAATTGCAAAAACTTACTACTGCCGTAAAAGAGAACGATATAAAAACAGTTAATTTTATTGCACATAAAATGAAATCTACCATAGATAGTATGGGCATAGAAAAAATTAGAACTTCTATAAGAGCATTAGAAATGAAAGAAGAAATAATTATAGATGAATCGGTAATAGAATTACATCTCGAAAAAATTACAACAGTATTACATAAAGCAATTGAACAAATGAAAGCAGATTTTTCGATAGGGAATTAAAGATCGCTTCTAATGGTAACTTCTTTATTGCGAGAAAAGAATTTTTTTATCCGTTGTACTGAAGCTTTCATAAAGCCACCATCAATTTGTATTCGCCTGTCGGATGTCCATACTAATGCTTTTACATTAGTAACATAATATAATTTTCCATACCCATTATTTCTAAGTTTTAAAGCAAGATATCCATCTTCATTACTTCCCGGCGGATGATTATATCCTTCTACTGCTAATCCCTGCAACCTTCTATAAGCCGAATTAAATCCGTATACATTTACAGCTTCATCTTTTATATATTTTTTAATAAAGCGACTAACATCTGCAAAATATTCATAAAAAAAATAACTCAATCTTCCTGTTTTTCCAATTGGAATAAAAGAAAATCTTCCGTACGTTAATGCAATATTTTTTTTGAATGCTAATGGATATATCATTAACTCAATCCAATCTTTCGGATAAATAGAATCGGCATCGGCATTTAAAATGTACTTTCCTTTTGCAGCTTTTAATCCGGCATTTCTTGCAGCAGTTATTCCTTGCTTAGTTTCGTTAACACATCTTACACCCGAGGCTGTTACTAAAAATTCAGTTCTATCTTTCGAGTTATTATTAACTACAATTATTTCAACAGGCCATTGCGTTATGTTGCTACTTAATGCAAGTAAGGTTTGAAGAATATTTTTTTCTTCATTATATGCCGGAATTACAACAGATACTTCGGGTTCTTTTTTTTGGGTAAGCTGCTGATAAGATTGCCTAATAGATTGAAGCATTATTTCTTCCGATAAATTGGGTTCCCAACACTTTGCAATATAAGCAGGAATGGATACTGGTCTCATAGATAAAGATTATACAATTAAAGTACGAAATTATTATGAAGTTTAGTTTAAAAGATATAAAATAAATGGTGAAAGTCTCCTTTCACCATTTATAAAACAACAACACATGAGAAAATTTTAAAAAAGAAATGTTGTAATAAACAATCCTCTTATATTGGTTACAGCATCGGTATTGCCTGTAACTTTTGCATTACTTATACTGCTGCCATAAGCAGCAGTAGTTATTTCTAATTCAGTTCCAATTTTAAATTTTCCTGAAACAAATTCTATTCTGGGGCTAACCCTCATAATATCATTAATACCTCTTCCGGATACGCCTATACCTCTTCCATAAGCTGCAATACCATTTAACTCGTTTGAACCATTATTTTTTGAATACCCCATAAATAAACCAGGAATTATGTTTTTACCATTTCCCGAAATATCTATCCAATAAGAATTTACAGAAGTTGATTGATAGTAAATTGAAGCGGTGGTTGCACTATATGTTCCGTATGCTACATATCCGCCAAGCATTAATTGATCGGTTAAATTTTGTCCTGAAACAAACGAAGCTTTAAGTGTTGCACACTGAGTAATTATTTTGCCATATACCTCGAACGAAAAACCACTTACCGTTGCATTACTGACAATACCCGGTGCAGCACCCACAGCCAATGCCGGACGAAGCATTTTCCAATCAACAGCAACTCCAAACATTGCATTAGCTTTTTTATATATTACTTGCGTATGCAAATTAGGAATGGCAGCGTTGCGTATACCTTCGGTTGCATTAACACCAGCAGTTGTGAAACTGGCTAATCCTGAATTATTATATGGAACAATACTTGTAAAATCTCTTTCGGCAATAGCTGCAACTATTAATTGAAAATTATGCGAAAAGGCTTGGGTTAATCGAACTTGAGGACTTCTATTAAAAGGAACAAAAGGCATTCCTGCATTAAAACTTAATTGCCCGGGAGCACATTCAAAATTATATAATGGATGCCAATATTGTCCAAAACCTAGTTTTGTTTTACCCCAATCTAATTGGGCATATGCATGCCTCATTCTAAATAAATTTCCTTCGTACACACCATTGCCATTGCCAAAAAATTCTCCTTCAATAATACCACTTGTTTTGGCACCAAAAGCATCGGGACCAGTAAGCGTTCCTGTTATTCTGCTGGATACAGCTAATATATTAAAAGATGATGCGGCGTTTTTATCTAACCCATTTACATCTTTAGCAATATCGGCCGGAAAAAGTTCCAATTCTCCTTCTCTTGCATTTACAATTTGCCGAGAATCGAAAAAAATATCATTTCTAACAAAACCCGAATATTTAATACTCCATTGATTCGTACTTTTATTCTCATCGAGTTGAAGATATTTATCTTGTGCTGAAACTTTATAAGAAAATAAATCAATCATTATAATAAGAATAAAAAGAAATTTAAAGCTCGCTGTTTTCATTAATGAAAAATTGTAAATCAAACTGATTTTATTTAATCATTATGACAGCCATCGTTATTTGAAACACAAAATTGTACCATTGTAATTTTGTAAACGATGATAATTATCATTCTAAATTTGAAACTTAATGAAACATGTATTTACATTAGCAATTTGTAGCTTAATACAAATAAATATTTTTAGTCAGGGTATATTAGTACAACAAGATAAAGTTGCCAATACATTACCAAAAAAGCATAAAAATATTATTGCCATTGTTGGTGCATTTGAAACAGAAGTACAACTGCTAAAAGATTCTTTATTGCAAGAAAAAGATACCACCATAGAAGGCATTCACTTTTATGTAGGTAAACTTAAACATCAACCAATAGTTATTGCCCGATCGGGAATTGGAAAAGTAAATGCAGCCATTACACTAACAATTTTAATAGAACATTTTAATCCAAAATATATTTTATTTTCGGGAATTGCAGGTGCAATGAATCCTTCATTACAACCCGGTGATATAGTAATTGCCAAAAAAATTGCTTACCACGATTATGGCAGAAATACTACCACCGGATTTATTGAACGCCCAACTTTTAATCCATACAATTTTAAAGCAAATCCAATAACCTTTCAAAGCGATAACCTTTTATTAGCTGCATGCCATAAAGCTGTTGAAAAAATATCATTACAAAAAATACATACAGAGAAACCAAAAATTTTAATGGGAAAAATTATTACAGGAGATATTTTTTTAGCAAATACGCAATTAAATAAACAATTAAGAACCCAATTTCAGGCAGATGCTATTGAAATGGAAGGTGCAGCTATTGCACAAGTTTGTTATCAACAAAATATTCCTTTTATAATAATCCGATCTATTTCAGATACTGCAAACGATTCGGCAGTTTTAGATTTTGAAAAATATGGTAAAATAGCAGCAGAAAACTCGGCATCGCTTCTTCTTACAATGCTTGCATTATTATAAGCATCAAATTTTATGAATAAAAAAAGCCTTTGAAAACAAAGGCTTCACCCTAAAAACTATAAAATTAAAATCACGCTATGAAAAAAATAAAATAAAATAAAAGCTTTTTAAAAAACAACTGCAGATGCAATTATGATAGTTACAAAAAGAACTGAAAGAATATTAGTAATTTTTTGGTCGATGTTAATTTGGCTTTTCATGGTTTTTAGTTTTAAGATTTTATAATTGCTTATCTGATATAATAAGATGAAAAATAGTGCCAAAAGAATAACTAATTGAAAATCAATATAATAACTAATGTAGATTATTGAAATTTTTCCACATAATGGAATATTTTTATTTTTATGGAAAGAACTTTACTTAATAAAAAAGGATAATCAAATGATTATCCTTTTTTATTGCAAATATTACTAATGCTGTTAAAAAATGTATCGCACACCAAACTGCATTTGCCAACGAGAAGGCAAATCAGGACTGGTAGTAAAAGTATTTTTTTGAGAAGGATCGAACTGATACATAGCTTTACCATTAACATCGGTTCCTAAGTACGAAATAGGCTGATAATAACCCGTTGTACTAGCATATTGCCTTATTCCCCAATGGCTATTTAATAAGTTTCCTAAATTAATAATATCCAAACTTAACTGAACGGTATGCATTTTGCCTTTCGCTTTCAAATAAAAGTCTTGTAGCACACGCATATCTAACTGGCTAAACCAAGGAGTAACTCCGGCATATTTACCAGAATATTGTCCACGATGAGCACGTAAATATTTATCTTGTTGAATAAAATTTTCGAATGCGGTTGCTTGTGCAGCTGCATTTTGCGTATTACCAAAAGCATCTACTAAAGTTGTAAAGTTCATTTTACCAACTTCGGTTGCGGTAGGTATGTACATTAAATCATTAAAGGCAGAACCATCATTATTTACATCACCACCATATACATAAGAAAATCTATTGCCGCTTGTCCAATTCGCAAAAAATGAAATAGTAGTTCCATATTGCTTTTCGGTACCATATTCAAACTTTTTAATACCGGCTACTACAAACCGATGAGTATTTCCGTATAAGGAAGGAGAGCTAATAGCAACATTGGCATTTCCTAAAACAGGATTTCTGTCAAAAGCATCTCCTGATATTTCTGCTGAAATAGAACTTGCATCTTTTGCAACCAGATAATTATAAGAACCGGTTAAATAAAATCCGTTTTTAAAGTTTTGTTGTGCTTGTACAGTAAAGTTAAAAGAGCTTCCTACATTAGTATTTGTAAAAACATAAGTGCCTGTTGCTCCTTTATCGGTAGTAGTGTACACACTTCTGGTATCGGCAGTACCTGAATTTAAATGACCGGTAGGTGTACCTAATCCATAATCTCGAACCATCATAGCATTAATATCTTTTGTATAAGCTACATCTACTGTTACAATAGTTCCTGTTTTCAACTTATAATCTACGCCAACATTAGTTCTCCATATCTGAGGCCATTTAAAATTTTGAGCTGTAACATCGTAATAACCCGAAAAAGGATTACCAATTGCATTACCTAACCATACAAAAGGAAATCTTCCGGTAAATAAGCCCGTTCCGCCTCTTACTTGCAGGGTTTTATTTCCATTCGCATCCCAATTAAATCCAACTCGTGGAGAAATCAAAGCAGCTCCATTAGGCATTCTTGAATTATCAATTTGCTGGCCGGGACCATTTGAAACTGGGTTTCCTGATGGATCGAAAAGTTTTAGATTATCTCTATTAGCAACTGTTGGGGTACCGGTTGTGTATGAGCCGGCAAAAGTACCATCTGCATTCATATTAGGACTTCTGTAACTTGCTTTTGAAGGAAAATAAAGTGGCTTATCTATTCTAATACCATAGGTTAATTTAAAGTTTTTGCCTGCTTTCCATTCATCTTGCAAATAGGCAGATAATTGCCCTACCGTTAAATAATACCAAGACCATTGATTAGCCGCATATCTATTTCTTGCATAAGCCGCATCGGCATCAATAGGATATGCACCAAAAATTAAATTACCGCCTACAGGGGCTTTGTTAATAAAATCGTTTATATCAATTCCACCAAAAAGAGCAGGGCCATATCCTACAATATTAAATGAATTGGCAAATTTAAATTGCTCATAAGAAGCACCTGCAGTGATGGTATGTTTTTCAAGAATAATATTAAAATTATCGGTTAACTGCAAAGCGTCTTGGTTTAATACGTTATTGATAGAAAAAGGCTCATGCCCTGCAACAATATATGGCACACCATATTTAGTGATATTTAAAGCAGGAAATGGGGTTGAAAAAGGATTTCTATTATCTCTAAACAAGGTATATACTGCTCTAAATTTATTGGCATAAGTGCTATTAAAATTAGATTTCAACTCTAATCCAAATGAGTTTAATTTATTAACCATTTGATAGCCCGAATTTTTAAATTGAAGTGTAATAGCATCAGGGCCTCTTCTGTTAATAGCATTGGGATGTGCAGGCTTTTCTTGTGTTGCATCTAAGCCATTATAAGTAAATGATAAAGAATGTTTATCGTTAATTACCCAATCTAATTTTGCTAACCATTTATAATTAGTAGTTTTTAATGTAAATCCTTGATAAGGACCAGTAACATATCCAAATCTTCTGTATAAAATATTGCTTACAGAATCTAAATCTTTTTGCAATACGCGTGAAGTAGTTAATCCGCCAACATTAGAGGCGTTTTGAGCCACATAAGCACTAGCTTCATCTTCGCGTTGTTCGGTTTCAAAATTTACAAAATAGAATAATTTATTTTTAGTGATAGCACCACCTAAAGAAAATCCTCCTTGATATTGAGAAAGAGAAGGTACTGTAAAATTGCTGCCATCAACTTTATGCCCCGTCATTGCTTGATTGCGATAAAAGCTATACACTGTTCCATAAAAATTATTTGTACCACTTTTGGTAACCGTATTTACACCTGCACCTGTAAATCCGGCTTGGGTAACATCGTAAGGTGCAATATTTACCTGTATTTGATCAATTGCATCTAATGAAATGGGTTGTGCACCAGTTTGTCCACCAGGTGTAGGTGCGTCTAATCCAAAAGGATTATTAAATACAGCACCATCTAAAGAAAAGTTATTGTATTGACCATTTCTTCCGGCAAAAGACATTCCATTATAAGTTGGCGATGCCGATGGGGTAAGTCTTGTAAAATCATCGGCAGATCTTGTAATTGTAGGTAATTGCCTGATTTGGCGGGAACTGATATTAATAGAAGCTCCGGTTCTTTGATTATCGAATATTTTTGATTTAGAAGTTACCACCACTTCATTTAGTTCTGTTGTGGTATTTTCCATAACTACAGCAACATCGGTATTTTGCCCTAGATCTAGAAAAATATTAGATTCTGTTTTGGGAGAGTACCCGGTAAAACTTGCTGTTACTGTGTAGGGACCGCCTACTCGTAAATTGGGTATAAAAAAACTACCGTCTGCTTTTGTTAATGCGGTTTTACTTATACCGGCATCGGCAAATACTATTTTAACAATAGCTCCGGATAAGGGTTTATTGTCTTTCGATTTTACTGTTCCGCCAAGAGTAGCAGTTGTTACCTGTCCTTGTGCTTGTTGTAAAACCAATAATACCAATCCAAATAATAAAAACTTAAGAAAGAAAAGTTTCTTCATAATTCGCTGTTTTGGTTTATATGTTGTTATTAAAATAAACGCCAATGATAAATAATAGTTAATTAACTAAAAAGAAATTATTGCTTGAACCCACTTGTCCGTAAGCTAAAAATTGTTTGTTGCAAGTGCCTGTTTTGCAATTTTTTTTACAACTTATAAACATAACGACAATTCTTCTTACACAAAAAATTGCTTCACAAGTCTGTATTGCTATTAATACAAAATTGTTTGCTAATAAATAAAGTGTATAATTAGACTATTACTTTTTGAATAATATATTGTACAATGTCGGCTGCCACTTCTTTTTTTGTTTTTGTAGGAAAAACAAGTTCGGAGTTGTTATCTAAAATGGTAATAGTATTTGTATTGTACCCAAAACCCGATTGAGGATTATTTAAGGAATTTAAAATAATACAATCAACTTTTTTATTTACTAATTTTTTTAAAGCATTTTCTTTTTCGTTATTGGTTTCTAAAGCAAATCCTGCAATAAATTGATTGGCGGTTTTATGAACACCAAAATAATATAAAATATCTTTAGTAGCAGTAAGTTCTATGCTAAAATTGTTTGAGCCTTTTTTAATTTTTTCTGACGCTTTTTCTATTGGCTTAAAATCGGCAACGGCAGCACTCATTATTACAATATCGGCAGCAGCATGTTTAATACAAGCATCAAACATATCATCACTACTAATAACAGAAACAGTTTTAATTCCTTTATAATAGGCTTGTTCGTTTGTTGGGCCTGTTACCAATGTTACATCGGCTCCTTTTTCATAAAAGGCATTCGCAATAGCAAAACCCATTTTACCCGAAGAATAATTTCCTATAAACCTAACCGGATCAATTGCTTCGTATGTTGGACCTGCAGTTACCAAAACCTTCTTTCCAGCCAAAATATTTTCTCTACAAAAATTTTCTTCTATAAAATTAAAAATGGCTTCGGGCTCTGCCATTCTTCCATTACCATACAAACCACTTGCTAACTCACCATTATCAACATCAATAACAGAAACACCATCTTGCTGTAAAAGAGATAAATTTCTTTTGGTAGCTGCATGTTGCCACATATCTTCATCCATTGCTGGTGCTACCACTACTTTACAAGTTGCCGATAGATAGATTGCCAATAATAAATTATCGCACTGTGCTGTTGCCATTTTGGCTAATGAATTACAAGTAAGTGGTGCAATTAAAAACACATCAGCCCATCGGCCTAAAGCTACATGATTGCTCCATTCATCATCTTCAAACAATGTACTTAATACCTTATTTTTTGATATGGTTGATAAAACTAAAGGCGATACAAAATTTTTAGCTGCATCGGTTATAATTACTTTTACTTCGGCTCCGGCTTTTACTAATAAGCGTATTAAAATAATTGATTTATATGCAGCAATACTGCCGGTTATACCAATTA
Organism: Hydrotalea sp.; assembly: GCA_027364735.1. Lineage (GTDB taxonomy): Bacteria > Bacteroidota > Bacteroidia > Chitinophagales > Chitinophagaceae > JAKAJX01. Next base: position 240,596 of record DAHXOT010000017.1, on the reverse strand, counting down.
ATATTTTTTTTCCTTGCATCATAACTCCTCAAAAGTAAAATTGTTTCTTTAATTGTTAGCAGAATATTGTAATTGAAAATAATTGATATTTGCTACCTCCTATTTATTAAAATGAATTAACTGCTATGTTAATTATTACAACAGCAACAGAATTAAAAGAAGTTCTTGTTCGATTTAAAGAAAAGAAAATTGGTTTTGTACCAACTATGGGAGCACTGCACGAAGGGCATATTTCTTTAATTAAAAAAAGTAAAGAAATTTCGGATATTACGGTGTGCAGCATTTTTGTGAATCCTACACAATTTAACGATCAAAAAGATTTTGAAAAATATCCCATTACCACCGATAGAGATATTACCTTACTTGAGTTAGCAAATTGCGATATTGTTTTTTTGCCCTCCGTTCAAGAAATTTATCCCGAAGGATATACTCAAAAAACTAATTACCAATTAGGCTATTTAGAAGAAATTTTAGAAGGAAAATATCGCCTGGGGCATTTTCAAGGTGTTTGCCAAGTTGTTGATAGGTTACTTCATTTTGTGATGCCTAATTATTTAATTATGGGAGCCAAAGATTATCAGCAATGCATGGTAATACAACATTTACTTAATAACGATAAAACAATTAGCACTGTACAACTTGTTATAGCACCTACTATTAGAGAAAACTCGGGTTTAGCAAAAAGTAGCAGAAACATGCGATTATCTTCGCAAGATGTATTAAATGCAATTGCCATTTACCAATCGCTTCAATACATTAACTTGCACTTGCAAAAAGGAAAAACGGCTCCTATAATTGATAAAGCTGTTTCCATATTACATGATAGCGGCTTTGAAAAAATAGATTATGTTGCCGTAGCCGATGCAAATACGCTTGAATTAGTAGAGGAATGGGACGGTGAAAAATCAGTAGTAATTCTGGCTGCAGCTTTTTTAAACGGCATTCGATTAATAGATAACATAATTATGACAAAATAATTCAAAAGGAAATTTATATTTGCAGTCCATTGGGTACATTTTATTCTAACGCAGAGATGTGCTTTTACTTGCAACAGTTACATAAAATCTGTGTGTACATTTTATTCTAATGCAGAGATGTGCTAATAAAAAAAATGCTGCATTATGTCTTCAGCTCAAAGCACTTTAAAAAAAGTTACAACCAATACGTTACTTAAGATGAAAGCAAGGAACGAAAAAATTGCTATGCTAACCGCATACGATTTCTCGTTTGCAAAAATGATTGATGCAGCAGGTATTGATGTAATTCTTGTTGGAGATAGTGCCAGTAATGTTATGGCAGGCCATGAAACTACTTTACCTATTACCTTAGATCAAATGATATATCACGGGCAATCGGTGGTTCGTGGTGTTAATAGAGCATTGGTTGTAGTAGATATGCCATTTGGTTCTTACCAATCTAACAGTAGTATTGCCTTAGCCAGTGCTATAAGAATTATGAAAGAAACCGGTGCACATGCCATAAAATTAGAAGGCGGAGAAGAAATAATAGAAAGTGTTGAAAGCATTGTAAAAGCAGGCATTCCGGTAATGGGACACTTAGGCCTAACTCCACAAAGTATTTATCAATTTGGAACCTATGCAACCAGGGCTACCAATAAAACCGAAGCCGATAAAATACAAAACGATCTTCAACTTTTACAGAAAGCAGGTTGTTTTGCAGTGGTGGTTGAAAAAATTCCGGCTTTATTAACTAAACAATTATCTGAAAGTGTGTATATACCTATTATTGGTATTGGTGCAGGCCCCTACTGCGATGGACAAGTTTTAGTAATGCACGATATGCTGGGAATTAATACAGAATTTAAACCAAGATTTTTACGACAATATTTAAACCTTAATGAACAAATTACAACGGCTATTCAACAATATAGCAGCGATGTAAAAACCGGTTCATTTCCTAATCAATCTGAATCTTATTAATAAAAAATATACAACACTTACTCTATGATGATTGAAGTTTTAAAATCTAAAATACATCGAGCAGTTATTACAGAAGCTAATTTACAATACATAGGAAGCTTAACTATTGATGAAGATTTAATGGATGCAGCCGATTTAACCGAATTTGAGAAAATTACAGTTGTAAATGCCAATAATGGCGAACGTTTAGAAACTTATGTAATAAAAGGAACAAGAGGCAGTGGTGTAATGTGTTTAAATGGACCTGCAGCTAGAAAAGGTATGGCAGGAGATATTATTGTTGTTATATCGTATGCTACGATGAATAAAGAAGAAGCAAAAAAACATAAACCTATCATTGTTTTTCCGGATGCTGCTAACAAATTAGTGAAAGATTAAACGAACTAAAAATACTATTAAGCAAAGTTTTTAGCACAATTGATAATTGTATGTTCAATTATATCAATAGCAATAATTTTAACTCGCTGCGTGATATAATTAATGGAGGACATAACTGCAAAACGTTACCCTGAGATATTTTAAAACCAGTCCGTTCTATAAGCAGTGATACATGATCCATTCTGCCTCCTTATTTGCTTTCTCTTTCGTAAATCTATCTTTTACCAATTCAATTGCCCATAACAATCCAACGCCTCTAATATCACCAATAATAGCATACTTATTTTTTAATTTTTCTAATGCACCACGAACAAAAATTTCATCTTCCGTTACTTTATACAATAACCTATTATCATCTATATATTCAAGCATTGCTAATGCGGCAGAAGCTCCTAATGGGCTTTTTTCATGCGTACACTGCCCTAAAGAAATATCGGCAGCAATATTATATTCTTCTTTTGTAACCATTGCCTTTTGCTGCAGCAATAACAAAATTTCCATTAGCATCAGTAGTAGTTAAATTGGTTTTTCTCTTTACTGCAATGCTTGCACCTTCAATAGGTTTTGTGTGGCAGCATCTACAATTTTTCCTTTTACTTCTATACTTTGTTGTGCAAAACCTATTACGCAAAAAAGAAAAAAGAATATTGTAACAAACAATATTCCAAGGGGATTCCTAATAATAGCTTCATAAACAATTTTTGATTTCGAAGGCGCAACTATTTGAGCTGTGATACGGCAATATTTACAGTGCATTAACAAAAAGTAAAAGAACTATTAACAAATTGTGATGCAACAACTATATGTTAGAAATACAATATTCATCTTTTACAACAGAAAAGAAGGCAGCAAAAAATATTTTTTTACACAAAATTTATATATTTGTACTTACTGCAACGCTGCACAAATGATGCGGCGTTGTATTTTTTTTATCTCTTTTAAAATAAAAGATTATGAGTGAACACGTAACTAAAGAGACTTTTGAGAAGATGAAAGAAGAACTTCATCGCATGAAAACAATTGATAGGCCTGCTGCATCGAAAGCTATTGCAGAAGCCAGAGAAAAAGGCGATTTAAAAGAAAATGCCGAATACGATGCTGCTAAAGAAGCTCAGGGTATGCTTGAAGCTAAAATTAAACAGTTGGAAGGTATTATTGCTACATCAAAAATTGTTGATCCATCAACTATTGATACCAGTAAAGTGGCTGTATTAACCAAAGTAACTATTACCAATATGGGTACTAAAAAGACGGTAACTTATCAAATTGTTGGAGAAAAAGAAGCCGATTTAAAAGCAGGAAAAATTTCTGCTTCATCGCCTATTGGCAAAGGTTTATTAGGCAAAGCAAAAGGAGAACTTGCCGAAATTCAGGCTCCTACCGGAATTATTAAATTTAAAGTGGAAGAAATTTCTATTTAACTTTTTCTATTCTTAATTAAAAAGCCCAAAAATATACATTTTTGGGCTTTTACATGTAACGGTAATCCGTTCGATTACATTATAATCGGGTTTTTCATTTTACTAATCTTTAATTTATCGGCACGGTTACTTTCCCACAGCCAGCATGATAATAAAGTATAAGCATCCAATAACATACAAATAGAGTTTGAAAGAATGTAAGTTGGTAGTCATCTCAAACATTTTTATATTAAACGCATTAAAAGGATCATTATTTTGCAATAGCAAATAAAAAATTTATGAGCATTTTTACTAAAATCATTGCAGGAGAAATTCCTTCGTATAAAATTGCAGAGAACGAAATGTTTTATGCCTTTTTAGATATTTTTCCATCGGCATTAGGGCACACCTTAGTAGTTCCTAAAATTGAAGTAGATAGGTTATTTGATTTACCTGCCAATTATTTAGCCGGTATATTACCTTTTGCCCAACCCATTGCAAATGCCATACAAAAAGCTTATGAATATAATAGGGTAAATATTATAACTATTGGTTTTGAAGTTCCGCATGCACACATTCATTTATTACCTATGAATAGTATGAAAGATATGAATGCTTTAGCTAAAAAAATACCTATAACGCCCGAAACATTAAAAGAGGTACAACAAAAAATACTTGAACACTTATAAAAAAATTATAGGCACTACATTCCAAAAAATCAGTCAACCAATTCATAATTTCTTCCGAACTTGGGCACTTAAAAAATTTTGTGAGAAAATATATTTTCATCATTTTTCTTTTAGCTTTTAAGCAATTTACTTTTGCTCAAAACAATGCATGCCCAATAAGAGTTAGCGTATTAACCTGTGCACCTGCCGATGAACTATATGCCACATTTGGGCACACAGCCATTAGAATTATAGATTCGGCCAATAGAACCGATATTGTTTTTAATTATGGCACATTTAATTTCGATGATCCGGATTTTTATACCAAGTTTATTAGAGGCAGATTAGATTATTATTTATCTATTGAGCAATACAAAGATTTTCTTATTCAATACATTGAAGATAAGCGAAGTATTTACGAACAAGAACTAAACCTAACTTGCCTGCAAAAACAACAAATAATTAATGCACTAAGTACCAACTTACAAGGTGCAAACCGTTATTATAAATACGATTTTTTGTTCGATAACTGTACTACCAGAATAAGAGATATAGTTTTTAAAAATATTACCGCAGCTACCATTCCTAATGCTATTACCGCCAAAGGAACAACGTATAGAAATATGTTGCACGAATATTTAGATAAAGGCGGAAAACCATGGAGTAAATTAGGTATTGATATTTTATTGGGAAGTAAAACAGATGAAAAAGTAACCACGCAACAAGCTATGTTTTTACCCGATTATTTATTAAAAGGTTTGGATAGTGCCTTATTAAAAAAAGATACCGCCCATTTAGTTTTAAATACGCAATTAATTTTACAAGAAAACCCACCTAATACAGCAGCCTACCAATATACTCCATTGCTTATTTCAAGTATTATTTCAATTCTTATTATTCTTATCTCATTTCTTCAATCGGGTTGGGCTAAAATTGCAACCAAACTGATTGATTCATTTTTATTATACAGTACCGGAATAATAGGTATTCTTTTACTATTTATGTGGTTTGCAACCGACCATATTGTTTGTACCAATAACTTTAATTTGTGTTGGGCATTACCTACTAATTTTTTTGCAGCATTTTTTATTTGGAAGAAGCCAATATTTATTAAAAAATATTTTTTAATAGCAGCAGTTATTACAGCATTATTATTAGTTAGTTGGCTAATTATACCCCAGCAATTAAATATTGCTTTGTTTCCATTGGCATTAGCAGGATTAATACGATATATCAAATTATATCAAGCATAGTTATGCAAAAAAGGTTTATTTATTTGCAACAACCAGTAATGTACCGAATGTACGGAAAAGGAAAACCTGTGGTATTAATTCATGGTTTTCCGGAGGATGGAAACATTTTTCAATCTCAAATTGATTTTTTACAACAACATTGTTTAGTTATAGTACCCGATTTGCCCGGTTCGGGTTTATCGGCATACAATGCAAGCATCAACACTATTGAGGCTTTTGCGATATGTATTAATTCTATTCTTGAAAGAGAAGCAATTAATACATGTATTATAATGGGGCATAGTATGGGTGGCTATATATCATTAGCTTTTGCAGAATTATTTCCGGAAAAAATATTGGGCTTAGGCTTAATCCATTCTACCGCATTCGCCGATTCTAACGAAAAAAAAGCCATGCGGGCAAAAGCAATTAAAACAATGAATGAAGTAGGTGCCTATCAATTTATTAAAATAACTATTCCTAATTTATTTTCCGATATTTCTAAAGAAGCATTTCAGCAGGAAATAGCATCTTTAATTGAGGCAGGAAAAAAATTTAGTACAGAAGCTTTACAACAATATTATAGTGCTATGATGCAAAGACCCGATAGAACAGCTATTCTCTCTTCCATTAATAGTCCTATTTTATTTATAATTGGCGATAAAGATGTTGCTGCTCCGTTAAAAGATTTGGAACAACAAATTCAGCTTCCACATTGTTCTTATATTCATATAATAGAAAATGTGGCACACATGAGTATGATTGAAGCCGTTGATGTACTAAATAACTATTTACTTGGTTTTATTGAAAAGGTTGATTAATGTAGCGTAATGCTGTATTTAAACTAACAATTATGTTGTATTATTGGATAAAAATAGGATGGCTATTTACTTTCGGTTTAATGGCTATTTCGCTCTTTGCACAAAATGAGGCTTGCCCAATTAATATTAATTTCTCTACTAAAGATTTAACCCATTGGGCAGCTTACACGGGCAATAACGCCAATGGTAATGGCCCAACAGCCATTATGCAAAAATACGATACCAGTGTTGCCGCACCTGTTGGCACTATAGGTAATAAAGGAATTAACGAATATACTTTTTCAACTCCGGGTATTCAAGTACTTACCCAAAACAGTACCGATCCTTTTGGAGGCTTTGCTACTATTCCTACCATCAATGGATTTAATTATGGCTATTCAATTATGTTGGGCTCTACCACTATTACAACCGGTAATGGCACAGGTACAAAAGGTGGTTTAATAAGAGGTATTAGTTATGTAATTAATGTGCCTGCAGGTTCACCATCGGCACCCTATACCATGACGTATGCTTATGCAATGGTTTTAGAAAGTGCCCCACACCTAACGTCGCAAGTGCCCCTTTTTTCTGCCAACTTAAATACCAATACCGGAACTATAGATTGTGCCAATGCCTTTTATCAATTACCCACTATTGCATCGGGCACCAGTTTTGTATTAGACCAGAATGCAGCTATTAAAGAAGGTTTTAGTTTAAGTAATACACTCTCGCCCAACGATAATGGAAATATTAATGAATCGAAAAAAAGAGTTTGGACAAAAGGATGGACAGAAGTTACATTTGATTTATCACCGTATCGTGGACAAAAAGTAGTATTAACTTTTGAAGCAGATAATTGTGTACCCGGTGGACATTTTGCTTATGCCTACATTGCATTAAGAAATACTTGCGGCGGATTAACTATAACCGGAGATAATCCTGCATGTACTAATAATACTTCCCTATATACTATTCCCGCATTAGCCGGAGCCACCTATAATTGGGTAGTTCCAAATGGATGGACTATTTTAAACAACTCAAATAACACCAACATTTTATCGGTAATTGTAGGAAATACACCCGGACAAATTTCGGTTAATCAAAAAAATTCTTGTGCCAATTTATCTTCCTCAATAAATGTAAATACTTCTCCACCAACTATAGCCGGAACCATAACCGGAAATACTACGGTTTGTACCGGAAACAATAGTTCCATTTTACAATTAAATGGTAGTGTAGGTAATGTTATAAAGTGGCTATCCTCTACCGATTCTATTAATTGGAGAGATATTGGTAATCCTAATACAACATCTTATACAGCAGCTAATCTATTAAATTCAACCTATTACAAAGCAGTGGTACAAAATGGTAGTGTTTGTGCATTAGATACGTCTAATAATGCAACTATTATTGTTAGTGAAAAAAGTGTAGGCGGAGCAATTAGTCCATCAAATATTTCTATTTGTTTAGGCCAAAACAAAGGTGCTAATTTAACTGCAAATGGTTTTAAAGGAAAAATTATTAATTGGCAATCTTCTGCCGATACATTGCATTGGAAAAATATTAATCCTATTTATACCGATTCGGTTTATAGTGTGTTAGCATCGAGTACACCAACACAATATCGGGTAGTAGTACAAAGCGGTGCCTGCCCAGCCGATACCAGCAAAATTGCTTATACAGCTATTTATGATGCGTTATTTCCCCAAGCAACTATTTCGCCTACCGATACCAGCATTTGCTTTGGCACAAAAGCTATTTTAAACTTAAATATTCAGGCGGCTACAAGTTATACATGGTCAACAAAAACAGCCCTATTCGATCCTAATAACAACAACATATCATCCAATCCTCTGTACCTTACTGCACAAGCAGCCCCTTCTAAAAAAACAGATTATATTATTAGTTTTAAAAATGGCAATTGTCCTAACATTTTAACCGACACATTTAGAATAAATGTTTTACCGCTTATTACCCTAAATGCCGGACACGATACAGCTATTATTGCCAATCAGCCTTTACAATTAATTGCTACTAGCACCAGCCAAGAGGCACTTTCTTATTCTTGGAGCCCAACAATAGGACTAAACAATTCATCTATTTATAACCCTATTGCTACTTTAAATGCAAGTATCGATTCTATAAAGTATAAAGTAACTGCAACCAATGCTATTGGCTGCTTTGCAGAGAGTTTTATAACTGTAAAGATTTATAAGTCTAATCCGGAAATATTTATTCCCAGTGCATTTACCCCTAATAAAGATGGACTTAATGATATACTTAAACCCATTACCGTTGGATTATCTAAACTGAATTTTTTTAGAATTTATAATCGGTACGGACAATTATTATTCAGTACATCACAAATTGGAGATGGATGGGATGGAACATTTAACGGAACACAACAACCCAGTGGTGCGTATGTTTATGTTGCACAAGGAATTGATTTTAAAGGCAACAACATTTTTAAGAAGGGAACTGTTGTATTAATTCGTTAAACCATTTTTGAATAAAACAATCAACTTCTAAATTGAATAAAAAAACTTGTTATGAATAAAACTATTCTTGTAACCGGCGCTACATCTGGTTTTGGTAAAGCAATAGCCGAAAAATTTGCATCCAATCAATCAAATATTATTATTACCGGAAGAAGAAAAGATACCTTACTTGCTTTAGCCAATGCATTAGAAAAAAAATACACAATAAAGGTTTTACCATTAACTTTTGATGTTAGAAATAAAAATGAAGTATTTACTATTTTATCGGGATTAACTGATGAATGGAAAAATATTGATGTACTAATTAATAATGCAGGACTTGCATTGGGCAGAGATAGTTTTGAAAATGCAGCAATTGACGATTGGGAAACTATGCTCGATACCAACGTTAAAGGCATGATGTATGTTACTCGAGCTATTTTACCTTATATGATTGCAAAACAAAAAGGACATATTATTAATATAGGCTCTATTGCAGGAAAAGAAGTGTACCAATATGGTAATGGCTATTGTGCCAGCAAACATGCCGTAGATGCTTTAAGTAAAAGTATGAGAATTGATTTATTACATCATTCTATTAAAGTTACGGCAATACATCCGGGAGCTGCAGAAACTGAATTTTCTTTAGTACGCTTTAAAGGTGATGCAGCAAAAGCAGCTGCAGTTTACGAAGGTTATACGCCATTATCTGCTAACGATATTGCCGATACAGTTTTCTATTGTGCTACACTACCCGAACATGTATGCATTAACGAGTTAACTATTATGCCTACTGCACAGGCTAATGCAAATTTATTTTATAAAAAATAATATTATTGAGTTAAAGATACTCTTACCTGTAATCCGCCACGGGTAATAATAGTAGGCGATGAAGTAGAAATATAGGGCGTAGCTCTTGTTTGATCGAAGTACAATTTTATATTTATTCTATTATTCAAAACATAATCTATAGCAGGCTGAATAATAATTACTCTTTGTCCGCCTGTTCCATAGGCATTACTTTGGTCTAATTTACTATTAGTTGTTAAATCATTTCGCATAGAAATATCTAATTTAATAGTAAGATCATTTTGTAACTTTTTTCCATTCATAAAAGGTAATTGAAAAGGAAGATTCAATCCTCTTTTTCTCCAACTTCCGCCTATTGTCCACTCGGTACTATTGGTTTCACTTAATTGAAAATCTACCAAACTTAAACTCATTATTCTTGCTTTTTTATATTCAAACTTCAAGTTTAATTGATCAATGGTTGTTACATTAATACCAATTAATGGAGAAAATTGTTCTTGCATGGTAATATTGGGCACTAAGAAAAAAGGAATAAAATTACCACTTACCGAATCTATAAATCCGGGTGTACCACGACGCAATGGATCTTGATAATTTAATGCACTTGAAAAACTATTCATGCTTAATGTACCCGAATAAGCATGTGTAATAACTATGGAAGAAAAAACATCGGCAAGGGCAGGAATTTTGGTTAATCCGCTATAAGTTAATCGCCAATTAGGTTTAGGCAAAATACCACTAAAAGGATTTGAAGTAATATTTCCATTATTTTCTTTTAATAATGGAATTGTATAAGGACTACTTTTAGTATATGCAGCAAGAAAAGCCGGAATTAAAACATCTTGCGAATACCTTCCATATCCCGAAGCAAAACCATCATTGGTGTACAACCCATTCCAATATGGATTTTTTTGAGCAACACGTGCCGAAATAATTAACCTATTATCTTCAAATTTTTGAAATGATGAAGTTATTTCATTAGGATTTCGTTTACCAAATAAAGTATTGAATGAAATATACGAAACACTAAAACTACCCGTAGCATAAGGGTTTAAATGTTGTTGAGCTAAGCCCGAATTAGTAGTATCTTTAAATAATTCAGAATATTCTTTCGAGAATGTTTTATCAACATTCAAATCTATTCTTAGGTCTCTAATAGGTTCAACTTGTGCGGTAAGTTTAAATCGTTGTTCAAAATTTTGCCTATACAATAAATTAAATGTACTATCTCTTGTAATTAATCCTTTGGCAGCTTTTCTGTTTAACCAATTGGTATCGGGTTGGCGACCAAAAATATAATCTAACCCGGGTTCCATACTTCTCCAATTTTGACCCAAAAATTGCGTACTATCCATATACCCTGGAATACGGCTTCTATAATTTGCTCCATATTCTAATCCAACATGCTTTACCATCGTTAATAATCCAATTCCGGTTTTTTCTATATCGCTTACTTGCTTTGGTTCATTTGCTATTTGTAATTTTTTTGCTAAGCGAAGATCCCTTTTTTGTTGCCGCCATTTTTTTAATGCTGCTCGCTTTTCTTTTCCTGTAAGTTTATTTCCGTATTTATCATGTATTACCTCGTTTCGCGTTAAAATAGTTACACCTAAAATATTATTAGTTGCTGATTTATTGGGAGATGGAGAATTGTTATTGGGTTTATTGATACCATTTTTTTGAGAAGAAGTTATTTTTGGTATTGATTGGGCATTTCGCAACCACTTAGATTTATTATACAATCTTGTAAAATCGAAATCACCGGTGAAATTATTTTCTTGACTGTTCTCAATAATATTTCCTAAACTAATTGCCAATCTGCTTGCTGCTATCCAATTGTAAGAAGTTGCATAACTATATCTTGCCGAAATAAAATCGGTAATAGGAAGCTTATTAAGCGGAATTGTATAACTTAAAATAGTTCTCTGCTGATACATAATATTTCTGCCGCCTTTCCAAAAATTTTGTTTAACAGAATCTTTTTTAGCTTTTGAATTTAAGGCACCATAAGGTTCATCAACAATTGCATTGTTTGTTGCAGAAAAATCGAAATTCAGCGATCGGGCTAAATCCCATCGCATATTATAATATCTGTCGAATCTAAAATATTTATCGTAGGTAGTATCTACCGAAGTAATTTTCGAGAAAGTTAAATCGGTATTTACAATACGTGGTGTATATTGGCCAAACTGCCTATTAATATCGGTTCTAATACTTATTAAAGAAGGTTTTAAGTTGTAATTAAAATCTTTTATTAAAGAAAACCAGTTGCTGTTAGATTTAATTAATTTTTTAAAAGGCTGATGATATTTTGTTGCATTAGTATAGCTATAACCCAAATTAAACCGCCATTTAGTAAGCGAATTATTTTGAATTACAGGACTAAATTCTACTGTTTGTGTATAGGAATAACTTAAATCGAAATTACTAAGGCTCCATAAATGTGTTTTGCCTTTTGGCATTACACGCACATTAGTAAAATTTAATGTTTTAATTGTGGTTCTATCCATTGCCGCATTTTTAATAGAATCTCTAATGGCTTTGGTTGTACTGGCCGATAATTTGGTTTTTAATAAAATATCTAAATCGTACGGATCGTATTGCGGCAAAACCGTTGTTTGATTAATACCTGCATAAACCGGAATAGATAATCGGGCAGCTTTGGGTACTAATTTTCCTGCATCAATAGAAAGTGAGGCATCGAATTGAAATAAGTTATCACGGGCTCTATCGTTAATATGCGAATCTAATGTGCCAAATCCTTGAGTATGTGTATTAACCGAAATAGAAGCTTTACCCAAATCGGCCAATGTTATATCTACTCTTCCTGTAGCAGCATAAGCACCTTGCTCATTAATTTGCGATAATCGTAATTCATCAACCCATACTTCAGCATTTAAAGGAGAAAGATTATTATCTTTTGCATTTTCTACTCCTATTAAAATTCCGGTTACTTGCCCCAAATTAGGATTACCCATAATACTATATACTTTGCTGCCTACTATTTGTCTAAAAATATTGGTAACTGAAATACCCGAATTATTTCTCTTTAGTTTTAAATTAATTAAATCTTGTAAATTAAAATCAAGATTATTGGCTGTAGGCCATACCACTGTATCTTGTGCTGAGGAATACATACCGGGTAACGTAACTTTTAAAGGAATTTTTATTTCATAATAATTGCTCAAAAAATCTTGCCCAATACGCATTACCAAATTAACCTCATTATCTTTAACATTGCTTCCCACAATACTTTCAACATGGCTAAACATAGATAATCTGCCATAATATCTTAAATCAAAATTTACTGTTTTAATAACAGCCCTTGCATCTCCATTGGCTAAATTGTGTACTTGTAAACTTAACGATTGTTCATTCTGCAAAATATTTACACCATTGTTACTTAATTGTTGCACACGCTGAATGCCCGGAGGAATGATATAATTTACAGGAGTTCGGCCACTATTTTGTTCTAAATTAACTGATGTAACATTAAAAGTTGTAGGCGAAGAAGACAGTGGTGTATATGAACCTGTAGAATCTAATTGATAATTAAATTGACGCCAAGCATCTCTTACCAAATTAAACGATGCAAACCGCAATATTACCGAATCGGTAAAGCCGGTTAAATAGGTTCGGATAAAGCGAATAGATTTAAAGTCGGGGATATTACCAATTTTTCTGGTATAACTGTTAATAGGTACTCTGAATAAATACCAATTTTCGCTTCCTTTAGTTCCATTGGCATAGGTTACAGGTACTACTTGTTTTTGGGCTATGTATGGATTAGAGCCAACACCCATACCCGGTTTTAAATCAATTTCATATTCAAAATATTGTTCTGTTTGATTGAGTGTATTATCTCTATTCAAATCTTCATTATCCGGATACAGAGTTGCCGCAGGAGATAAAATATTATTACCCAATACAACCGGTGAATTTCCTTCGGTATTATTATAATTTTTATACCTCCCTAAAATACCTGTTCCGCCTGCATCGAAAGAAGGATCTCTGTACCAAGTATAATCATCATTGGAAGGGTCTTTTGCGGCTTTTTGATACGCTGCTGAACTTGCTCCAAAATTATTAGATAGCTGTACCAAATAATCGTTGTGTTTTATTTTTTCGCTATCATCATTTAAACCGTCTAAACCAATATCTTGAAATGGCCTGTCCGATGCATTGTTGCTAAAAGCATTTGTGGTTTGAATTGGATTTAAAGGTACATTTCCCCATTTGCTGGTATCCATAGGAGCCGGAGAATTGGGAGTATTTAATCCATTTTCATAAAAACGTTTTCCATCACGTAAAATATCTTCACTTACATCTCCCAAATTAATGCGCAATTTACCGCCTGTACTATTGGAATTTTTAATGAAAGGATCTTGCACCAAAAACTCTACATACACAATATTATTGGTTTCAAAATCGGTTTGGTCAAGACTTCGCATCATTCCACCCCAACGTTTTTGTGGATTTTTTAATTTTCCATTGGCATCAATCTGACTGATATTGCTTTCGTAATTATAGGGGCCTTTTTCTGTTGGATAATAAGCCATATCGAAAGTAACCGTTTGCGTATTGGTAATGTTAGTTGTTTGCTGCGGAAACAATTCGTTGGTGTATACCATTCGTACTCTTGGATCGCTTAATTCTGTGAGATTAGCCGCCAACGGATTATTAGGTGCATTTTTATCTTGCAAATTGGGTTCAATATTATACCACGAAAGTTTGGCTCTGTTTTTACCATAATTTAAATCGTCATTTAAAGCTGCCTCTGGAAAATCGGTTGTGCCTTGTGGTGTTGATGCTAATGCCCATGAAACCAAAGGAAATCGTAAATCAATATTACTGGTAGTTCCTTCAAAATCATCCATATAAATTAATCCGTTTGCTCCATTACCAATTTGAGGTGGATGCCCGGGTTTAAAATAAGCTCCTTCTCCATACGCTGTAATGGACGATTTTGCTTTAGAGGAATAGAAAGGCAATTTATTTAAAGCTCTTGTAAGTCCATCCCAATCTGATTTATAAGAAAAATCAAGTCCATACATTGTATTACGCAGTGGATCTTCTCCATAACTCATTTTTGTAAAAAACGGGCGTTCATTTAATCTTACCATTGATCCTCCAACAGATAATTTTTTACTGGCAGCATAGTCTAATCTCAATCCCATAAACCCTCTTTGTTGCAAACCAACTCCTGCATTATTTTCGTACGATACATTTACCGCCACACCCGAATTAATAATTGCCTGATTAATAATTTTTACGGTTCCTAAATTATAATCAATTACATAATCGGTTCCTTCTTGCAATATTTGTCCGCCGGCTGTTACCTTAACCGAACCTTGCGGAACATTTACAGCATTTAAAAATATATCGGAGCTACTACTACCTTTTGCCATGCCTTGCATCATAAACCTATCAACGTTAGCATAAGTTTGAGCTATAGCTTTTATGGAATCGTATAATTGCGGAAATAAATATTTTTGTTTTATTGAAGATGGCTGGCCGTTAAATGCCAATGCATCTAAATCGCTTCCAAATGGCTCTAATACCGGAAAAATTATTTTCCCATATTGAGGTAAAATAGTGAAGCCTTCTACAAAATCGAATACACCATCGGGTTGTGGATCGTTTCGGCTGTTTAATCTATCTAAATTTAAAATATTCAATAAAGTTTTTCCATTAACCGCAGGCAATGCTTCAGGTAAATAAACATTTGTGCCACCACTCGGTTGCTGATATAATATGTTTAATTTAAACCCATCCCGAGTAATATTTCCCATATTTAAAGAATATACATTCTTCATCATCAGCTTCCAAATAGGTAAATTAGTTCGAGAAGAAGTAGCTTTTAAAAGTTTTAAAAACAATACTTTTTGAACCCCTTGAGTTGAATCTACACCTACATCTTGTGAAAATTCTCCTACCTGATATACTCTACCGTTATATGTATATTGATAAGCAACTGCTAAAACATCATCTGGCTGTAATTGCAAACTATTTAAAGAAATAAATCCAATTTGCGGATTGAAATAATATTCTGAAGGCGATAATTTTCGGGCAAATGTTTTTTCATAATCATCTACTGCATTTAAACTTCTTCCCTGTAATATACCAGCTACTAATGATGGATCGCGACTGGAAGGATTATTAATAATTGAACTATACAAATTATTTGAACCATTCGATGGCAAAGGATTAGATGTAAGTGATGATATTGTTACATTATACGGCTGATTTTCGCCCAAATCCATTAACCCTACTACATAACGTGTATCTGTTGTAGTTCCGTTTCTATTTGTAACCCACACTTCAATTCGCTTAATTTGAACCTGACTGTTTACTACAGGCAAATTACTCATAGCATTTTTAAAGTTTTTTCGGAAGTAATGAGCTAATAAAAAGTTTTTATTTTCTTCATAATCATCTAACTTTTTTTGAAACCTGTTTAAAGAGGCTCCGCCTTGTAAACTTTGACTTTGCGTTTGAGAGTTTTGATTAGCCAAAACACCAGTAATTGATAACCGACCAAATTGTAATTGTGTTTTAATACCAAATAAGTTTTGTGCACTGGGTATTAATAATCCCTTTGACTGAAAAGTAACATTACCTGCTTGAATACTGCGAATAATTTCATCATCCATTCCTTTATAATCTAATTTCAATTTATTCAAATAATCGAAATTGGCCAATGTATTGTAATTAAAAGGAAGTTTTAGTTTATCGCCAATATTAGCATTGGTATTAATGTTGGCATTCATATTAAAATCGAAACCGCCGGTTCTGCGTGCATTTTCTGGAAGTGTTGGATTTAATGTGTTTTGACCCAAATAACCCATCATTAAATCAATATTTCCCTGAGTTTTAATATCTACTTTCAAAGGATTGGTATTGCCTCCTTTTGGAAGAATATTATTTACACCAAAAATTCTATCAAATAAACTGGTATATACATGAGGCTTGGGTCGTTGTACTTTTTTATTTAAAGAATCTAAAGCTGCAGCTCGAAGTTTAAAATAATCTATTTCTTCTTTTTTAGCTCGTAATTGATAATACTCTTGAAAAGTAAGATAGGTGGGATTTCGGTATAAAGTATTGCCTATTTTTTCAACAATATTATATCTATTGGTTACCGGATCGTATTCCAACCTTTGTTTAATAATTCCAGTATCGGAAAGATCGAAAGGATTGGTTGAATTAAAAGTAAATTTATCACCCCTTCTATCGGTTAAAGGGAAACGTAAAGAATCTTTTGTATTGGTTTGAGCAAAAAGAGTTGACGTAGTACAAACCAATGCACTAACAGTTATTAATAACAGCACAAAATAAACACTTCTTTGCTTCAAAAAATTAGTCTTGGTTGTGTAGAAGTTTTACAATAAACTACAGATTTTTAAGTGCGTGTTTAATAATTTGTTCTAATGTAGCATTGGGACTTGAAAGTATGATTTTTTTTACAATATTCTCTGCTGCAACTCTATTAATTCCTAAAGCAATTAATGCATTAACAGCATCTTCTTCCATAACAGATTCTGGTGCTATATTGCTTGTTTCTATTGATTGTTTGCTTAACTTATCTCTTAATTCAACAATTAATCTTTCTGCTGTTTTTTTGCCAATTCCCTTTATGGTTGCCAATAATTTGGTATTTCCTTGCACAATAGCTTTCGCAATTTCTACCGGCTTCATTCCAGACAACATCACTCTTGCAGTAGCTGCACCAATACCACTTACACTAATTAATTGTAAAAATATTTCTTTTTCAGCTTGCTCTGCAAATCCAAAAAGTGTTTGATTATTTTCGGTAATCTGTAAATGAGTATGCAATTTGCCACTTTCTTTATCTGCAATAGCCGAATAGGTATGCAAACTAATTTGCAAATCGTATCCCACACCATTTACCTCTACAACTACATGCGAGGGTGTTTTATCCACAAAATTACCTTTAACAAAAGCAATCATATTCCTCAAAAATATAGTATTAAAGCCAATTTTAGTTAATTTGGCAATGCTTAAAAAACATTGAAAATAATTTACAAATTTTTTTATAAGATGATTTCAGATATTTGTGCCCGATTTTTAATATAATTATATAGAAAAGCATGACAAAAATCAAAGCAGCAATTACAGCCGTTGGTGGATATGTTCCAGAAACAAAACTTACCAATGCCGATTTAGAAAAAATGGTAGAAACCAACGATGAATGGATAAGAACAAGAACCGGAATTGAGGAAAGAAGAATTTTAAGAGAACCCGGTAAAGCTACCAGCGATTTAGGAACACCCGCAGTACAAGAACTACTACGCAAAAGAAATATTGATGCCAAAGAAATAGATTGTATTATTTGTGCCACCGTTACACCCGATATGATGTTTCCGGCTACAGCCAATATTATTGGCGATAATATAGGAGCTACTAATGCTTTTGGATTCGATTTAAATGCCGCTTGCAGTGGTTTTTTATTTGCCTTAACCACCGGTGCTTCATTTATTGAAAGTGGCCGATATAAAAAGGTTGTTGTAGTTGGTGCCGATAAAATGAGCGGTATTGTTGATTATACCGATAGAGCAACCTGTATTTTATTTGGCGATGCAGCAGGTGCTGTTTTATTAGAACCAAGTACCGATGAAGATGGAATAATGGATAGTCTTTTAAAAAGCGATGGTATTGGAAAGAATTATCTATACATGAGAGCTGGCGGCTCTTTAAAACCCGCAAGTGTTGAAACCGTTTTAGCTAAAGAACACTTTATACATCAGGATGGACAACCTGTTTTTAAATTTGCTGTAAAAGGTATGGCCGATGTTAGTGCCGAATTATTAGAAAGAAATAATTTAACCGGAGATGATATAGAATGGTTGGTTCCTCATCAGGCTAACTTAAGAATTATTGATGCAACTGCTAACCGAATGGGTTTATCGAAAGATAAAGTAATGATTAATATTCAACGCTACGGAAATACAACAGCAGCAACTATTCCATTATGCCTATGGGATTGGGAAAAACAATTACATAAAGGAGATAATATTATACTTGCAGCTTTTGGTGGAGGATTTACCTGGGGTGCCACTTGGATTAAATGGGCCTATAATAGCTAACTTAATGATCAATTCAATTACTATTATTATACTTTTGTTTTCCTAAATATTAAATATTTTATGAAAAATATATTACTATTTGCATTAGTACTAATTACTAAATTTGGCATAGCACAAAAAGAACCAATTGAAAAAATTTGGTGGAGTGAAGAAAAAACTTCGAAAATTCAAATATATAAAGCAAGTGATGGATATTTCTATGGCAAAATAATTTACTTACAAACACCTAATGACAAAAATGGTCATCCAAGAGTTGATAATAAAAACCCGGATGATAAATTAAAATCAACACCTGTTTTAAATTTAGTCATCTTAAAAAAATTTAAAAAAAGCACAGAACCCAATGTGTATGAAGAGGGAACTGTTTATGATCCTCATAGTGGAAAAACCTATTGTGGAAAATTAACTTTAACAGAAAAAAGTTTAAAACTTCGTGGTTTTATTTGTAGTTTTTCTTGGTTTGGCAGAACTTCTGTTTGGACTTTAGCAGAGTAAATTGATTAACCACACCCTGCAACTTTTATTCACTTCGCTATTATAAATAGTATAGTATGCTGTATTTTTATTGAATAAAGATTTTGCTTACAACTATTATATAATTTATTATGAATAAAGGATTGTTTCACTTATCCGGCATTAGTTCTATTGCATTACACGCAGCCGATAACAATAATGCAGAGTTTGCACACATTACACCTATTTTTGCCACATCAACTTTTACATTCGATACGGCCGAACAAGGAATGGAACGTTTTGCAGGATCAGATAAATCAAGAATCTATTCACGTTGGGGTAATCCTACCTTTACCGCTGCAGAAAAAACCATTGCTGCATTAGAAGCATTTGGATTAACTGATAAAACCGGCAACTCGCTACAACTTAAAGCCATACTTCATTCCAGTGGGCAAGCCGCCATGACCACCTTATTTTTAAGCACCTTACAATCCGGCGATGCCGTATTATCACACTATTCGTTATATGGTGGTACGCATGAGTTGTTACATAAAGTTTTAGCAGAAAATAATATCAATGTAATTATTGCAGACCTAAGAGATTTACATACAGTAAAAGAAATTGTTTCAAAGAATAATGCTATTAAACTAATACATATAGAAACCCCGGCTAATCCAACCATTCAATGTGTGGATATAGAAGCTGTAACAAATATTGCCAAAGAAAAAAATATTTTAGTAAGTGTAGATAATACTTTTGCAACACCTTATTTACAGCAGCCATTTAAATATAATGTAGATTTTGTTTTTCATTCTACTACTAAATTTTTAAACGGGCATGGCACTGCTATTGGCGGTGTATTATTAGGAAAGGATATTGAATTGATGAATACCAAAGTTTGGAAATGGCATGTATTATTGGGTGGCAATAGCAATCCGTTCGATGCATTTTTATTAAGCAATGGCTTAAAAACATTGGAACTTAGAATGCAACGCCACTGCAGCAATGCAGCAATTGTTGCTAATTATTTAGCACAACATCCGGCGGTTGAAAAAGTAAATTATACCGGTTTAACATCTCATCCCGATTATGCCATCTCAAAAAAACAAATGAAACATCCCGGTGCTGTTATGAGTTTTGAATTAAAAGGCGGATTAGATTCAGGAAAAAAATTCATCAACAAATTACAAATGTGTGTTCGTGCCATTTCTTTGGGCACTGTAGATACCTTAATTTCTCATCCGGCAAGTATGAGCCATAAAGGTGTAAGTAAGGAAGAAAGAGAAAAATTTGGCATTACCGATGGGTTAATTCGTTTAAGCGTTGGCATAGAAAATATAGAAGATATCATTAACGATTTTGAACAGGCATTGCAATAAAATTTTTAATATCCCAAAAATAATAACCAATCTGTTGTGTTGCGATCTTATGTGTTCAGTAATTTTATTGAACTAAGCCAGACTCGGTTTCAATTTTAGAAATTAAAACAAAAGGTGTTAAAATGAGCATGTTTATTAACTACCCATTAAAAGCATTACAAGTATTAGATGATTGCAGAATAGCTGCTGAAATGCTTTTAGAAAACAGGCAAAATGCTGAATATAGAGTTATTTGGATTTCAAATCTCACATTATTGAGAACTGTTGGACATGTCTTATGTAAAGTTGATAGAAAAAATAGCGAAATTGAAGTTCAAAAAGTAATTGACACTAAATGGGAGAAACTTATAAAACTAAAGCCAGAACCTCAAATTTTTCATCTCTTTATTGCAGAAGAAAGAAACAATTTACTTAAAGAATACCGGAGTTCATCAGAGAAAATTCTTTCACAAAGATCTAAAATAAAAGATGGTGAATTAATTGTTTCTTTTAACATTAGCGATGGTATTGGCACTATTATTCCTAATAATTATAATGGAGTAACCATTTCTTCAAGTATAAAAAATGGTTATTTTAAAGGTAGAACTGATTATTCAATTGTTAAAGAAGCAATTCAGTTCTGGGATGAATATTTGTTTGAAATTGTAATGCATATTAACTTATTAAAAAATGGATATAAAAATTCGTAAGGCAGAAAAAAAAGATTGTTTTCGTTTATTAGAACTTATAAAAGAATTAGCACTATACGAAAAAGCTCCACACGAAGTTACTGTTGATATAGAACATTTTAAAGAAAGTGGTTTTGGTAAAAATCCGGTATGGTGGGCTTTTGTAGCCGAAGTGAATGGCAACGTAGAAGGATTTGCGTTGTATTACATAAGATACAGTACATGGAAAGGGCAATGTTTATATTTAGAAGATATTTTAGTAACAGAAAAAATGCGTGGAAATGGCTTAGGCAAACTTTTATTTGAAAAAGTTATTGAAGAAACCAAAGCCAGAAATTTTAAAAGAATGGTTTGGCAGGTATTGGAATGGAATGAACCTGCCATTAATTTTTATAAAAAATATAATGCCACTTTAGATCCGGAATGGATGAATGGAATACTGGACTTCTAATGTAGCGGTAGTATGTTATTACTTATTGAAAATAGTTTTATGATATAGCTATTAATTCACTCCATCAACAACTGCTTCTTTAAAAATTTTCTGCACTAACCCTTGTAAAACTTTTCCCGGACCAACTTCTGTAAAATGTATAGCACCATCGGCTTGCATGGCTTGAACAGTTTGTGTCCAACGCACTGCACCTGTTAACTGATTAATTAAATTATTTTTTATATCGGCAGCATTTGACACCGCTTTTGCTACTACATTTTGGTATATAGGGCAAGAAGGCGAATGAAAGGTGGCAGCCTCAATAGCAGCAGCCAATTCTTCTTTGGCAGATAACATTAATGGACTATGAAATGCACCGCCAACAGGTAATACCAAAGCACGTTTTGCACCGGCAGCCTTCATTCTTTGGCAAGCAATATCAATTCCTTTTATTGAACCGCTAATTACTAACTGTCCCGGACAATTATAATTTGCAGGCACAACAACTTCACCTGTTTCTTGCATAATAGTCGTACAAATTTCTTCAACTTTATCATCTGCTAAAGCCAATACCGCCGCCATTGTTGAAGGATGTAATGCACATGCTTTTTGCATAGCATTAGCACGTATACTTACTAATTGCAAAGCATTTTTAAACGGTAAAACATTGTTAGCTACTAAGGCAGAAAACTCTCCAAGTGAGTGACCTGCAACCATATCGGGTATTTGTGTTACTAATACTTTAAATGCAATAACCGAGTGTAAAAAAATAGCAGGCTGTGTAACATTAGTTTGTTTTAATTCCTCTTCAGTTCCTTCAAACATTATATCACTAATTCTAAAACCCATTATTTCATTGGCCTCTTCAAAAAGTTCTTTTGCATGATGATTTGTTTCGTATAAAGTTTTTCCCATTCCACTATATTGTGCTCCTTGTCCGGGAAAAATAAATGCATGTTTACTCATATTAAAATTTTAATAACAACTCAAAAATAAAAGAAAACCCGATACCAAAAAATGTTACCGGGTTTTGTGTATAATAGCATTCAATTTTAAAATTCAGTTTTCATTTCTATTAACCGAAGAAATTCATTCTTCGTTGTATCGTCTTTAAACTTACCACCATAAAATGCAGTAATGGTGCTGGATGTATCGTCTTCTACTCCACGGCTTGCAACACATAAATGTTTGGCATCAATTAACACAGCAACATCTTCTGTACCTAAAACAGCTTGCAACTCTTTACCTATTTGCATAGTCATGCGTTCTTGAACCTGCGGACGTTTGGCGTAGTATTCAACCAATCTGTTTAATTTACTTAATCCAATAACTTTACCATTACTAATATATGCCAGATGAGCTTTACCAATAATTGGTACAAAATGATGTTCGCAGTTACTATAAAATGAAATATTTTTTTCTACCAACATTTCATTGTATTTATATTTATTATCGAACAATGCTACATTGGGTTTATTAGCAGGATTAATACCACTAAATATTTCTTTGATATACATTTTTGCAACACGACGTGGAGTACCTTTTAAACTGTCATCACTTAAATCCAATCCCATTATTTCCATAATCGATGCAAAATGTTTTTCTATTGCATTAATTTTCTCCTCATCACTTATATCAAAAGCATCTGCACGTAATGGCGTATCCACCGATGTACTTACATGATTATCTCCCATCTCGTCTATTAAAATATCGCTTAACTCAATTTTATCGCCATTAAGCCGGATATTCAACAAAGTTTCTTTCTGTTTCATACAATAATATTTTTAATTCTAAATCTTCATCCAGCTTAGGTTTTAGCAAATTGTATATTACAATTGCTATATTTTCTGCTGTTGGATTAATCTGTTTAAATTCAGCTACATCTAAATTTAAATTTTTATGGTCGAATTTTTTAATAACTTCTCTTTGAATTAAATCGCTTAAAATTTTAGTATCTAACACATAACCTGTTTCTTGGTTCGGTATACCTACTATTTTTACAATTATCTCATAATTATGGCCATGATAATTAGGATTATTGCATAATCCAAAAACACGCTTATTCTTCTCATCATCCCACTGCGAATTGTGCAACCGATGTGCTGCACAAAAATGTTCCTTTCTATATATGGCCACTTTACTCATTAAAAATTATATTACTTTTTATGTACACCTTTAGGCATAAATTAATTGTGCCCTTGAAAATTTAATTTTGTTGTTAATTGCAATACAGTGCCAGAAGTGTGCTGACCATGTTATAGCAATATGAGAGCTATTATTGATAATAATCTAATATTATTATTAGTAATAGATACCAAAACTACATTTTTAACCGAAAAAACTTTCTTTTGTTCAATTATTGGTGTTTTTTTCCCAAAAACATAAACCTATTAGATTTCATTATTGAGATCATTTTAGGAAATAGTTTAAAACTAAAAAATCCCAAATAAAAATTTATTCGGGATTTTATTGGGAATGAGTTAATTGAGTTAAACTAAGCTTCGCTAGAACTTTGGGCATCTCCATCAACTTTTTTAACAGCCGGTTTATATTCGCGGCGTTGGCGTTGTTGATTACGATGTGTATCACTGCGACGTTTAATTTGGGCTTCATGTTCATCATGCCACTGCTGAAATTTTACCATCGCTGCAGCTTCATCGAACAAGCCTAATTTTACACCACGCAATAGATGTTTTAAGAACAACACTCCCTTGAAAGAGAGAATACGACGAACTGTATCGGTGGGTTGAGCACCTTTATGCAACCAATCTAAGGCTTTTTGACGGTCTAATTGAATAGTTGCAGGTACAGTTAATGGATTGTAAGTTCCGATTTTTTGAATAAACTTACCATCTCTTGGTGCACGGGCATCGGCCACTACTATAAAGTAGAATGGGCGTTTTTTACTTCCGTGTCTTTGCAATCTCATTTTTACTGCCATGTTAAATAGAAATTTAAAGGCGTTAAGAAATAGGGTTTCTAAATTAATTGGACGGCGAAATTAATAAACGAATTTATACCTACCAAGTTTTGCATTCTAAATTCTGCTTTTCATAAAAATTTAACATGGTTAGTTTCTCATGCCTCTCATTCCCGGAAACCCACCTGTTGGCATTTTATTCATCATGCTCATCATCTTTTTCATTTGCTCAAATTGTTTCATAAATGCATTTACTTCGCTCAAATCTTTTCCGCAACCTTTTGCAATTCTCAGTTTTCTGCCTTGATTAATTAAATCGGGGTTTGATCTTTCGGATGGAGTCATTGATTGTATAATTGCCTCAATTCCTTTAAAAGCATCATCATTAATATCTACATCTTTAATAGCCTTACCTACTCCGGGAATCATGCCCATTAAATCTTTTAGGTTGCCCATTTTTTTAATTTGCTGTAATTGTTCCAAAAAATCTTGAAAGTCGAATTGATTTTTTTTAATTTTCTTTTCTAATTTTTTAGCTTGCTCTTCATCAAATTGTGCTTGTGCCTTTTCTACTAACGAGGCAATATCACCCATTCCTAAAATTCGTTGAGCCATTCGATCGGGATAAAATACATCGAGTGTATCCATCTTTTCTCCACTGCTCATAAATTTAATAGGCTTATTTACAGTGTATTTTATAGATAATGCAGCTCCGCCACGTGTATCTCCATCTAATTTTGTTAATACTACACCTGTAAAATCCAATCGATCGTTAAATGCTTTTGCTGTGTTTACAGCATCTTGACCGGTCATAGCATCTACAACAAATAATATTTCAGTAGGGTTAACTGCTGCTTTAATATTGGCAACTTCTGTCATCATTATTTCATCAATCGCCAATCGTCCGGCAGTATCTATTATTACTACATTTTTATTGGTTGCTTTTGCTTCTTTTATGGCATTTTGTACAATTGATACTGCATCTTTGGTATCGGGTTCTTTATAAATACTTACACCTATTTGGTTGGCTAAAACAGTTAATTGTTCAATAGCTGCAGGGCGATAAATATCGGCAGCAACCACTAAAGGAGATTTTTTTTGTGCTTTAAGATAGGTTGCCAATTTTCCGGTAAAAGTTGTTTTACCACTACCTTGTAAACCTGCAACTAAAATAATTGCAGGATTGCCATTGATATTAAATTCGGAAGCTGTGCCACCCATTAATTCGGTTAATTCATCTTGCACTATTTTTACCATTAATTGACCCGGGCTAATGGCATTGAGTACTTTTTCTCCAATTGCCTTTTCTTTTACTTTATCGGTAAATTCTTTGGCAATTTTAAAGTTTACATCGGCATCTATTAATGCTCTACGAATATCTTTTATCGTATTAGCAATATTTAAATCGTTAATACGTGCCTGACCTTTAAGGTTTTTAAATGCAGATTCTAACTTTTCGCTAAGTGAATTAAACATATTTTGTTTTTTCAATCATTACAAATAAAAAAGTGAACAACAAGTTCACTTTAAATTGAGCTGCAAATATAGTGTGTGTAAGTTTTTTATCCGAGATAAACTCTTAAATGTTTACATCTGCTTGTAGAGCGTAATTTATTTATGGCCTTATCTTTTATTTGCCTTACCCTTTCGCGTGTTAAATTAAAATGATGGCCTATATCTTCTAAACTCATAGCATTTTCTAATCCAATTCCAAAAAAATAGCATAATACACATTTTTGCCTTTCGGTTAATGCAAGCATACTTCGTTCAATTTCTGTTTTAAGAGATTCGTAATATTCAAGCTTGCTATCTGTTTTATCGGCATTGGGATTTTCCATAATATCTATCAATGTATTATCCTCGCCTTCATTTAAAGGAGTATCTACGCTAATATGCCTAACATTAATATTCATAGTAGCTGATACTTCTTCAATTTCTATTTCTAACAAGCCAGCTAATTCTTCAGGTGTTGGTTCTCTTTCAAACTCTTGTTCTAATTGCTGATAGGCTCTTCCTATTCTATTAGTTAAACCCACTTTATTTAGGGGTAACCGAACAATTCTACTTTGCTCTGCTAAAGCCTGTAAAATACTTTGGCGTATCCACCATACAGCATAGGAAATAAATTTAAATCCTCGAGTTTCATCGAAACGAAGTGCCGCTTTAATTAATCCTAAATTTCCTTCATTAATTAAATCGGGTAGTGTTAGTCCTTGATTTTGGTATTGCTTTGCAACAGAAACCACAAAACGTAAATTAGCTTTAACTAACCGATCTAAGGCTTTTTTATTGCCTTGCCGTATTAGGCTTGCTAATTGTACTTCTTCATCGGAGCCAAGCAATTCTAATTTACTAATTTCTTGTAAATACTTTTCTAAACTCTGACTTTCGCGATTGGTAATCGATTTTGAAATTTTAAGTTGCCGCATTCCCATGGTTAAAGCATGTTATGTTTGGTTGACTAAATTTGGTTTAAGGAAACTTGCACTGCAACACCTGAGGATTTATCAGCAATTTAAAAAAGTTAAGAGATACTTCCCAAAAAAATTTAGAAAACGTTCAGGATTTAATACGAAAAATGTTTTTAGTGCCAAAAAAGCCGTTTATTTACACAAAAACAGTCATTTTTAAAAAAAACATTTGGTTGGTATAGATTATTTAATATTATTGCAGCCCTTGAATTGAAGAATAAAGAGAAAGTAATGAGTAAAAAACAATTATTTACGTTAGAATTTCCGGTGCGTTGCTCTCCCACCATTCTATTTGAATTTTTAAGCACTCCTGCCGGTTTGCAGGAATGGTTTGCCGATAAAGTTGACGAATGGGAAGGTGTATATAGTTTTAGTTGGAATGGCGGCACGCCCGATAAAGCAAAAATTTTAGACCAAGAAGAAGATAAATTTATTCGCTTTAAATGGCTACATAGCGAAAAAAATGAATACTTTGAGTTTAGAATAGCCAAAACAGAAATATCCAATCAAACAATTTTGGTTATTGCAGATTTTGCAGAAAAAAATGAAATTAAAGATCAAAGCCAATTGTGGAGTTCGCAGGTAAAAGATTTATTTCACAGATTGGGTAACTAATTTTAACTCATTGTATTTATTTGCAGTAAGTGCAAATAGTTTTTTTGCATAAAAGATTCAACACTATTCCACTCTGAAATTGCAATTTTTTTAGAGAATTTATAAAAAGAAAGTTCTTGTATTTTTTCAATTGAATAATTATTGAGTAGTTGATAATTATCTTCTCTAAAATGATGTTGCCATTCGTTTTGATTACAACACACATACCAGTTGTTCAGTATAGATGGCCAATTTTTAATTGGCAATTGTTGTTTAAATTTTCCTTTCACATACAAACTGATACTAAAAAAATTGCCCCACCAGAAAAAAGTTCGTATTGAAAAACAATTATCGCCTTTAAAATATCTTGGATAATCGAGCATTACCCATGGCAAACCTTCATAATTTTCTCCTTTCGAAATTTTAGCAGAAATAAGTTTTACCTCATCCTCTAAAAAATTATTTCCTGCTGTAATATAAAAATTGCTTAGCTCGCCAAATAATTGATACACTTTTGTTATAATATTGTTCTTTGTTAAAATAATGTCCACATCAGTAACCAACATTAATTCTCTTTCCGAAAGTTTTACATTTGCCATTCAACAATAATAAGAAACTGAAGCGTGATTAAAAAATTAGACATACTTATTATCAAATCATTTATTGGGCCATTTATTGCCACATTTCTTATTTGCATTTTTGTATTAATCATGCAATTTTTTTGGCTTTATTTAGATGATATGGTTGGAAAAGATCTTGACTTTAAAACCTTAGTATACATGATAGGTTTAGTTGCCATTTATTGGATTCCAATGGCATTACCCCTATCCTTGCTCTTATCATCCATTATGACATTCGGAAATTTAGGAGAAACATTTGAAATAGTTGCTATAAAATCGGCAGGTATTCCGCTTATTCGATTCATGCGACCGCTACTTATTATAACAAGTATTCTTTGCGTATTTGCTTATTTTAATGCCAATAATATTAACCCTATTATACAACTAAAATTAGCTGCTGTAAAGTATGATATTATTGTTTCGAAACCTGCATTCGATATTAAAGAAGGTGTTTTTTATAATAAGTTTGAAGGTTATATAATTAAAATTGGGAAGAAAGATAAAGACGATAGCACCATTCATAACATAGCAATCTATCAAAAAAAATACAGCTTACAAGACAATTTAATTATTGCACAAAGTGGCATAATGCGTATCACGCCCGATAAAAAGTTTTTACTTTTCACTTTACGAAATGGATGGAATTATGAAGAAAAAGGCCCAAGGCAAACTACCAAAACCGATTTTTATAAAACCAGTTTTAAGGAATACAAAAAGATGTTTGATTTAAGCAGTTTTAAACTAAATAAATCGGTTGATAGCTCTTTTAAATATGACCCTAAAATGTTAAGCACAAGGCAACTAAATATCACTATTGATTCTCTAAAAAATATAGGAAAGCAATATAAATTAAGAGCAGAAAAAGAAGTAGAACCGAATATTAATTTTATGCGTTATATAGATTCGGCTTGGCCAAAAGTAAATAAAGACTCGCTAAAAAATATTCATTCTTATATAAGCCTTGTTCCCGATTCTCAAAAACATTATATATACGAAAGAGCTGCATCGCAATTAAGTGTAGCAAAAACAAATATTCAATTTTTAGCCACCGATTACGAAGCTAAACAAGAATCTATGCGGTTACACGAAATAGAATTACATAGAAAATTTACGTTTAGTTTTGCATGTATGGTTTTATTTATGATTGGTGCTCCTTTGGGTTCTATTATTCGTAAAGGCGGAATAGGTACACCTTTGGTTTTTGCTATTATCTTTTTTACTTTCTTTTACTTATTTAATACCCTTGGCGAAAAGTTTGCAAAAGAAGGTGTAATGAGTGCTTTTACGGGCATGTGGCTTTCAACTTTTATTTTATTGCCCGTAGGAATATTTTTAACCCGTAAAGCCATGCAAGATTCTCAATTGTTTAATAAAGAATCGTATTATAGATTCTTTAAAAACATTAAACTGTTTTTTGGTAACTTTAAAAACAATAACAATCAATCAACCTAAATATTTTTTATGAAAAAAAAACTTACCAGCCGTAGAACATTTTTACAAAATACGGGCAAAGCAAGTATTGCATTAGGTTTTTCTTCTACCATATTATCTTCATTCACTAAAGATTTTTCTTTCTATCATCATTCATCTTCTATCGGTTATTCGCAACAACCATTGCCTTATAGTTATTCGGCTTTAGAAGTTGCTATTGATGCAATGACCATGGAAATTCATTATACTAAACATGCAGCTTTATATGCAAAAAATTTAAATGAAGCAATTGTTACAGAAAAAGTAGATACTACTACAACAAGTATAGAAGCTTTACTGGCAAAGGTTTCTAAATACTCTACCAAATTAAGAAATAATGCAGGTGGCCATTATAATCACGAATTATTTTGGCAAAGCATGAGTCCTAATGCAAACAAACAACCATCCGGCCAATTACTATTAGCTATTGAAAAAGATTTTGGCTCTTTCGAAACATTTAAAACACAATTCACAGATGCAGGTAAAACCCGATTTGGAAGTGGATGGGCTTGGTTAGTAATTAATAATGATAAAAAACTAATTATCGGTTCTACCCCCAATCAAGATAATCCATTAATGGATGTTAGCGATTTAAAAGGATTTCCATTATTGGGTTTAGATGTTTGGGAACATGCCTATTACTTACGATATCAAAATAAAAGACCCGATTATATACATAATTGGTGGAATATTGTAAACTGGAATTTTATTGAAAAAAGATTTGAATCTTTTGTATAAAAAAATAAATTCCCCATAATCATCTATAAAAGCACAAAGCCTTCTTAGTTTTGTGCTTTTTTTATTCAATTAAAAAATATGAAAACAACAGCAAAATGGAAATCGGCATTAGCATTTGATGTAATGAGCGACAACCATCATTCATTTCAATTAGATACTACAAAAGATAGTGGTAGTTTAGATAGTGGCATGAGCCCAAAACAAGCACTATTAGGTGCTCTATGTACCTGCAGCGGAATGGACGTAGTAGGCATTCTGCAAAAAATGAAAGTTAGTTTTTCGGTATTAGAAATTGAAGCAGAAACTGAACAAACCGATACGCATCCGAAAGTTTTTAAATGGATTAAAATGATTTACAAATCGAATATTGCAAAAGAAGATACCGATAAATTAACTAAGGCTATTGAACTTTCGCAGGAAAAATATTGTGGCATATCTATTATGCTAAAAAAACATTGTGCAGTTACTTATACCATTGAGTTAGTATAACTTTTAACCACCATGCCATGCAAAAAGAAAAAGAAAATTTTCGATTGCAAATATGGATTACTACACTTAGTATTGTTTTATTTGTTGCTAAAATAACTGCCTATTATATAACTAACTCCGTTGCTATTTTAAGCGATGCCTTAGAAAGTATTGTAAATGTAGTTGCAGGTTTTATTGGCTTATACTCTTTATATGTTGCTGCCAAACCCAAAGATATGGAACACCCTTATGGGCATGGAAAAGCCGAATTTGTATCGGCTGCAGCCGAAGGTACTTTAATTGTTAGCTCCGGAATTTTTATTGTATACGAAACGGTAGAAAATATTATTGAAAAAAAACCTGTTCAATCTCTCAATGCAGGTATTGGCCTAATTGCAATTACTGCAATACTAAATTATATTGCCGGAAGCGTTTGCTTATGGATGAGTAAAAGAAATAATTCGCTTGCTTTAAAAGCAAGTGGCAAACATTTACAACTCGATACCTATTCTACCACAGGAATTATAGCCGGCCTATTGCTAATGGCAGTATCGCATTTATATTGGTTAGACAAGATTTTGGCTTTCATCATTAGCATCATCATCTTATACAATGGATATACCATTATTCGTGCATCACTTGCTGGTATTATGGATGAAGCTGATAAAAAACTATTAGAAACATTTGTAACTTTTTTAAATAAAAACAGGTGTGAAAATTGGATTGACATTCATAATTTACGGGTTATAAAATATGGAAGCACACTACATTTCGATTGCCATTTAACCATTCCATGGTATTTTAATATTCATCAAGCACATCAACAAGTTGATGCATTAGAACAACTAATTAAACAGCATTTTGGCAGCAGCATTGAATTGTTTGTTCATACGGATGGATGTTTGGATTTTAGCTGTTCCATTTGTCCTAAAACCTCGTGTACTGAAAGAAAACATCTATTTATGCAAACTGTAGAATGGACATTCGAAAATATTGTTTTAAATAAAAAACATAATGCAAATCTTATTCAATCAAAATAACTCATAACCAATTTATCTTCGCATAAAATTAAAACACCAAAATATGCAAATTTGGAAAGAATATCAGGAACAACATAAAGATCGTTTTTTAAACGAACTACTGAGTTTACTAAAAATACCCAGCATTAGTGCCAGCAGTGAGCATAAACAAGATATGATTACTTGTGCAGAAGCAGTTAAAAAATATTTTTTAGATGCCGGTGCAGATACTGTTACTATTTACGCTACCGATGGGCATCCCATTGTTTATGGCGAAAAAAATATTGATGCTTCTAAACCTACTATTTTAGTTTATGGGCATTACGATGTACAACCCCCCGACCCATTAGCACTTTGGCATAGTGGACCTTTTGATCCAATTATTAAAGATGGAAAAATTTATGCAAGAGGTTCTGCCGATGATAAAGGTCAATTTTTTATGCATGTTAAAGCCTTAGAAACTTTGGTAAAAACCAATACATTATTATGCAATATTAAATTTATTATTGAAGGAGAAGAGGAAATTGGCAGCCCCAATTTGGCAAAGTTTGTAAAAGAACATAAAGAACTTTTAAAGGCCGATGTTATTTTAATAAGTGATACATCCATGCTAAGTATTGAAAACCCTTCAATTGATGTAGGTGTTCGTGGATTGAGTTATATTGAAGTGGAAGTTACAGGAGCCAATAGAGATTTACATAGTGGTGTTTATGGTGGTGCTGTTGCTAATCCTATCACCATTTTATCTAAAATGATTGCCTCTTGCCACGATGAAAATAATCATATTACTATTCCAGGATTTTATGACGATGTTGCTGAAGTAACTGCGGAAGAAAGAATAAAAATGGCTGAAGCTCCTTTTGATGAAGAAGAATATAAAAAAGATTTAGGAGTAGAAGTATTATGGGGTGAAAATGGTTATACAACAAACGAACGTACAGGCATAAGACCTACTTTAGAAGTTAATGGCATTTGGGGAGGTTATACAGGAGAAGGTGCTAAAACGGTTTTACCTTCAAAAGCGTATGCAAAAATTTCGGCAAGATTAGTACCTAATCAATCATCAGAAAAAATTACTGAAAAACTATTGCACTATTTTACAAGTATTGCACCAAAAGGTGTTATGGTAAAAGCACAAGAGCATCATGGCGGTGAGCCTTATATGACACCAATAGATTCTATAGAATATAAAGCTGCAGAAAAAGCTATGTTTAGCACGTTTGGTAAAAATCCAATTCCGGTTCGCGGTGGAGGTAGTATTCCTATTTGTGCTTTATTTGAAAAAGAATTAGGAATAAAAATTGTATTCATGGGTTTTGGCTTAGATAGCGATAACCTACATAGCCCCAATGAAAAATTTGATTTAATTAATTTTTATAAAGGCATAGAAACCATCCCTTATTTTCAACAATTTTATGCTGCATTAAAACAATAAATCAGGTATAAAAATCTACAAGAGAGTCGGCATAAATTTATGTCGACTTTCTTTTTTATTCCCAAAATAGAATTGGCATAATAGCTATTTTTTAATAATACACTGTTCATTTTTTTTAATAAAATCGCTCCAATCCTTAAATCCATTTTTCAATTTAGCTATAGCCGAATTTGTTTGATAATAATGGCATAATGCCACTGCTAATGCATCTGTTGCATCAAAATATTGTGGCTTTTCCTCAATTTTCAATAATCGTTGTAACATAAGCCATACTTGCTCTTTATCGGCATTGCCATTTCCGGTAATGGATTGTTTTATTTTTTTAGGAGAATACTCTGTAACAGGTAATTTTCCTTGCATTGCAGCAGCAATAGCTACGCCTTGAGCTCTTCCTAACTTTAACATACTTTGTATATTTTTTCCAAAAAAAGGAGCTTCAATTGCACAAGCAGTAGGCTTATATAAATAAATAAGTTCAGACACTTTAGCATGTATTTTTTCTAATCGCATATAAACATCTTTGTGTGCAGTAAGTTTTAATACATCCATTTGCACAATTTGTAATTGTGTATTATTTACCTGCAACAAAGCATAACCCATTATTTGGGTACCCGGATCAATTCCTAATATTATTTTTGATTGATTCATTTAAAGGTGAAAATACTTTATTCTACAATAAGTTTTTTATATTGCTCAATCGGCTTTTCTTTGCATGCAACAATATTTGGTTAATGATTCACAAACGGCTAAGAATATTAATAAATTACTTTGTTGGTCCTGCAATATTTCTCTGGTTAGCCATTTCCATTTATCATCAAATACAACAACAACAAAATGTGTATGGAATATGGAAGAACATTGCTTCTTCGTTTGGAATTATAGAATGGGGTAAAATTAGTATTGTACTTTTTTTAATGCTGATAAATTGGGGATTAGAAGCCCGAAAATGGCAATTATTAGTACATGAAATTGAAAATATTTCATTCTTTACTGCGTTTAAAGCCATATTTAGCGGAGAAGCATTTGCATTTGGAACTATTAATGGCGTTGGAGAATATATTGGCAGATCTATTTATATGCATGAAGGAAATAGAATTCGCTCTATTTCTGTAACAATGGTAGGAAGTCTTGCACAACTTATTATTACAGTTACAATGGGAACCATAGGCTTATTATACTTACGATATTTTTTTAATTTTACACTTAACCCATTTTCTGAATTATCAATAGTATGGTTAGACGGATTAATTTATATTTTAATAATTATTGGTGTATTAATGGTTTCATTGTATTTTAGTTTATCGTGGGTAACAAAAACGGTAGAAAAAATACCTTGGATAGCAAAATATTCTTTCTTTATTCAGAAGGTAGAAGATTTTCATTGGAAAGAATTAACAAGAATTTTAAATCTTTCTTTTGCACGTTATTTGGTATTTATTTCGCAATACTTATTATTGCTACAGGTTTTTAAAGTTGATGCAAGTTATATACAAGAATTTTGGTTGTTAGGCATTATGTTTTTAGCATTAGCCATTGTACCAAGTATAACTTTAGCAGAAATTGGTTTACGTGGCAAATTAAGTATTGCATTATTAGGCTTAATAAGTACAAATACTATTGGAATTATTTTAACTGCCACTGGTGTATGGATAATTAACAAAGTAGTTCCGGCTGTAGTTGGCAGTATATTTGTTTTAGGCATTAGACTATTTAAGAAATAACTGAGTGAAAAAAATTATATCGTTTATTTTTTTATTTTTTATTCTTTCGCAATTATCGGCAGGAGACGATTTTTGTAGCGTTAGAAACTTTGCCTTTCAAAATGGCGA
Source organism: Hydrotalea sp. (assembly GCA_027364735.1). Lineage (GTDB taxonomy): Bacteria > Bacteroidota > Bacteroidia > Chitinophagales > Chitinophagaceae > JAKAJX01. The sequence goes on along the minus strand of DAHXOT010000017.1, from coordinate 205,290 downwards.
AAGCATTTCGTATACTATATTTTACTCTGTTATTGGCATTTATGTAAATGCAGGATCGGCCAACTTTTCTGTATCGTTAGATAAAATGAATAATAAACCTGTTTATCATGTAATTGGTACCGGAAGTTCGAACCCAAGCTACGATTGGATATTTAAAGTAAGAGATAAGTATGAAACTTATTTCGATTCTGCCAATCTTCAACCCTATAAATTTATTAGAAATGTTGATGAAGGTGGCTATAAAACCAATGAAGATGTAACTTTCAATAAACAAAACAATACTGCCACTACCACAAAAGGCACTTTTAAAGTACCTACTTGCATTCAGGATGTTTTAAGCTCTATTTACTATGCAAGAAATATTGATTTCGATAAATTTCATCCAAACGATAAAATACCATTTGATATGTTTTTAGATAATGAAGTATATCATTTGTATATAAAATATGTAGGAAAAGAAACTATTAAAACACGCTATGGCACTTTTAATACCATTCAATTTAAACCACTTTTAGTGAAAGGAACTATTTTTGAAGGTGGAGAAAAAATGACTGTATGGGTAACCAACGATACCAACCATATTCCCGTTAGAATTGAAAGCCCCATTACCGTTGGAAGCATTAAAGTAGATATGATGCAATATAGAAATATTCGATACCCACTTACAGCACTTATTAAAAGAAATTAATTCGCTAATTCTTGTAACGAAAATACTTCTTTTTCTCGAATACCTTTTTCTGTTTGCTGTAAAGTACAACATTCATTTACCGGATCATGCTCAAAAAATAAAATATAATTATCAGTAATTGCTTCGTGCAAAAAATATTTTTTTTCCTGCAAAGTGGTCATCGGAAACATATCATAACCCATAATGTAAGGCATTGGAATATGATACACTGAAGGAAGCAAATCGGCCATATACACGATAGTTTTTCCTTTATACTCAATCTGAGGCAGCATCATTGCTTCTGTATGACCATTAACCAACCGAAATGAAATATTGGGATGAATTTCGGAAATCACTTTTTCTAATCTCTCATTAGCAATTACACCATTTCTTTGCACAAATTTAAGTTGCCCACTTTCTTGAATTGGCAAAATATTTTCTTTTAAAAAAGATGCTTTTTCTCTATCATTCGGATATACTGCCCATTGCCAATGAGCTTCATTACTCCAATAAGTTGCATTTTTAAAAGCCGGTACAAGCTTATCGCCAACTTTATCTATACTTCCTCCACAATGATCGAAATGAAGATGGGTAAGAATTACATCGGTAATATCATCTTTACTAAATCCTAATTTTTTTAAAGAAGCGTTTAATGTATGCTCGCCATGTAAATGATAATGACTAAAGAATTTTTCGCTTTGTTTATTACCCACACCATTGTCTATTAAAATTAGCTGGTTTCCATCCTCAATTAGTAAACAACGCATAGCCCAACTGCATAAATTATTTTCATCGGCAGGGTTTAATTTATTCCATATTACTTTAGGCACTACGCCAAACATAGCACCTCCATCTAATTTAAAATATTCTGTTTCTATGGTATATAATTTCATGCTGCAATTATTTTAGGCATTTTTTCCTTAACAAATAATAGAAGTATTAAACCAATAATAAAGAAGGTCATTAATGCTAAAACAGAATTTCTCATACCGCCTAAAAATTCACCTACATATCCAAAAGATAAAGTTCCAATCACTGTTCCCATTTTATCACATACATCATAAAAACTAAAGTACGATGCCGTATCTTTTGTTTCAGGAAGTAATTTAGAATAAGTAGATCGGCTCATGGATTGAATACCTCCCATTACCATACCCACACAAAAAGCCACTATATAAAATTCGGTTACGGTTGTAACACGCGATGCAAAAAAACAAATACCAATCCAAATAGTAATTAATACACCTAATGTAAAAATATTATTGGTTTTATCGGATAATTTTGCAAATAATGTAGCTCCAACTATGGCAACCAACTGAATAATTAATACAGTAATAATTAATTGAGAAGATGCCATTTTCAGCTCATCCGATGCAAAATAAGTTGCCAAATACATTACTGTTTGCACGCCCATATTAAAGAAGAAGAAACTTCGTAAAAACCTGCTTAACCTTGGATAATGCTGCAACTCGTTCCATACTTTTTTTAATTCATGAAAACCATTGGTAAGAATACTATGTTGCAAATCTTGTTCGGATGGTTTAGAAGGCGGCATCCATTTAAAAGTAATTTGGGCAAATCCGGCCCACCAAATTCCAACCGACAAAAAGGAAATCCTTGCCGGCCATGTTCCCCATCCTAAATTCATTTTATCATTCATCATAATAAAAACCAAACAAACTACCATTAAAATTACACTACCAATATACCCCATGGCAAAACCTTTGGCACTTACATCGTCCTGATCTTTTTCATCGGCTATTTCGGGTAAATAGGCATTATAAAAAACAATGCTTCCACAATACCCGATTGATGCAATAATGGAAGCTACAATTCCCCATCCAATGGTATCTTTCGTTAAAAAAATCATACTGCAACATGCAGCAGAACCTACATAACAAAAGAACTGCATAAAACTTTTCTTATTGCCCTTGTAATCGGCTATTGAAGAAAGAATAGGAGATAGAAACGCAATAATTAAAAAAGAAAAAGAAATAGCGTAAGATGCTAATGCAGAACGCTCATAAGTTCTTCCAATAAATTGAACCTGAGCTGGAGCAATTGCAGTATAATATGCAGGAAAAATGGCAGAAGTAATAATTAGTGAATAAGAGCTGTTGGCCCAATCGTACATTGCCCAAGCATTAATAACTTTCTTAGAAGCAGTTGGCATAGCAAGTAATTAAGTACTGAAAATAAAGAATTAAGTATTTAAACCAACAAGTATTTTTTATTCATTATTAATTCTCTATTTAATTAATCCCTGATGTATTAATACTAAAACAATAATTCCTACCAAAATTCTATACCAGCCAAAAATTTTAAAACCATGCTTTTGTAAATAGCCAATAAAAAATTTAATAGCCAACATGGCCACTATAAAAGCCACTACATTGCCTACAGCCAATAAAAATAAATTATGTTTATTGGTAACAACATCGGGATGAGTAGAAAAAGTTTTTAATAATTTATACCCTGTTGCGGCAGCCATTGTTGGCACTGCCAGAAAAAAAGAAAATTCGGCTGCAATACTTCGGGTTAATTTTTGTTGCATTCCGCCAATAATAGTAGCAGCACTGCGACTTACACCCGGTATCATAGCCAAACATTGCCAAATACCAATAATAAACCCTTTATTGTAATTAATATCTTTTTCTTCTTTTATTAAAGGCTTTGTAAATAATTTATCTATGAATAGCAAAATAATTCCTCCTACTAATAAACTAACAGCTACTGTAGTTGGACTTTCTAATAATTTATCAATTTTTTCGGATAATAGTTTCCCTAATATTAATGCCGGTATAACTGCTACAATAAGTTTAATATAGAATTGCCATTTCGAAAAATCGAAGAATTTTTTCCAATATAAAACTACTACAGAAAGAATTGCACCCAATTGAATTGCTATTTCAAAAAGTTTGGTAAACTCATCGGTTTCAATTCCCATTATAGAACTGGTAATAATCATGTGCCCGGTTGATGATACAGGCAAGAACTCTGTTAGCCCTTCAATAATGCCAATAATAATAGATTGAATTAAATCCATTGTTCAATATTTTGTTGATACAGTAAAGAAACAAAAAAGCAGTGAAGATTTCACTGCTTAGTAATTATTTAATGCAATAAAAAAATTATTCGGATACTTTGCTTTTTTTGAAAATAGCAAATACTTCTATTAATAATCCGGCAATAATTAAAATAGGTGCAACTGTAATTCGGGTGGTACTATAAACCACATTATAGTCAAATACATTTGGATCTTGGTTTTTGCCACCACTCATTAAAAACATGCCCAATGCAATAATAGCAACTCCAATACCCATCCATATATAATTATCTTTAGTAAATAATGGCTCTAATTTTTTTTGATTTTTGTCGCTCATTTTTCTTTGTTTGAGGGTTGCAATATAACAAAAGTTGTAAGGTAACAGCCAATAGGCAGTAGAAAAAAAACTTAAATTTTAAAAATAGGGTGGCTATTTGATAAAAGCATTTCATTGTTCTTGCCTTATACCTTTTGCCTTTCTTAGTACAAATCATCCAGCTTCATTCTCAAATATTTTCTAACACTTCTATGCGTGCTGAAAAGAGAAATGCCAACCCCAATTACTATCATTCCGCCAAAAAGAATAAAATTTAATCCATTATCTCTAATAATTTTTAATTGCGGTACCTGATTTTCTAACCACGTTATCATAATAAATAAAATAACAATAGCAATCCCGGCACTAATCAATCCATTTATAACAGCTTTAATATCCATTGGTTTGGTAATAAAATTTCTGGTTGCTCCTACCATTTGCATGGTTTTAATTAAAAACCGGTTACTAAACATTGCCAACCGTATAGTATTATCGATACTTATAATTACTATAATGCAAAGTATAATGGCAACCACCAAAAAACCAATACCAAATCGGCTGGCTTTATCGTTTAAATTATTTACTAAATCTTTAGGATATTTTAATTCTGTTATCTGATTGCCATATAAACGCATTAAAGCAGCATCAATTTTTTCTAAACTATCTTTATTCACATAATCGGCTTTGGCAAAAAAGTCAATGCTTTCTGGTAGCGGATTTTCATCTAAAATTTTAGCCCAATCTTCATTATTATCTTTATTCCAAATTTTTTTGGCAGATTCTTTATTAATGTATTGAACATCTTTTGCATAAGGCTGCGATGCCACATACTGCTGAATTAAGCCAATGGTATCTTTATTGGCAGTACGTAAAAACGCCTGTAATTTTATATCTTCTTTAAATGCATTCCCTGCCTTATGAAAATTTAAAAATACCCAGCCCATAATACCCATAAGTAATAATACCAACGAAACACCAATTATGCTATAAATATAACTGGGTTTACTACGCTTTAACGATGATTTTCCATCAGATGCCATAATAATTACTTTTACTTTTCGCAATGGCAAATGTAGTGCAAAGCCGTACATTTGCACACCTTTAACGAGCAAAATCGTTTGTAAAGTATACCATTTATAAGTTTTGCATTGTAAAGTTTTGTTAGAATAAGTAGAATTTTGCAAACAGATTGGAAAATGAATAACAGAAAAGCCGATTTTACCTTATTCGTATGGGCTGCTACACCTTAAAAAGGTAAAGCATGCAACCGTCAAAAATTAAATAGTATTGTAAAATATAGTTTCAAAGAAAATTGTTATAGATAAATAAATTGTACGTATTAAATGGAATATAAATTTCGTGAGTTAGAACAAAAATGGCAACAATATTGGAACGAAAGCAAAGCATATAAAGTTTATAATGTTAGCAATAAACCCAAATATTATGTATTGGATATGTTTCCTTATCCAAGCGGTGCCGGTTTGCATGTAGGGCATCCACTTGGCTATATTGCCAGTGATATTTTTGCACGTTACAAACGCTTAAAAGGCTTTAATGTTCTGCATCCTATGGGATATGATGCATTTGGCCTACCCGCCGAACAATATGCTATTGAGCATGGCATTCATCCTGCCATTTCTACCGAAAATAATATCAACAACTTCAGAAAACAATTAGATAAAATTGGCTTTTGTTTCGATTGGGATAGAGAAGTTAAAACCTGCGATCCGAAATATTATAAATGGACTCAGTGGATTTTTCTTCAATTATTCAATTCCTATTTCAATCGCCAAAAACAAAAAGCAGAAAGCATTGAAAGTTTGGTTGAAATTTTTAATAAAGAAGGAAATACCAATTATCCTTGCCCGGGCGATGCATCTATTGAATTTGAAAGAGATGATTGGAAAAGTTATACCGATAAATACCAGCAAGAAATTTTAATGCACTATCGTTTGGCTTTTTGCGGTTATGGCGAGGTAAATTGGTGCGAAGCATTAGGAACCGTTTTAGCAAACGATGAAGTAGTAAATGGCGTAAGTGAACGCGGCGGCCATCCGGTTGTGAAAAAGAAACTACGCCAGTGGTATTTAAGAATAACAGAATATGCAGAAAGATTATTAGAAGGCTTGCAAACAGTAGATTTTAGCGATGCCATGAAGGAAATGCAAACCAATTGGATTGGAAAAAGTTATGGTGCCGAAATTGATTTTGCAGTGCAAAGCGAAAAAAATAAAGTTGCCTCATTAAGAGTTTATACCACCAGACCCGATACCATTTTTGGGGTTGATTTTATGGTGGTTGCTCCTGAGTTAGATATTGTAAACGATTTAAAGTCTGCCGAACAAGCCGCTGCTGTGGACGATTATTTAGCGTATGTAAAAAGCCGTAGCGACCGTGAACGTCAGGCAGAGAAAAAAATTTCGGGATGCTTTACCGGTGCTTATGCTATTAATCCTTTTAATGCAAAACCAATTCCAATTTGGATTTCGGAATATGTGCTGGCCGGTTACGGAACAGGAGCTATAATGGCTGTGCCTTGCGGCGATGAACGCGATTTTAAATTTGCCCACCATTTTAATATTCCTATTACCAATATCATTGGTTCACACTTTAATGGAGAAGAAGCCAATGCTACCAAAGAAGCTGTTTTAGAAAATAGCGATTTCTTAAATGGCATTGTAATGAAAGATGCCATTGATATTGTATGCAACAAAATAGAAGAAATGAAAATTGGTAAACGCAAAACCAATTTTAAAATGCGTGATGCGGCATTTAGCAGACAACGTTATTGGGGCGAACCATTTCCGATTACTTGGAAAGATGGCGTTGCCTATCCGCTTTCTGAAAACGAATTACCGCTTTTACTACCGGAAGTAGAAACTTATTCTCCCGGCCCCGAAGGTGAAGGTCCTTTGGCCAATATTCCTGAATGGGTAGCGAAGGAATTAGAAACGAATACAATGCCGGGTTATGCAGGTTCGTCCTGGTATTTTTTACGATACATGGATCCTGAAAATGAAACAAGTTTCTGCGATAGAAAAGTAAGTGATTATTGGAATCAGGTGGATTTATATATTGGCGGAACGGAACATGCTGTTGGACATTTATTGTATAGCCGCATGTGGACGAAAGTATTGTACGACTTAGGTTTTATTGGTTTTGACGAACCGTATAGAAAGTTAGTGAACCAGGGAATGATACAAGGAAGTTCGAGGTTTGTTTATAGAATAAACACCATTAACGAACTATTATTAGATTTAACAAATCCAGCAAATAATCCAATTTCTCCTTCAATTTTTATTTCAAAAAATTTGATAGATAAAATTAGTAATGATGAAATAAAAAGTAAAGTAATAGATATCTATCAAAAAATTAATAAGGAAAAATATCGAAAGATAAAAAGCATTGACATTAGAGACTATCCTAACACTTATAGTGAATTACATATAGATGTAAATTTTGTTGATGGTTATGAATTAAATATAGAAGAGTTTAAGAAATGGCGTAATGGAGAATATGCAGATGCAGAATTTATTTTAGAAGATGGAAAATATATCTGCGGAGCGGAAGTTGAAAAGATGAGTAAATCAAAATTCAACACAGTTAATCCAAATGATCTTGTTGAAAAATATGGTGCCGATACTTTCCGCATGTACGAAATGTTTTTGGGCCCGGTTGAACAGAGCAAACCTTGGGATACAAAAGGCATTGAAGGTGTGCATCGTTTCTTAAAAAAATTATGGCGTTTATTTTTCGATGAATTAAAAGGAAAAGTATGGAACGAAGAAAAAGCAACCGAAGCCGAATTAAAAGTTTTACATAAAGCCATTAAAAAAATTGAGGAAGATACTGAACGATTTTCTTTCAACACGGCTGTTTCTGCTTTCATGGTTGCCGTAAATGAAATGGCAGATACCAAATGCCATAAACGCGAAATTTTAGAACCTTTGTTAATTATGCTAACACCTTATGCACCGCATGTTGCAGAGGAATTATGGCACTTATTGGGTAATACTTCAAGCATTTTAGATGCAACTTATCCAATATTCAATCCGGCTTATGTAGTTGAATCTTCCAAAGAATATCCTATCAGCATTAATGGAAAATTGAGAACTACGCTTACAATTTCATTAGCTGCAACACAAGATGAAGTGGAGAAAATGGTTTTAGCTAATGAAGTGGTTCAAAAATGGATTGAAGGAAAGCATCCTAAAAAAATAATTTTTGTAAAAAATAAAATGATAAATGTGGTATTGTAAATTTTACGATGCAATAGATTTTCAATTAATTTGCCATCATAAAATGCTTACTTATGTCACACAATTCAGAAGAAGTAAAAATAAACTTTACAGGCACTGCAATCTTGTCGTTTGTAATAGTGTTACTTTTATTACTACTAACGGCTAATTGGCATGGGTCTTTCGAAGGATATAATGCACTAACAAAAACACAACAAACACAAGAGAAGTAATTAAAAAAAATCCCACTAAACAAGTAGTGGGATTTTTTATTTTACCATGGAAGTTCCTGACCCAAATGTATATATTTACCCGATGGGCCTTCATCGCCCAATAAAGCCAATTCTACAGAAGTTTTAGCACCATCAATTACATTCATAGGTGCAGCATCGGTACCTAAATCGGTTTTTACCCAACCCGGATGGGCAGAGTTAACTTTAATATTTGTACCCTTTAAAGCTGCAGCTAAATGAATAGTATAAGAATTTAATGCTGTTTTAGAAGCATCGTATGCAAACAATTTAGAAGCATAAATAGGCGATTTAGGATCGCTGTGTAAAGTTTGTGAACCTAAAATACTGCTAAGATTTACAATGCGGCCTGCTTCACTTTTTCTTAACAACGGTAACAATGTATTAGTTAACAGAATTACACTAATAAAATTGGTTTCAAAAGTTTGTCTTAAATCTTTTTCGGTAACAGTTTCGGCGGTGTTAACACCCCAATTAGCATGTTCAATTTGAATGCCCGCATTGTTCACTAAAATATCTAATTTGCCATGTTTAGTATTTATATAATCGTACGCTTGTTGTATGTGCGTAGGATTATCTACATCTAATTGTAAAAATTCGGCATCAATATTTTCTTCTCTTAATTGTTTTACTGCTTTATTTCCGTTATCAGCATTACGGGCTGTAACAATAACCGTAATATTTTTTTTACCTAACTGCCTTGCAGTTTCGAAGCCAATACCTTTATTGGCACCTGTAATAAGTGCAATTTTCTTTGACATAATTATTATTTAATTTTAAATTAATAGACTAATTGGTGATTATAATTTCAATAATTTAAAAGCATGTGTCCATTGATTTTTTGTAAAGCCTGGCAAACACCATAAAATACACAAAGGTTCAATAGCACGTGCCGCTTCCATTAATCCCATATCTTCTACTTCCCAACCAAAAGAAATTAAAATATCTGTTACAACTTTTTTAGCATCGGTGTTATTACCTGCAATAAACATAGTTGGTGTTCCATCGGGAAAAGAAGGTTGATACATAAACGCATTACCCACACAACTAAATGCTTTTACTACCTGTGCATCCGGAATTTCTTTTTGAATTTTTTCCATTAAGCTTTCATTCAGGTCGGTAAAGAACTTTAATACCCCATTTTCAGGCGGAGCAGCTGCAATTGGGTTAGTAGCATCAATAACAATTTTATGAGCAAAGTGTTCATGCCCGGCTAATTGAATAGCTTCGGTAGCCACTGCTCCTGCTACTGCCAGAACAATTAAATCGGCATTCTTTGCAGTATCGGAAAAATTATTAATTGCAATTGTTGGGTGATTGTTTTTAAATGCAATTAGTTCCTCTTTAGAAATATTACGCGTACCTAAAGTAACCTGATGCCCTTCGGCATTAAAAGCGTTGGCCAAAACCTGACCTACTATACCTGAACCAATAATTCCTACTTTCATATATTTTAGTTTTAAATTTTATATTTGTATATACAAATGTTAAATGGAAAAAATTATCCTTCCAATTTATCAATTAACTGATGCATACTTTTAACCAATCGAACACTTTCTTCCTTTCCCAATACTTCAACATAATTTTGATAAAATTGTTTTAAACATTCTTTTAATTTTGGCAATAAATTTTTTCCAGAGGGGGTAGGATAGATATTTGTTATTCGCCCATCCATGGTTCTTATCAACAACTTTTTTTTCTCTAATTTTTCTATTAAACGCGTTATGGTACTAGGTTTTAGTTGTAATTGATCGGATAATACTCCCGGCTGTAAACCAGGCTCTTCAATTACTAACATTAATAAATATGCATGACTCGGCGAAAGATTTACACTCTTCCAACTATCTATTGCAATACGCTCTACTTTACGAGCCAATGCATTAGCAGTAAAATATAAACAATTGGAATATTTACTTTCTGAAATTTTCATGAACACAAAGATAAAACTATTTTATTTGTATATACAAATAAAATTTTACTATTTTTTTCCTCTTCTACTTATTCAACTTATTCATACCAATTACTTAGGAGTATGTTTTGATAAATTGTTTTGTAGTTTTGAAAAACATTCACCAACTGGCTTAATACAATACTATGCCGAATCCTAATTTAAATAACAACAAAGAAAATTTAAATACAACCGATAGAGAATTTGAAAACTCGATACGCCCTTCTGTAATTAATGATTTTAGTGGCCAGAACCAAATTATTGAGAACCTCATCATTTTTATAAAAGCTGCAAAAATTAGAGGTGAAGCTTTAGATCATATTTTATTTCATGGACCTCCCGGATTAGGCAAAACAACCTTAAGCCGAATTGTTGCCAATGAATTAGGCGTAAATATTAAGGAAACAAGTGGACCAGTTATTGAGAAGCCCGGAGATCTTGCAGGTTTACTTACCAATTTAGAACCAAATGATGTTTTATTTATAGATGAAATTCATCGTCTAAGCAATGTTGTAGAAGAATATTTATATGCTGCTATGGAAGATTTTAGGATTGATATTATGATTGATAGTGGGCCTAATGCAAGAAGTGTACAAATTAATTTAAACCAATTTACTTTAATTGGTGCTACAACCAGAAGCGGCTTATTAACCGCGCCACTTCTTTCTCGATTTGGCATTAAATCTCGCTTAGAATATTATAAAGCAGAAACTTTAAAAAAAATTATTGAAAGAAGTTCGCATATTTTAAAAACTTCTATCTCAGCAGATGCTGCCTCAGAAATATCCCGAAGAAGCAGAGGCACTCCACGTATTGCAAACGGATTACTAAGAAGAGTGAGAGATTTTGCACAAGTGCTTAACGATGGAATTATTGATATAGGTATTACGCAACATGCATTAAAAGCATTGAATGTAGATGAACATGGATTAGATGAAATGGATAATAAGATTTTATATACTATCATTGAAAAATTTAAAGGTGGCCCTGTTGGCATTACTACTATTGCCACTGCAGTTGGAGAAGAATCGGGAACTTTAGAAGAAGTGTATGAACCTTTTTTAATTCAAGAAGGATTTTTACAAAGAACCTCCAGAGGAAGAGAAGCAACTGCTAAAGCTTACGAGCATCTTAAAAAAACACAATTAAAAATTACACCCAAAAATGATTTATTTAATTATTAAAAAAACCTCCAAAATTTTGGAGGTTTTTTTAACGTAATAGCCAGCAGCTAATTCATTAAGAAGCCACTAACCTAAATCCGTTTCCATGAATATTTACTATTTCAATATGCTCATCATCTTTCAAATATTTTCTCAATTTAGCAATATACACGTCCATACTTCTACCATTAAAATAAGTATCGCTACCCCATATTTTTTTTAATGCACGCTCCCGAGGTAATAAATCATTTTTATGCTCGGCTAACATTTTTAATAATTCGTTTTCTTTGGGAGATAAAGTTTGTGTTTTTCCATCGTGGGTTAATTCTCTCAACTTGGGATTAAAATGATACACGCCTAAATCAAATTCAATATTTTCACTTATCCTATTTTCCTCTTCGTTACGCTTTAAAATTGCTTTTATTTTAAGCAATAAAACTTCACTATCAAAAGGCTTTGTAATATAATCGTCGGCACCCAATTTATATCCCTGAATAATATCTTCCTTCATGGTTTTGGCACTTAAAAAAAATAAGGGAATATCGGGATCTACATCACGTATTTCTTCGGCTAATGTAAAACCATCTACATGAGGCATCATTACATCTAATAAGCAAATATCAAATCGCTCACGCTGAAACGCTGCAAGTCCAAGCCTTCCATCGCGTTCTAATATTACATCGTAATCATTTAGTTCTAAATAATTTTTTAAAACCATGCCAAGGTTCGCATCATCTTCACAAAGCAATACCTTGTATTTTTTTTTGTCTTCCATAAAGTTTAGAGTTTAACGTGAAATAAAGATAAAACAATGCCAATTCATATTTATTAAAAGCAATATTTTGTTAAAAACTAATTATTTTGTTAAAGAAAACTATACGAATTTTCGGTTTGCTGCACTATTCGTTTTACCTTGTTTAGTAAATATTGTTAATTAGCAAGAGAATTAATTGCAGAATGTATGGATAATTACACTTTAACGAATGATGAAATTACAGTGGTTATTGCCAGTAAAGGTGCCGAATTGCAGCGGCTTTACAGTAATCAAACTCAATTAGAGTATTTATGGAATGGAGATCCAACATTTTGGGGAAAGAAAAGTCCGGTTTTATTTCCAATTGTAGGCGGATTAAAAGATAATACTTACTACTACAATGAAAAAAGTTATCAATTAAACAGGCATGGTTTTGCAAGAGATATGGAATTTGAGGTAATATATCAAGATGCTACAAGCATTAGTTTTTTATTAGAAGCCGATGAAACAACAAGAAAAAACTATCCATTTCAGTTCGAGTTTTTTGTTTATTACGAATTATTAGATAATACACTTGCAGTAAGTTATTTTGTAAAAAATACAGATGAGAAGGATATTTTATTTTCGGTTGGTGCACATCCTGCATTTGCACTTCCATTAGTTAAAGAAACAGAATTTTCAGATTATTATCTTTTGTTTAATAAAAATGAGCATGCCGGCCACTATCCTCTTGCGGCTAATGGATTAATTGAAACTACGGCTACGCCACTTTTAAATAATACCAACAAATTACCACTTACTAAAAGCTTATTTTATACTGATGCTTTAGTTTTCAAATCGCTACAATCAAATAGAATTTCTATTGTTAGCGATAAAACAGAACATGGATTAACCATGCTATTCGATAACTTCCCTTACATGGGAATATGGAGTAGTAAAGATGCCAACTTTATTTGCCTTGAACCTTGGTGTGGTATTGCAGATAATGTAGATACAAATCAACAATTAATTAATAAAGAAGGAATGAATATTTTACCTCCTAAAAAAACTTTCAGCAGAACTTGGGCCGTTAGATTATTTTAATACCATCAACTGAATATCCTATATAATATTCTTTATTGCTTTTAGCTATTAAAAAATAACAGTACTATTTTAAGCTTGGGCAGTTGGACCGCCAAAGTGCATAGGAATTTCAATTTGCTCTAAATCTTTAATAGAGCCATTAATTGTTTCATATTTTTCTATATTATCAATTAATGCTTTCATAAAACGCTTGGCATGCATTGGCGTAAAAATAATTCTGCTTTTTACTTTGCTTTTAGGCGTACCAGGCATTACATTCACAAAATCCATTACAAACTCGGCATGGCTATGTGTAATAATAGCTAAATTGGCATAAGAGCCTTCGGCAATTTCTTCACTAATTTCAATATTCAATTGATTGGGTTGTTGATCTTGCATGAGATAAATTTGTTGCAAATTAAAAGAAAGTTATGAATAGACTAATTTATTGATTGAGAAATTCAACCAACCCTATTAAAAAGGATTCATTTATAAATTGGTCATTATGATCGGAAAAGTATTTTTTAACTTTATCTGTTTCTTGATAAAAAATATTTTTAAGTAATTTTCTTTTTAACTCTACTACTCTAAATTCTTTTCCACCCGGAAAAATTAAAAAATAAGTAAACTCATCAATATATTCGTTATAATCTTTTCCCGATTCAATAAGACCATTACTTGTATAATTGGCTTTCTCGTAACGCGTTTTAATTAGTTTATACAGGCGATATTTTTGAGTACTAAATGCCAATTGTTGTAAATATGCATGTTTACTAATCATTGGTATTTTAATAAAAATAAAAATTCCTTCATCGGAATGAAGTGCAAAACCATTGAGTTGTTGATTATCTACAATTGTCATTTGCCTGTTATCCAAAGTCATCACTAACGATTTTGAAACTTTATCGTAATTGTATTTATACATTGCATTATTGATAATACTATTGTTAGTATCTACTACCATTCCTTCTGCCCAATTCTTTAAAATAAATCTACTGCCAACTGTTTCAGGCGGCAATTTAAATATGGGAAGAAATACACCTTTATTAAACCTTCCTGCACCAATATCACTTCCGGCCGAATGTGTATTTCCTAAACTACTTGATTGTCCGGCGCTCTCAGTAAACCCCGAACCAAAACTCATATTTTGAGAACTAACAAAATTTTGTAAAGTGGAAGCAATTATTTCGTTATTAATACTACTTGTTTCATTGTACACCTCTAATTCATGCAGCGTATTTTGCACAGATACTTCTTTTAATGCACTCAATTCAGGCTGTAACACAACAGTAATATTGTTATTCTTTTCCACCTTTACTGTTTTAGAAATGTATCCAACTCTGCTTACAATTAATTCGCTGCCCGGTAATGTATTAATACTAAAAAAACCGGTACTATCTGCCATGGTTCCTACCATTTGATTATGCTTTAAACCAATTGAGGCATAAGCAATTTTTTCACCTTTTTCATTTTTTACAAATCCTGTTAGCATAAATTTTTGAGCAGAAGAATTACTTTGCGATTTAACTACCATAACAACCATCAACAGAATAAACTGTAATAATAAATGCTTATTTCTCATAATAAACAAACTTATAACTGTAAAAAATAGTACTGAAAATAGGATAAATAATTATTAAAAAAAAGCTACTCGAGATGAGTAGCTTTTACACAAATTGTTAGAATAATTATTGATGAATATATTCATCAATTAAGTAACGATAAGATGCTCCATTAAATACCACATAATGAAATTTAAAATGCTTTGCAACA
The DNA here is from genome assembly GCA_027364735.1 of Hydrotalea sp. Taxonomy (GTDB): domain Bacteria; phylum Bacteroidota; class Bacteroidia; order Chitinophagales; family Chitinophagaceae; genus JAKAJX01. Next base: position 190,072 of record DAHXOT010000017.1, on the reverse strand, counting down.
GGATCGGCAATATCAATATAAGGCCCATCAGTAATAGTAATGCCATTTGGAGTAAATAAATTATTAATATCGGAAGTATTAAACGATACTGCAAAATTGCTTAACGTACCTCCATTATTTTGAAATGATAAAACATATCTTGGTTGAGTGTAATAACCTGTAATTGCAGATACACTTAAAGGATCAACCGGTAATAATGTTTGGGTTTGACCGGTAAAAGATGAACCCGATGGTGTTCCTGTTCCGCCTTGATTATTCCATCTTGTATAATTCCATGTATAATTTCCAGCCAACGGATTTCCAATCATGTGAAAATAAGCTGTTGCAAAATTACCACTGATGGGTATGCCGGATGCATCTTTTAAAGTAATTGCCAACATATAATTTTGGCTTGGGTCAACTTTATTAGGATACACAGTTAAATACAAAGTATCTAAATTATAACCGGGTTTTATTGTTCCCGTTTTGGTAGCAAAAGAGTAACAACTATCGGGCAAAGCATTGAATTGAATAGTATTTGCTGCATTGTATGCGGTACGCGCTGCATCATCAATAGCCAATGTTGTTGTAATAGTTTTTGTTACCGGTAAAGATGCAATATTGGTTATAACAGGTATAACAATGGGGGCAGTTTGTCCGGCTGTAATTACAGCATCATTACCAAAATTTTCCAATCCATGATATGGTAATTCTGCAATAGCGGTTACAGACTTAAGACCACTATCAGAGTTAATGGTGGTATCTTTTAAGCAACCGCTAAAAAGCACGGTAGCAAATAAAAGTATAACTAAAATATTTTTCATATTAATATGATTTAATGTTGTTGTAATTATGGCATCCAAAAAATCTTAGAGCTTAATGCGTCAATTGTTCCTTGAGCATTTACGTTAGCAGTATTATAATTATATTCAGAAGTTGGATATAGTAAACGATAAGGTATATGTGTTGCGGTAGTACCCGGATAGGTAGAAATAGGCAAATCGGAAGGTATTCCTAATCGTCTCCAATCGCTCCAAGATTCTAATGGATCATAGGTATTTAATGCAGCCCATTTTTGAGTAATAATTGTTTTAATGGGATTAACCGAATTGGTAAAATTAACAACATCACCACTTTGAGCAGTATAAGTAGCTGCTGCTGCTGTATATCCAGCAACACCTAATAATCTGAATGATTCTGCAACAGCAGATTGATATAATGCATTAGCACTACCCGATAAGAAGCCTCTTTGCACTGCCTCTGCTTGCAAGAATAAACTTTCTGTTGATGATAATATAACCGATCCTTGACTATAGGATTTTAATAATCCAATACTTTGAGGAGCTCCGGTACTGTTTCCGCCAATTGCTGAAATATCGGTATTGTGCTCTAATTTGGTACTTCCAAAAGCACGCCCTTTCACTGCACCCGAACTATTCAAAGCATAAACTAATGAAAGTCTTGGATCGTTCGTATTGGTATAAAAATTAACTGCATAACTGTTAGCTCTAAAATAAGATGAAAGACCTTGTAAAGCACCGGTAGGATTCCATCCTAAATCTTGCCATAAAGGATTTTGCCGATTGGTAGCTCCATTATTATATCCCGGATTGATCATTGCATCTGCATTGGATCCAATAAAATCGGCTGTTGTTAATCCAGCTAATTTTGAAGTAATGTAAGCACTACTACCCGACATTTGTGTTTGCCGCAATAAAATTTTCAATTTTAAAGTATTGGCAAAACTGATCCATTGAGGCATATTTCCACCAAACATAATATCATAATTACCTGGATTATCGGCTGAAACAGAAGCAGATTTAATTAAAGCCACAGATGAATCGAGCTGATTAACCAAACTAGTATAAACAGTTTTAGCATCATCATACACCGGTGTAGCTATTGTACCACCGGCTGCTGCCTGAGTATAGGGAATATTATTATAAATATCTACCAATCGCTGAAACAATAAAGATTTGGTTATTTTGGCAATGGCAATATAATTGGCGCCTTTTGCCGGCGAACCAGCATAATACCCTTCAATACTTTTTAAGTTTTGAATAGTAGGATACGTATTATCCCAAATTGAAGCACCAAAATCTGTAGTTAGTGTATACTGCACTAATGAAGCATTAGGAATATAATCGCCACTTACTGCCCAATATCCCATGTACATATTAAACAAATCGTTGCCACTAATAGAACCACCACCCGGATTACCGGAAACTAATGTAGCGGTAGAAGCTAATGATGATGATAAAACATATTGAGGAGCAACAGTTGACGGAACGTTTGGATTGGTATCATTAATATCGAAAGTACCTTTCTTACAACCTACTGCTGTTAATAGCAATAAGGCCGATGCTGATTGAAAGATATAAGATTTAATTATTTTATACATAGTAACAAATTTTAAAGTTGAATTTAGAAAGTAACGGATAGTGTTGCACTGAATAATCTGGTTGGTGGTGCCTGATTGGTAGATGTTCTACCTGCATCATTACCTGTTCCATCACTAAATTCAGGATCTGTCCACAAATTAGATTTTGGTCTAATCATTAATAAATTTCTTCCAGATAATGTAAATACTGCACGTTGAACAATTTTAGTAGCGGCAAACACTTTTCTAGGAATTTCGTAAGCAATAGCTACTTCTCTCAACTTCCAAGCAGCAGCACTGGTAATATAGTTTGAACCTACACTACGGTATAATCCGGGCCAAAAATTAAAATTAGCATCATCAACCATAATATTGGTATTGGCAACATATTGTCCTTTTGCTGCATCAAAGTAAGAAGAATTGGGGAATACAAAACGTTGACGGTTGGTGGATGCTGTGGTTGCACTGATACCTGTAAAATCCATGTACTGACCAATGGAGTTAAATATTTTATATCCACCACGATAATCCATCGTAACAGTAAATGTAAATTGTTTCCATGTAAAGTTGGAAGTTAGCCCTAAAATGTTCTTTGGAGTCGCTTGTCCAAACACTTTTAAATTAGGATCAGCTTTTGGATTACCTGTAACTCTATCCACCACTACTCTGCCTTGAGGGTCTCTTACCCAATCACGTGTTTCAATAACCGGAAAAGCATATCCAACTACTGCATAGGCATTGGCATTACTTCCATCAACAATTGCATTAGAAATACCCAATTGTTTTACATTACCATTAATTGAAACCACTTTACTTTCATTATAAGTGTAGTTTACATTTAAGTTCCAAGAAACATTTTTAGTTTTTAAAACATTGCCTGATAATTCTAATTCTAACCCTTTATTTTGCGTATGAGCTGCATTTAACAACGCATTATAAAAACCGGAAGAAGATGCCGTATTGGCTCTTACAATACCATCGGTTAGTTCAGACTGATAGGCTGCCATTGTTAAATAAAGTCTGTTCATAAAACCCAATTCAATACCTACTTCAGTTTCATTTACTTTTTCGGGTTTTAAATTAGGATTGGCAACAGTTGTGTTTAAAGAGTAACCACCTAAACTTCCATAAGGAAATCCGGGAGAAACATTATAGGTAGGATTAATTACATAAGCACCATAACCTATATAAGGAGATCCACCACCCAATGCAGAGGCATTACCTGTTACAGAATAGGCTGCTCTAATTTTTGCAAAAGTTAATCCTTTATTACTTACAATAGAAGGAAACAGATCACTTAATATTAAAGAACCATCTACATCGTAATAAGGAATAAACCGATTAGATTTAGATAATCTGGAATCAACATCGCCTCTGTAAGAACCATGTATAAATGCTAAATTTTTATATCCTACAGTTGCATCTCCAAATAATCCAAACTTTCTAGCTTCTCGCACATAGTTATCATAAAGACCACCATTACTAATATTTGGCAAACCCGATACATTTTTTACATTATATACCGGCACAACTAATTGAGGAGCATTTACATAAACTCCGGATAATTTATTGCCAATATAAGTTGTACCAATAGAAGCATTTAAATTAAAATCTTTGCTTATGTTTTTATTGAAGTTGGCAACAAAATCGGAAGTAAGTAAGAAATTAGAATAAACTGAATTGGTATATGATGCTGACTGATTACCTTGAGAGGCAATATATTTGGGAGATTCTGTAACTGTATCTATCCCTGTACCTGCAGAATTAGAGTACAAAACAGTTGAGTTGGTTGCGGCATAAGTAGAATATACTTTAGGTCCTCCGGTAAACTCATAACGGCTACTCAAGTTGGTCATTCCTAACCGATAAGTTAAGTTTAACCATTTGGTTGGCCTTAATCCAAACTGTACATTACCGGTAAGATTATTATCGGTTGTTTTATTTCTGTAATTATCAATATCCCAATAAGGATTATCAAAATAATCATTATAAAAACCATTAATATCGGCAAATTTATTATTTCGCCAATCTTTTAAGCTGGTAAGTGGTACATGTGCCGGAGTATTCATTACCATTTGATACACCGTACCTGTATTGGTTGTATTTTGATACTTATAGGTATATGCTAAAGAATAACTGGCAGAAAAAATACCATAGGTTTTATCTCCACCCACTCTAAATACATCTCTACGTCCATAATCACCGGGCATAACAGCTTTACTGTTTACATCTTGCAAACTCATAAAAAATCTTCCATTTTCATCGCCAGATTGAAATGATACATCATTTAGAGTAGTTAATCCGGTATTGAAAAAGTTTCTCTTTTCATTTGGTCTGGCACTATAGGGCACCATTAATACACTACCATCGGCAACAGGCCTGCCCAAAGGCACCATTTTGCCATTAAACCGAGGACCATAACTTTGATTTTCGTATGGAATATAGGTATTCAAATCATTAAAATCATTTACAAATTTCTCTCCACCATTACTTCCAAATTGATTTTGTAAAGCAGGCATATAAGAAACTGATTCCAATTGTACAGTAGAAGAAAAATTAACTGTTGGTTTTCCTCTACTTCCTTTTTTAGTAGTAATAATTAATACGCCATTAGAGGCATCTGAACCGTATATTGCTGAGGCACTGGAGCCTTTTAATACGTTAATACTTGCAATATCTTCTGGGTTTAATGTACTGATATCATTATAAAAAATGGCTCCATCTACTACCAACAAAGGTTGATTGTTACCGGTAATTGATCTGTTACCACGTAATACAATTCTTGTAGGTGCAAATAAACCGTTATTAACAGTGTTAATTTGTAACCCCGCAACTTTACCGGTTAATCCGTTTACTACGTTTACCGGTTTAGCTACATTTAAATCTTTGCTTTGAACTGTAGTGGCCGAATAGCCTAATTCTTTCGCTTGTTTTTTAATACCAAACGCTGTAACTACAACTTCTGTTAAGTTGTCATTAGCAGTTGTTACTACTGCATTTAATAATGGCTCGGTGGTAACTTTTATTTCTTTAGAAAGTAATCCTATACCACTAATAACCAATACATCTCCTGTTTTGGCTTTAATAGAAAAAAGCCCATTTTCATTAGCAGATACAGCCGTTTTAGCGCCCTTAAGGATACTGTAACAAAAGAGGCAGGATTTCCTTTTGAATCTGTAACCTTACCGGTTACTGTACGAACTTGTGCAAATACAAACGATACCATCAATATTTGCATGAGCAGTAAAAGTTTAATTTTTCTCATTTGCATGTGTTTAAGAATTGATTACGAAATTGCAAAATAAACAAATTGTTAATAAAAGACGAATATTTTGTTAAAAATACATATAAGCTCATAGACAACTTGCCGTACGGTTTTGCTGCATATTTTCATCAATTATTTATGAAAATATATTAATCATAAACTTACACATATAATTTAATTATGTTTTTAAAAACTCCATTCTACGCTTACCTTTGTATTTATGATACTCTTAGATGGTAAAACTGCATCGCATGCGGTAAAAGAACAACTAAAATTGCAGGTTGACTTATTAAAGGCCAACAATAAACGTCCGCCGCATCTTGCTGTAATTATTGTGGGGAATAATGGAGCCAGCGAAACGTACGTAGCAAGTAAAGTAAAAAATTGCTCCGAAATAGGTTTTACATCTACCTTAATCCGTTTAGATTCTTCCATTGCAGAAAATGAGTTATTACATGCAATACACGAATTAAATACCAATTCGTCTATTGACGGAATATTGGTTCAATTACCCTTACCAAAACATATCAACGAACAAAAAATAATTGAAGCAATTACACCTGAAAAAGATGTAGATGGATTTCATCCTGTAAATGCCGGAAAATTAGTTCAAGGATTACCAACATTTATTCCCGCCACTCCTTTTGGAATTATGCTTTTATTAGAACATTATTCAATTCAAACAAAAGGAAAACATGCTGTAATTATTGGAAGAAGTAATATTGTTGGCAGACCCATGAGTATTTTATTAAGCAGCAATCACCAATATGGCAATTGCACTGTTACTATTTGCCACTCACATACTCCTAACTTACACGAAATATGTTTGCAAGCAGATATTTTAATAGCTGCATTAGGTAAACCGGAGTTTGTAAAACAATCTATGATAAAACCCGGTGCTGTAGTAATTGATGTAGGTATTACTCGCGTTGAAGATGCCTCTGCCAAAAAAGGATTTAGACTAAAAGGTGATGTTGCATTTGATGAAGTAGCACCAATGTGCTCATACATAACTCCCGTTCCGGGTGGTGTTGGCTTAATGACTATTGCGGGTTTACTAAAAAATACACTTCAAGCATACCTTACAAAACAATAATTAATTTTCATGCAGGCTTCCAACAAAATATTTACTCCTACCCTTTTACCGGTAATGGAATCGTTTTATACCATTCAAGGTGAAGGTTTTCATCAAGGCAAGGCTGCTTATTTTATTCGCTTAGGAGGTTGTGATGTAGGATGTATTTGGTGCGATGTAAAGGAAAGTTGGGATGAAAATATACATACAAAAAAATCGATACCTGAAATTGTTTCTACCGCAGTTCAAGAAATAAAGGAGAACCACAATTATTCTTCTGCCGAAAATAATATTGCTGTAATTACGGGAGGCGAGCCGCTACTTCATTCATTAACCGAATTAACTACCGCTTTGCAAGCTGCAGGTTTTAAAACAAATATTGAAACATCCGGATCATCTCCTTTATCAGGAAAATGGAATTGGATTTGCCTTTCTCCCAAAAAATTCAAACGCCCTTTGCCCGAAATTTTGCCTTTAGCCAACGAACTTAAAGTGGTAATATTTAATTCATCGGATTTAAAATGGGCTGAAGAATATGCACAACAAGTTTCACCATCATGCAAATTATATCTTCAACCGGAATGGGATAAACGAGCAATTGTTACCCCACTAATTATTGATTATGTTAAGGCCAATCCTAGATGGCAAATTAGTTTGCAAATTCACAAATACATTCATGTTCCATAACCATAAAAATATCCGCTTCTAACTTCTTTTAACAATCATATTAGCTTGTTTTTACCGAAATTGCTGTACACATTTTTACATGAAAAAAATTTTAATACTTATTGGGATACTTGCTTCATTTCAATCTATTGCACAAGTGTATAAAAGAGACCTTGTTTCTTCAAAATTAATTACGCTATATACTAATGTATTACAAAAAATGAGTGAAGGATCTGTACAAGAAGCTATACCACAGTTACAAAAAATTGTTATACTGGATAGTAATTTTTTAGATGCCCAACTATCGTTAGCAGGTGCTTACGGCGAATTAAAAAACTATAAAGCCGCAATTACCTATTACGAAAAAGCCATTAAAAAAGATAGTATATATGGTAAACCTTACTTGCTTCCCTATTCTATTAACTTAGCCGGTAATGGTCAATTTACAGAGGCCCTGCAAGCTGTTACACAATTCTTAAGTATTCCAAGTTTAAATTATAGAAGTATCAAAAGTGCACAATACCGTCAACGTTGTTACAATTTTGCAATTCAATATCAAAAAAATCATCCCAACACTAATTATATTTTTCTTCCAATTAACTTAGGCGATAGCATTAACTCCGCACAATCGGAATATTATCCATCGGTAAGTATTGATGATAGTTTATTGGTTTTTACAAGAAGAGGTGAAGGCTATAGGGAAGATTTTATGCAAAGCAATTTGCACAAGGGCATTTATACAAAAGCCAAAGAAATAAACGGCGATATCAATATAGAACCATCGAAAGGCGGCATTACAGTTTCGGCAGATGGCGAATGGCTTTTATTTGCAGGAAATTTTAAAAATGGTTTGGGCGATTTCGATTTATATATTTCTTACTTAACACCCGAAGGATGGAGTGAGCCGGAAAATCTTGGTCCAACAATTAACAGCGAATATTGGGACAGCTCTCCATCAATAAGTCCCGATAACTACGTTTTATATTTTAGCAGTAACAGGCCCGGCGGATACGGTGGAAAAGATTTGTACTATAGCATTCGCCAAAAAAATGGCAGATGGTCTCCTGCAAAAAACATGGGCCCACAAATCAATTCAGCCGGCGATGAAATGGCTCCTTATATACATGCAGATAATCAAACATTATATTTTACATCGGATGGATTACCGGGATACGGAGGAACCGATTTATTTATATGCAGAAAAAATAACGATGGGAGTTGGAGTAACCCTGAAAATTTAGGCTATCCTATTAATACCATTGAAAACGAAGGCAGCATCTGTATTTCATCGGATGGATTAACTGCATACTATGCAAGCGATAAAAGTGATAGTCGTGGTGGTTTAGATTTATATAAATTTAAATTAAGAAAAGACATTCAGCCTAATAAAACTTTATATATTAAAGGAAAAGTATTTGATGCATCAACCAAAAAAGGATTGCCTTCCGGTATTGATTTAGTTGATAATAATACACAACAAACAATCATGCATATTCAAACCGATGAAAAAGGAAAATATTTTGTTCCGCTACCATCAGGAAAAAATTACACTTTTACGGTAAACAGAAAAGGATATTTATTCTATTCCGAAGTTTATAATTTACAGGATAACCCATCGGACAGTACCTACCAAAAAGACATTCCGCTACAAGCTATTGCTGTAAATACTGCTATCACTTTAAAAAATGTTCAGTTCAACAGCAATTCATTCAATTTATTACCGGTAAGCAAAATAGAATTAGATAAATTAGTTGAAATTTTAAAAGATAATTCCACAGTACATATTCAAGTAAATGGACATACCGATAATATTGGAAATGCCGAAGCAAATGCAACTTTATCAAAAAATAGAGCATTAAGTGTTGCACAATATTTGGTAAATCAAGGTATTGAAGCCAATAGAATATTATATAAAGGATTAGGCGATTCAAAACCAATAGCCGATAATAACACAGAAGAAGGAAGAGCAAAAAACAGAAGAACAGAAATTGTAGTAGTAGGGTTGTAGTTAATGCATGAGAGCTTATAGATTAAGAATAACATTATAGGAAACGATTTACTAAATGCTATAAATTATTTATATTAATTTAGTAGCCTATGAACGAATTACTCTATCAAATATCTCTCACATTAATTAATGGCATTGGGGTTGTTCAGGCAAAACAATTGATTGAGCATTTTGGCACTGCCGAAAATATTTTTAAGGCAAAGAAAAAAGAGTTGAGCTTGATAGAAAATATTGGTGAAATAAGAGCCAACCAAATTAAAGATTTCAACAATTTTAAAGAAGCTGAAGATGAAATTAGTTTCTGCGAAAAATACCATATTAAACCATTATTCATTACCGATAAAAATTATCCGCAACGGTTATTAAATTGTTACGATTCGCCAACATTACTGTATTACCGCGGTAATGCCAACCTAAATAATTCTAAAATAATCAGCATTATTGGAACTAGAAATAATACCGATTACGGAAAAAAAATTACCGAACAAATTGTTGAAGAACTATCGTCTCAAGATATAGTAATAGCAAGCGGATTAGCTTTTGGCATAGATGCTATAGCACATAAAAAATCGGTACAATTTAATATTCCAACTATTGGCGTGTTAGCTCACGGATTAAATTCAATTTATCCGTCACAACACAAAAATTTAGCAACAGAAATGTTATTAAATGGCGGATTACTTACCGAATTTACACAAAACGTAAAAGCAGATAAACATCATTTTCCACGCCGAAATAGAATTGTTGCAGGCATTGCCGATGCAACCATTGTTATTGAAACAGCCAGCAAAGGCGGAAGTATGATTACTGCCGAACTTGCTTATAATTACAATAGAGATGTATTTGCAGTTCCCGGAAAAATAACAGATGCCAAAAGCAGTGGATGCTTACAATTAATTGAACAAAACAAAGCTGTTATTTTTACTTCGGTTGAACACTTTTTATTTGAAATGGGCTGGAGTGAACTCAAAAAATCATTACCCAAAAAACAAAGAGAATTATTTATAGAATTGAATGATGACGAAAGAATAATTACGCAATTATTAGAAAAAAAAGAAACAGTACATATTGATGAACTCTATTTAAAAAGCAATCTTAGCAGTAGTTCTGTAGCAGCTGCTATTTTAAACTTAGAGTTGCAAAATATTATTACATCACTCCCCGGAAAAATGTATTCTTTGGCATAAAGCTTATTTTAAATAAAATTGTATTCCGGCCATTAACCAACGTTGAGGCATTGTTGTTCCTAAAAAATCGTTGTACGTTGCATTAAAAATGTTATCTACTTCGGCAAAGGCAAGTAACTTATTTAATACAAGTTTTTTCTCAAGCTTCATATTCATTACAAAATAATTTTCCGAAACTGCAGCAATAACTGCTGTGCCCATTTGCGGTGTTCTAACTTTATAAATTCCATTTAAACTAATAGCAAAATTTTTGTACAAATATTTAAAAGAAAAATTAGAAAGAAATTTAGCATGAGATGATAAATATAAAGTTAATGGGCCATTACCGGCTTCGGAATTTAACCATACCAATCCGGCATTAGCCATTAGGCTACTGTTTACAGATACTGCTTTATTAAATTGCATATCCAACTCGGCACCGGAAGTAATAACTTGAGAAATATTTTTTGCCAATAAATAAGTACCCGTTTGTAATAAATTTTCTTTTCGGGGCATATCGTTGTACGATGTATTAGCCCAATCAATTAACCCATTGGAGTTACGCTGAAAAATATCGAAAGATATTTTTACATATTTTTTCGCAAACCAATCAACTCCTAATTCGTAATTCACTGTTTTTTCGGCCGATAAAAAAGGATTCCCAATTTTACCCGCCGTAACCAACGTTTTATTGTAATTATTATACAATTCTGTAAAGTCGGCATAACGTATAGTATTGCCTGCACTACCTCTCAATTGTATATTATTTTTTCTATAAGAAATATTTATTTGCGGAATAACAGTACCGCCACTAATCTCATTCCAATCATATCTTAAAGAAGAATTAATAAAAATATTTTTAGCAAAAGTTTGTTGTAATATACTATAAGCAGCAAACTGATTAACAGTATGATTACCTCGATCGTTAGAGTTGATATTCCGTCCAACATATTGCCATCCATTTGTTACTATAGTTTTTGCAGAAAACTGATGCACATAAAACGCAGATAATTGAAATAAATTCGAAAAACTTGAATTTGCAGTACTTACATTATTAAAAGCAAAATTATCTTCGGTATTTTTAAATCCTGCTAATACAGAAACCTGATTATTATTTTTTTGATAGGTAAGATTTACTTGATTCCAAAAAGTTTTTACTTTTTCACGAGCTGTATCCGAAATAAAATTGGTGTAAAAATTTTGGGCTGCAAAATTTCTGCTATCATACGAAGTTCTGAAAGCTACATTCCAATGGTTAAAATTATGGCTAACAGCAATGCCCAAAGTATTGTTATGTACAAAACCATCAATACCTCTTTGTGCTTGCCCATCTGCATTGTTACTTAATCCTGCAATTTGAAATGTTGTTTTTCCATTAGAATACAATTGAGAAATACTTCCATTCAATAATCCCAATTGCCCTGCCGAAATAGCTGCATTCAACTCATTGGCTTGTTTATTCCGTTTTACAAATGCTTTAGTAATAATATTAATTACACCACCAACAGCATCAGAACCATATAATGCAGAAGCCGGGCCTTTTAGTATTTCTATTTTCTCAATTTCATCAAGTGTTACAGGAATATATGAAGAGAAATGACCGGTATTAGGATCATTTAAACGCAATCCATCTACAATAACCAATACTTGCTGAAAAGTTCCACCTCGAATAGTAAAATCGCTTTGCGATCCCATTGTACCACGACTTTGCACTTCAACTCCCGGAATATATCGCAATAATTCATCTAACGATTTTACAGGCAATGCAGCAATCTCGCTTCCTTTTAATACAAAAATATTTCTTCCTGTTTCAGAAGCATTAATAGGAGTTATTGTTCCTACTACTGTAACAGGATCTAATTCTTTATCTTGACCAAAACAAAAATTACCTATCCAACTTAAGGTTAATAAAATAATACTTTTTTTCATACAACTATTTTTAAGGCAGCAAAAGTATAGGATGTACACTTAAACAAAACAATTTGTATAAAAATTTAAGATTGGCAGAAAAAACGCATATCCTTATTTTTGCAAATGGCAACAATAAAATCTACCCACACACAAAAACAATCATCTCGCTTATTCGGCGAAGGTTTAACTTTCGATGATGTATTATTAATGCCCGCATATAGCCAGGTATTACCTCGAGAAACTGATATCCGATCTCATCTAACACAAAAAATAGTTTTAAATGTTCCAATGCTTTCTGCAGCAATGGATACGGTTACAGAAGCTAATTTGGCTATAGCCTTAGCACGTGAAGGCGGCTTAGGTATTTTACATAAAAATATGAGCATTGAAAAACAAGCCGATCAAGTTCGCAAAGTGAAAAGAAGCGAAAGTGGAATGATTATCGATCCTATTACTTTAAGAGTAGATGCTACTATTGGAGATGCTTTACAATTAATGAAAGAAAATAAAATAGGCGGAATTCCTATTGTTGATCAAAACCAAATGTTGGTAGGTATTTTAACGAACCGAGATTTACGATTTGAGAGCGATAATAAAAGAAGAAAAGTAAGTGAAGTAATGACAAAAGAAAATTTAATTACCGCTCCCGATGGAACCGACTTAAAAAAAGCAGAAAAAATTCTTCGTCAATATAAAATTGAAAAATTACCTGTTGTAAACAAAACCGGTAAATTAATTGGACTAATCACTTATCGCGATATTTTACAAATTCGCAATTTTCCTAATGCCGTAAAAGATAATTTAGGCCGTTTAGTAGTTGGTGCTGCATTGGGAATTACCAAAGATTTATTAGATAGAGCTGCTGCATTACAACAAGTTGGAGTAGATATTGTTACTTTAGATAGTGCCCATGGGCATAGCAAAGGTGTTATTTCGGCTATTGCATTGCTACGAAAAAATTTTAAAGATTTACAAATTATTGCCGGCAATGTTGGTACTGCTGCCGGTGCTAAAGCCATAGCCGATGCGGGTGCCAACGCAGTTAAAGTAGGTATTGGTCCCGGCTCTATTTGTACTACCCGTATTGTTGCAGGTGCAGGTGTGCCACAACTTACTGCTATTATGGAGGCAACAAAAGCATTAAAAGCCAGAAATATTCCTGTAATTGCCGATGGTGGTATTCGCTATACCGGCGATATGGTAAAAGCTTTAGCTGCAGGTGCTAATGTGGTAATGATGGGTAGTGTTTTTGCAGGAGTAGAAGAAAGCCCCGGCGATACGATTATTTATGAAGGAAGAAAATTTAAAGAATATAGAGGTATGGGAAGTGTAGGAGCTATGAGTAAAGGTAGCAGCGACAGATATTTTCAGGATGTAGAAGATGATATTAAAAAATTTGTACCCGAAGGTATTGAAGGACGAGTAGCCTATAAAGGGCATTTAAGCGAAGTAGTATATCAATTTGTTGGAGGATTGCGAGCCGGTATGGGTTATTGCGGAGCTACAACTATTAAAGATTTACAACAAGCAACTTTTGTAAAAATAACCAACGCAGGTATGAAAGAAAGCCATGCTCACGATATTGATATTACAAAAGAAGCACCTAATTACAGCAGAAAATAATTTTGAACATAAAGTTATAAAGCTAACCACTTGTTTTGATTGATATCAAATGTGTAAACCAGCTTTGTGCTTACACCGTTGCGTTTTTAATTTTTAGTTGAATAAAATATAAAGTTTGCAAATCTGTTTAGTTCAAATGTGTGTTGTCGCAATAGTAATAGCATAGCACTTTTGTTGTAGGTGGGCTTCTTTGTCAAACAAAAATGTTATTTGCCCAAGTGAAAAATTCGGTTATACTAAAAACAAAAATTGTTTTGCTATTATTTTGTTCTGTTGTGTAAATTTTATTTTTAACTGCCTCTCTTAACCATTTAATAGAACCAGGTTTCCAACCAGCACCGTCAATTAAAATCATAATTGATTTTTCTGGCATTGCCTCGATACTGTTTAAATATAAATAAGGAAGTTTTTCGTCAACCGATCCCTTAACTTGTTGCCATTTGCATTCAATGCGAATATGAAGTTTGTATTTGTCTGATAACAATAAAAATTCTGTATTCCCTTTGTGATGATAAATTGTTGTGAATGGTACATTTTCGAGCAACAACTCTTTTCCATATTTGTCAGGATTTTTTTTCCAACTTCTGTAGCTCACAATTTGAAAGCCTTTACCTGATAAAACTGTTTTAACAGCTACTTCTAACTGATTGCCTGTAATGTTTCCTTTTGTTCCTTTTTGCATGTTTGAAAAGAATAATTTGTTACAACAATTTCATTTATTTTTCCTCTTTTGGTTTTGTCTGAATTAATCATTCTTTTAGCGGGAATTCTAATTAAATTAAAATCTTGATAAATGTCGTCAAAAAAATTGTCTGTAATGTCGTTATTTTTGGGGTCTGAATTACTAAGCATTACAAATTCACCTTTTGAATGAATATATTTAAATAAACTAGATAAGTCATATTGCTCTTTGTCATCAAAGTCATGTTTACTGTATGCAGTAAAGTTTGCAGTTTTACTTATCGGTCGATAGGGTGGGTCAAAATAAACAAATGAATTATTTTTAAGCTCTCTTTTAACTTGTCTAAAGTCGGCTTTTTTTATTGTTGCTATTTCTAAAATTTTGGAAACGCAAAGCAAATTATATTCATCGCAAATGGTTGGATTTTCATAGTCGCCAATTGGCGTATTAAAATCGCCTTTTGAATTAACTCGATAGAGCCCATTAAAACAAGTTCTATTTAAGAAAATTAATTGTGCTGCTCGTGAAATCCATTGTTCAGAATATTTGTTGTAGTCAATATTAAATCTTTGTAAGTTGTAATTTGTTCTTTGCTCGTAAAAGTATTCTTCCTGTTGTTTTTTATTTAGCCGATAATAAGATTTTTGATAATGATATAAAAAGTTAATTAGTTTAGAAACATCTTTCTGAATAACTTGATAAGTCAAAACCAGCTCTTCATTGATGTCATACAAAAAAGCATTTTCAATTTCGTAGTTTTGTGCAATGTCAAAAAAAACTGCACCACTTCCCAAAAAAGGTTCGTAATAATTTTTTATTTTTTTGTCAATTAATTTTTGAGGATAAAGCTCTTGAAATTTCTGAAGTAATTGTCCTTTTCCGCCAGCCCATTTCAAAAAAGGTTTTGCCTTTAAATTGTAAGGTTGAAATAAATCTTCAGCTGTTGATATTACTTCGTCAGTTACTAATTCAAGTTTTTTAGGCATATTCCAAAAATAAGTTTTTACTGAATATATTTTAAAAATGTGGAAATTTAATTGCCTTACCCACAACAGCTACACTATTGTAACCAATATACTTATCAATTATTCTGCAATAATAGAACTGCAATTTTGTCGCTTCAATTAGTTTGCACGGTATTTGAAACTGCAAAACACTTACCTTCATTCCATAAATAATAACCGATGAACTTAGGAAAAGAATTTGAAAAATATGCCATAAAACACAAAGGTATCAGTAGTAATACCTTGCATAGTTTTAAAACGCAGTTTAACCCAACAAACCTTACGCCATATATTATTGAAGAAAGGCCTTTAAATATTGCTCAAATGGATGTTTTTAGCCGTTTAATGATGGATAGAATTATTTTTCTGGGGCAAGGCATTGACGATTATGTGGCTAACATAATTACAGCACAGCTTTTATTTTTGGATAGTGTTGATAGAAGCAGAGATATTCAAATGTATATTAATAGCCCCGGCGGTAGCGTTTATGCAGGTTTAGGCATTTATGATACTATGCAATTTGTTAGTCCGGATATTGCAACCATTTGCACAGGCATAGCAGCCAGTATGGGACAAATATTATTATGTGCCGGTGTAAAAGGAAAAAGAACTGCTTTAAAACATAGCAGAATAATGATTCATCAACCAAGTGGAGCAATTGGTGGGCAAGCAAGTGATATTGAAATTACAGCTAAAGAAATTAAAAAATTAAAGCAAGAATTGTACGAAATAACTGCCAACCACACAGGAAAATCTATTGAAACTATTACAAAAGATAGCGATAGAGATTTATGGATGACTGCTTTAGAAGCAAAAGAATATGGCTTGGTAGATGAAGTACTCTTAATCAATCCAAGAAAAGAAAAGAAAGATTAAACCTATTTAATCATCCAAAAATTGCATTTTCAATATTCAATACCAATAAAATCTTTTCAAAAGATGGAAATAAATAAAATTCAGTCAAAATATATTATTAATCCTTTTTTAAATGAGGATGAAGAAGAAGAAAAGCCACAAGAAGAAAAACAAGAACAACAACCCGGCTTTATTGTAAAAAAAATGGAAAAACTCTTCTTTGAGAAAAGAGCCGTGTATTTATGGGGAGTTGTTGACGATAAAAGTGCAAAAGATATTGTAAGCAAACTGCTACTTTTAGATGCCGATAAACCAGGCGAAGAAATTAAATTATATATTAATAGTCCGGGCGGCGTTGTTACAAGTGGCATGGTAATGTACGATACCATTAAATTAATACAATCGCCGGTAAGTACCATTTGCATGGGATTGGCTGCCAGCATGGGTTCTATTTTATTAAGCGTAGGGAAAAAAGGTAAAAGATATATCTATCCTCATGCAGAAGTAATGATACACCAACCCAGCTTAAGCGGATATTTTCAAGCAACTTCTGCCGATATAGAAATACAAGCCGAACAAATGCGTAAAACCAAGGAAATTGGAGCTACAATTTTAGCTGAAAATTGCGGTAAATCTGTAGATCAAATTATGAAAGATTTTGATAGAGATTATTGGATGAATGCAAAAGAAGCTGTAGACTATGGCATTGTTGATGCCGTTGTAACAAAGCTATAAATACAGTTTACGTGGCTTTCAATTTTCTTTAATTACCAATCATTCGCCTTCCTTTACAGGAAAAGTGTAACTTTGCCTTATTGAATTTAAAATATAAATAAGCTGTATTAATTTATCAGTTGACTAACGAATGAAATAAACCATTCATTTATTACAACTGATACAACTAAAAATCATGTCTAAACAAAGTCATTTACATTGTTCATTTTGTGGTCGCAATCGCGATGAGGTTAAAATACTTATTGCCGGCCAAGAAGGCCATATTTGCGAAAATTGCGTTGAGCATGCACAAGAAATTATTGCACAAGAATTAAATGTAAAAAATGACAATCTTTCTTCCAATTTTAAGCTAAATATTAAAAAACCATCCGAAATAAAAAGCTTTTTAGATGAATATGTAATAGGGCAAGACGATGCAAAAAAAGTTCTATCAGTGGCAGTTTACAATCACTACAAAAGAATTGCCCATAAACAAACCGATGATGTTGAAATAGAAAAAAGCAACATTATTATGGTAGGCGAAACCGGAACAGGAAAAACATTATTGGCTAAAACCATAGCCCGAATGCTCAATGTTCCATTTGCTATTGTTGATGCAACCGTTTTTACCGAAGCCGGATATGTTGGAGAAGATGTTGAAAGCATGCTTACCCGTTTATTACAAAATTGCAATTACGATGTGCCTGCTGCAGAAAGAGGAATAGTGTATGTTGATGAAATAGATAAAATTGCTCGCAAAGGCGATAATCCCTCTATCACACGAGATGTAAGTGGAGAAGGCGTTCAACAAGGATTATTAAAAATGCTTGAAGGAACAGAAGTTTTAGTTCCACCACAAGGCGGAAGAAAACATCCCGAACAAAAAATGATTAAAGTAGACACTAGGAATATTTTATTTATTTGTGGCGGAGCATTTGATGGTATTGATAAAGTAATTGCCCGAAGAGTAAATACCAACGCAATAGGCTTTAATGTAAATAAAGAATTGCAAGATGCACAACGCAATAATTTATTAGAATTTATTAATGCCCAAGATTTAAAAGGCTTTGGATTAATACCCGAATTATTAGGTCGCTTACCTATTGTTACACACCTAAATCCTTTAGATAAAGAAACTTTACGTAATATTCTTACCGAACCTAAAAACTCGCTGATTAAGCAGTATAACAAACTATTTGAATTAGAAAATATAACATTAAAAATAGATGAAGAAGTATTAGACTTTATGGTTGAAAAAGCATTAGAATATAAATTAGGTGCTCGAGGTTTAAGAAGTATTTGCGAAAGTATATTAACCGATGCAATGTTTGAAATGCCCGGAACTGGAGAAACTTACTTACATATTTCAGCCGACTATGCCGAAAGAATGTTTGGTAAGAGTAAATTAAATTTATTAAAAGTAGCATAATACAGATGCTCACATTTATAAAAAGCGATGGGCATAACTTCTCATCGCTTTTTTCATTATCAAAATTATCTTGTGCAGGTTATTCAATAACTACATTTTAATATTATATATGAACGAATTAATTGAACGCTTAATAAAAGAAACAGGTATTACCCCCGAACAAGCCAAAAAAGCCATTCAAGCTATTGCCAACTTTGTAAAAGAAAAATTTCCAATGTTAGGCGGCGCTGTAGATAATATTTTTAAAACCGATAATACTGAAGATTAAGGTTGTATTAGAAACTGGTTTTACCAAATCCCATTCGAACTGACAAAGCAGCCAATTCCGAACGTGTTTGTATTTTCATTTTTTTAAATAAGCTAATTCTGTAATGCTCTAATGTTTTAGGACTCATCAACATTAGTGCGGCTATTTGATTATAGGTTAAATGAGTAGAAGAGTATTTTAATAATTCTAATTCTTTATCAGTAAGTAAAGGCATCGATTCTTTCCCTTCCTTATCGGGAATAGGGGCTTTTGTTGCACCCTTTTTATGCTTCTCATCATTTAAATAAGTTCTTTCAATAGTTTCTACTAAAGTAGTAGGCTCTATATTTTTAGAAATAAATGCCGAAGCCCCACGTTGCATTAAATTACTTACAACAAAATCATCATAAATCATTGATAACATAATTACTTTTATAGAAGGATAATGATCTTTTAAATAACTCAATGTTTGATAGCCATCCATTTCGGGCATTTGAATATCTAATAAAACAATATGTGGAAGATTTCCTGATTTAAGCAAATCAATTAATATTTTACCGTTGGCCGCTTCAAGTATAACTTGTATATTTTTATGTATACGCAACACATTTCTGATACCCTCACGCATCAATGAATGATCATCCACAATAGCTACTTTTATCATATCGTTTGAATTTACCGAATTTCATTGATAAAGTTGACAAGGATTTACTACTTATAATAATGCAACCCTAAGCTATTTTCTTGAATAAAAAAAGAGGTTTTTTCCTCTTTTTTTATTGCCATAAGATTCGCAACTTGCATGCCAATTGTGGTTCTTAATGTATTATACTGATAAAATTAGCCCTCTTTTTGGAGGGCTTCTGCTTTTTATAACCTACTAAACAATGTAACTATCAGAAAAATTAAAAGTTTATTATTGTTATATAGTGGTCATAATTCTACAACTACTTAATTACAATTTCATCTATCACATATCATTATTGCACCGTTAGGTACGGATATATTTTTTGAAAAACATCATCGCCGATAAATACAATTTTTTTAAGATCATCAACAGCTTGATAATTTCCATATTGATTTCGGTATATAATAATAGCTTTAGCAATACTTGTTTTAATATATGGATGAGCAGCAAGCTGGTATTCTGTAGCCTGATTAATATTTATTTTATTGATTGCCGAAGTATTGATAGTAAGATGATTTTGTATGGTTTGATACAAAGAATCGGTAATGCCATAGGTTTCTTTTATTTGCGTTAAACCGATAAAGCCTCCTAATTTATTTCGATAATTAACTATTCGGTATGCTAAAGATGCATCAGCTAAAAATTGCCTCAATTGCTGAGGTGTTGCTGTGTTTATTTCTAAAGGCTCGCTATTTTTTAGGGCAGGATATGTTTTATTATACTGCTTTACAGCAATATTGTTTTGTATTTGAATAAATGGAATTAGCCTATCGGCTTCTTCTTTTTTTAATCCCCATATTTTACGAATGTCGGTTGCTACTATAAACTTGCCTCCTTTACTTCTATAATTTAAAATAGTGCGAATGGTTTTCTCTCTTACTCCTAATTTTTTCCATCCATCTGCATCAATCATATTCGGATCAAAAAAAAACAAGTTATTCTTTTGTTCCGGCAAAGTATTATCTGCTATAGGCTGCGATAATTGCACAGCATTTACAGAGTCATTTTGTAATTGGTTGGCATTAATAGTATTCATTACAGAAGTTAATGTGGCATTTTCCTTGGGGAAAGGTTTTTCTTTTGAAAAGAAATAAGGTAAGGCAATTGCAATGCCTATTAGCAGTAATAAAATAAATACAGCAATTCGTTCCTTTTTAGAAAAAGTAAAATAGTCTTTTAAAAATTGTTTCATAACCTTTTCAAGATTGTTATCTGCGAAGGTTATATGTGTAAAATAGTCAATCCATCGTAAGCCAACTCCATGTGGCTTGGTAATTCTTTATTTACAAGTTCGTGTTTGCCCAATTGATGACTAATATGTGTAAAATAAGCTTTTGGTATTTGTAATTCTTGAGCCAATGCTACTGCTTCGGTTAATGTAAAATGCGATATATGTTGCTCTTTCCGTAACGCATTTAACACAATAATTTCCGATCCTTTAATTTTTTCTTTTTCAATATCATCAATTCTATTTGCATCTGTAATATAAGTAAAATTATTTATTCTATATCCTAGAACCGGCATATTCAAATGCCAAACTAAAATGGGGATAATATGAATATCGCCAATAGTAAATGGGATGTTGTCAATTTTATGAATTGTAAGTTGTGGTATTCCCGGATATTTTTTTTCTGTAAATACATAATAAAATTCTCTTTGCAAAGCTTCTATAGTTATAGCATTTGCAAATATTTCCATAGGTTTTTTTTGAATATAATTATAGGCTCTTACATCATCCAAGCCTGCAATATGGTCTTTATGCGGATGCGTAAATAGTACAGCATCTAATTTTTTATTTTTTGCTCGCAACATTTGATAGCGAAAATCGGGTGTGGCATCTATTACAAAAGTAGTTGTGGCAGATTCTACCAAAATACTGCTCCGCAATCTATTATCCTTTGGGTTTGTTGAAGTACAAACATCACAATCACAAGCAATCATTGGAACACCACTGCTGGTACCTGTACCTAAAAAAGTAATGTGAATAGAAGGCGTTCCCATTCATCAAAAATAAAGAAACAATAGTTGTTAATGATAATAAAATTATTGTTATACCACAAGAGTTTTAGCCATTATTTCTACATATACTTTTTGGCTATCGTGTGTTAATTTATCAATATTTATTTGCAATTGCGGAATTAATTCCATTAGTGTATTCATGCGTGCTTCAATATCTAAAAACTTATTTAGCACTACAATTTTTTTTGCTTCAAGCAAACACCATCCACTTTGAAATGTACCTCTCTCATACCGAATTGTATAATCATTTTCAGCTAATATAGCTTCTAATTTATCTAAGTTATGTTGTGTAAATTTCATCGCTCTAATTGATGTAACAAAAATACAATTCGCTTACCTTTTTTTAAATGTACTTATTCACAATTTACACTTTGCTACTCATTTTAATTATTGGAATAATCATTTCTTCTAAACTAATACCACCATGCTGAAAAGTATTTTTATAATAATTTACAAAATGATTATAGTTATTGGGATAACATAGATATCCATCTTCTTTGGCAAATATAAAAGATGAATTAACCGTAGGAACGGGCAAGCCTGCCTCGTGAGGATCTTTAAATGCAAGCACATCTTTGGATTCGTAATTTAAATTTCTTCCATGCTTATACCTAAGGTTGGCAGTAGTTTGCTTATCGCCTACTACTTTAAATGGCGTTTTTACCCTTACCGATCCATGATCGGTTGCTATAATTAATTTACACTTTTTATCGGCAATTTTTTTTAGTGCTTGATGCAAAGGACTATGTTCGAACCAACTTTTAGTTACACTTCTATAACTTGTTTCATCACTTGCCAATTCTTTTAGCACTTCCATTTCTGTTCTGGCATGACTAAGCATATCTACAAAATTGTACACAATAATATTTAAATCGTTCGTTAATAAATTATGGATATTATTAACCAAATTTTGTCCATCACTATGATTTAAAACTTTAGTATATCCAACCTTAATATCTTCTTTTTTTAATCTTTTTAATTGTGCTTTAAGAAAAGCTTCTTCAAACAAATTTTTACCGCCTTCTTCTTCATCATTTTTCCATTGCTCCGGAAATTGTTTTTCTATATCAATAGGCAATAACCCGCTAAAAATAGCATTTCTACTGTATTGTGTAGCTGTTGGAAGAATAGAATAGAATGTTTCTTCTTCTAAAATTTTAAAATTTTCTGCAAATAAAGGTTGAATAGATTTCCATTGATCGAATCGCAAATTATCAATTAATATAAAAAAAACAGGTATGCCTTTTTCTACATGTGGCAATACTTTAAATTGAAATAAATTATGGCTCATAATTGGCGATTCGATAGATTTTGGGTTGATCCATTTAGCATAATTTTTTGAAACAAATTTAAAAAATGCTGTATTGGCTTCGTCTTTTTGCAATGCAAATACTTCACGCATTTCGGGGCTATTACTTTTCTCCATCTCCAATTCCCAATACACTAATTTTTTATAAATTTCCATCCATTCATTATAACTTGGATTATCGTTTAAAGCCATAAACAGTTGGTTAAACTGTTGCTGATAAGCTGTAGTAGTAGTTTCGGCAACTAAACGCTTATTATCAATTATTTTTTTTAAACTCAGCAATACCTGATTGGGATTTACAGGCTTTAATAAATAATCGGTTATTTGTCGGCCAATTGCTTCATCCATCAATGTTTCGGTTTCATTTTTTGTAATTAATACAACCGGAATGTATTGTTTAATTTCTTTAATTTTTTGCAAGGTTTGCAGCCCGGAAATGCCCGGCATTGTTTCGTCTAATAAAAACACATCTACCTCATTGTTTTTTATAAATTCTATTGCTTCAAAACCATTCGTAAATGTTAGTACTTTATACCCTTTATTTTCTAAAAATATTTTTTGCGATTGCAAACTTTCTATTTCATCATCAACCCAAATAATTGTAGCTAAAATCATAATTGGTTTTTTAAGCTGTACACAAGTTTTTTAAAATTTTGAAGTGCTGAAATAACTTCAACTCAATTTACTTACTTATTAAAAATATTTCATCTCGCTATACAAATTGTATTTTTGCAGGCTGCTTTAACAAAACAGCAACATGTATGAGTAGTAAAAGAAAAATAATTAACGATCCGGTTTATGGTTTTATTACCATTGAACATTCGTTAATATTTAATATTATAGCTCATCCGTATTATCAGCGTTTGCGGCGTATTCATCAAATGGCATTAGCGTTTTTGGTTTATCCGGGTGCTGTACATACCAGATTACATCATTCTTTAGGTGCTTATCATTTAATGTGCAATGCACTTAACGAATTAAAAGCCAAAGGAACCATTATAACAACTGAAGAAGAAATAGCCACTAAAGCCGCTATTTTATTACACGATATTGGTCATGGTCCATTTTCTCACTCATTAGAACATCAGTTAATTCCTAACATCCATCATGAAACATTAAGCTTGCAAATTATGCAAGCCATGAACGAAGATTTTAATGGCGAATTAGAAACAGCCATTGATATTTTTACTGATAAGTATCCTAAAAAATTTTTACACCAATTAATCAGCGGACAAATAGATGTGGATAGAATGGATTATTTAACCAGAGATAGTTTTTATACCGGTGTAAGTGAAGGTGTTATTGGTTACGACAGAATTTTAAAAATGCTGATAATACACAACAATCAATTAATGGTTGAAGAAAAAGGTATTTACAGCATTGAAAAATTTTTAGTTGCAAGGCGACAAATGTATTGGCAAGTTTATTTGCATAAAACAGTTTTAGCCGCCGAAAAAATGCTGGTAACCATTTTAAAAAGAGTAAAATTATTATACCAACAAAACAATACCGATATAAATATAAAAACAGGCGGACTATTAGATTATTTTTTATTTGATTACACCAATGTACTTGACAAAAAAACCTTAGAACAATTTTGTAAATTAGATGATGCCGATATTACGTTTGCAGTAAAAAAATGGAGCACCCACCCCGATTTTGTTTTAAGCCAATTAAGCACCCGATTATTAAATAGAAATTTATTAAAAATAAAACTACAATCCGAGCCTTTTAACACAAGTCAAATTACTGCAAAAATGGATGAAGCAATTGAAAAGTTGGCTATTTCGCCGGAGGAAGCAACTTATTTTGTTTTTACCGGAGAAGCAAAAAATACCATGTACAAAACAAGCGATGAAAGAATTAACATCCTTTTTAAAGACGGTACTGTAAAGGATATTACCGCAATTGATGCACCATTAATTCATCAAACTATTTCAATGCCTGTTAAAAAATTTTACATTTGTTCATTAACTTAATTATTTCAATTATAAATATACTCCTGCATACAATAATTTTTAGTTAACCAAAAAAAACAACTCATGCAATTTACTGCCGCACAAATAGCATTAATGGTTAATGGTAAAGTTGAAGGAGATGCTCTTGCAACAGTATCATCATTCGGAAAAATTGAAGAAGCAAATAAAGGGCAACTTTCTTTTTTAGCAAATCCTAAGTACGAAGAATATGTTTATACTACTCAGGCATCTATTGTTATTGTTAATGAAAGTTTCGATTTAAAACAAAAAGTTCAAACTTCTTTAATTCGCGTTCCCGATGCCTACTCTGCTTTTGCAGTTTTATTAACTAAATACCAAGAAATTAAAACACAACAATTAATTGGTATTCAACAACCCAATTATATTGCCTCTTCAGCTACTATTGGTACCAATGTTTTTATAGGCGCTTTTGTATATATTGGAGAGAATACAATTATTGGTAATGATGTAAAACTATTTCCGGGTACTATTATTGGAGATAATGTTACAATAGGAAACAATTCCATTTTGCATGCCGGAGTTAAAATTTATTTCGATTGTACAATTGGCAATCACGTAACCATACATGCAGGCACAGTAATTGGCAGCGATGGTTTTGGATTTGCTCCACAACAAGATGGAAGCTTTAAAAAAATACCACAAATTGGCAATGTAATTATTGAAGATTTTGTGGAAATAGGAGCCAATACTACCATTGATAGAGCAACCATGGGATCAACCATTATTAAATCGGGGGCTAAATTAGATAACCTTATTCAAATTGCTCATAATGTAGAAGTGGGAAATAATACCGTAATTGCAGCCCAATCGGGTATTAGCGGAAGTACCAAAGTAGGCAATAACGTTATGATGGGCGGACAAGTAGGTACGGCAGGTCATATTTTTATTGCAGATGGTAGTAAAATTAATGGACAAAGTGGTATTACAAAATCTATTAAGAAAAACAATACGGCTGTAAATGGTACTCCTGCTTTTGATTATAACAGCTCATTAAGAAGCCAAGCTGTTTTTAGAAATTTACCCGAATTAGAAAAAAGAATTCAAGAATTAGAAAAAATTATTCAACAATTAATTGCTGAACGAGTATCTGACATTAACTAAAGTATTGTTTAACACAATATGTTTTATTTTTGATAAAATTAGTCAAACAGCTACAGCATTATTTTCAGCCTAAAAAAAATTCGTTAAAATGGATACTACCTTTAACCCCGATTTTCAACATACTTTAAATAGCTCTATCAATATTAATGGTACAGGCTTACATACAGGTATTACAGTTGATATAACTCTTAAACCCGCTAATCCGGGCTTTGGTATTCAATTTCAAAGAATTGACCTTCCTAACCAACCTATCATTAAAGCCGATTGCGATTTGGTTACCGATACCTCCAGAGGTACCACTTTACAAGTTGGCGATGCCAAAGTAAGTACTGTTGAACATATTTTAGCAGCATTGGTAGGCATGGGTGTTGATAATTGTTTAATTGAATTAAATGGCCCCGAAATTCCTATTATAGATGGTAGTTCAGAACCTTTTGTAGAATTAATTGAAAGTATAGGTGTAGTTGAACAAGAAGCTGCAAAACAATGGTATAGCATTGGCGAAAATATTTACCATTACGATGATGTAAAACGTGTTGAAATGGTAGCTCTTCCATCTATCGATTATCAAATTACTACCTTAATAGATTTTAATAGTCCCGTTTTAGGTACACAACATGCCGGACTAAAATCTATTAAAGAATTTAAATCCGAAATTGCACCTTGCAGAACATTTTGCTTTTTACATGAATTAGAAATGCTTTTAGATAATGATTTAATTAAAGGCGGAGACATTAATAATGCTATTGTTGTGGTAGATAAACCCGTTACCGATGTTGAAATGAACCGCTTAGCAAAAGCCTTTAAAAGAGAAAAAATTGAAGTAAAGAATGAAGGTTACCTAAATAATCTTGAATTACGTTTCTCTAACGAACCTGCAAGACATAAATTATTAGATGTTATTGGAGATTTGGCATTAATAGGTTATCCAATAAAAGCCAGAATTATTGCCAACAGGCCCGGGCACAGTACCAATGTAGAATTTGCTAAAAAAATAAAACAGTACATCAGAAAAAATAAACACATGAAAGGGGTCCCGGTGTATGATGCATCTTTACCACCGGTTTTTACACTCGAAAAAATAGAAAAAACTTTACCCCATCGATTCCCATTTTTATTAGTAGATAAAATTATTGAACTAACCGATAAACATATTATAGGAATTAAAAACGTTACTTTTAACGAATGGTTTTTTCAAGGTCATTTTCCCAACAATCCGGTAATGCCGGGTGTTTTACAAATAGAAGCTTTAGCACAAACCGGAGGACTTTTAGCCATAAATGGCATGCCCGAAGGCAAATACGATACTTATTTTTTAAAAATAGATAATTGCAAATTCAAACAAAAAGTAGTACCCGGAGACACAATGATTTTAAAAATGGAATTAACTGCTCCTATCAGGCGTGGTATCTGCGAAATGAAAGGAACAGTTTATGTAAGCGGTAAATTGGCTACCGAAGCCGATTTGGTAGCACAAGTAATAAAAAGAGGTTAATGGCTTCTTAAAATATTGCTAATACCTTTATTTTTGCAAATTAGCCGGTTTTTCTGGCATCGTTTTTATCGCTGTTAGTGTCTCTACTTACAAATTATGGAAACACTAATAGCCTCTAAACCCAAAAGCAGGATGACACATCCCTATACGTACATCGATCCTAATGCAAGGTTAGCTCCTAATGTTAAGATTGATCCATTTACGGTAATTCATGGAGACGTTCAAATTGGCGAAGGCACTTGGATTGGTAGTAATGTAACCATTATGGAAGGTACGCGTATTGGCAAAAATTGCAGAATTTTTCCGGGCGCAGTATTAGGGGGTGTTCCGCAAGATTTAAAATTTAATGGCGAAAAAACTACTGTTTCCATTGGCGATAATACCACCATTAGAGAATTTGTTACCATTAACCGTGGCACGTCGGACAGATGGAAAACAACTGTTGGAAATAATTGCTTAATTATGGCCTACAGCCATATTGCACACGATTGTATTATTGGCAATAATTGCATTATCAGCAATAGCGTTCAAATTGCCGGCCATGTTACCATGGGCGATTGGGCCTGGATTGCAGGCGTTAGTGCTGTACATCAATTTGTAGAAATTGGGCAACACGCTTATATAGCCGGCGGTAGCTTAGTAAGTAAAGATGTACCACCTTATATTAAAGCTGTTCGCAATCCATTAAGCTATGGCGGTGTAAATAGCATTGGTTTAAAACGCCGTGGATTTGAACTTCAAAAAATTAACCATATTCTCGATATTTATAGAATAATTTTTAATAAAGGAATGAATGTTTCTCAGGCTTTAGAATTTATTGAAGAAGAATTACCTGCCAGCGATGAGAGAGACGAAATTGTTACTTTTATTAGAGAAAGCGGCAGAGGAATTATTAAAAAATATACCAAAGGCGGTAATGAAGAAGAATAGCCGAATTTTTGCCTATAACTTATGATTATCCAACTTACAGATACCGGAAAAAGATTTAATCAAGATTGGATATTTAAACACCTTTCAATACAGTTTACCAAACAAAAATCGTATGTAATTACCGGCCCTAATGGCAGCGGAAAAAGTACTTTATTACAATGTATTGCAGGAAGCAGTAACCTTAGCGAAGGAAGCATACAATATTCTATCAACAATAGTTTGGTGAACGATGCTGCTATTTATCAAGAAATTTCTATTGTTGCACCTTATGTAGAATTAATTGAGGAAATGACAGCCAAAGAGTTTCTTCAATTCCACTTTTCGTTTAAGCCTTTATTAAAAAATACTTCTGTACAACAAATATTGGCAGAAATTAATTTAGAAAAAGCTGCCAACAAACAAATAAGGTATTTTTCTTCCGGAATGAAACAACGCATAAAATTAGCACAAGCCATTTTTGCCCAAACTGCCATTCTTTTACTGGATGAGCCTTGCACCAACTTAGATACCACAGGTTACCATTTGTATCACCAACTCATTAACAATTATTGCAGAGAAAAAATAGTAATTGTAAGTAGCAACGATGTAAATGAATATGATTTTTGTGAAGAAAAAATATCTATCATGGATTTTAAAAATTAATTAATGGTATAATTTAATCTGAAAATGCCATTAGTAATGTTTACAACTTTATTTTGTACAGGGTTATATGCTTTAAAATAAAAATTACCTGCAATTATTCTGTTGGTTTTATCTAGAGTTGTAATAATTAACACTCCTACTCTTGAACTATCAGTTTTAAAAATATCATTTACTTGAGGTGAATTATCATAAATCCCGTTTTGTTGCAGATTATCATTAAGAATATATGTTGTCACGGAAATGGGGGTCTTATCTAATTTAATTATTCCTATTGCAACACTTTCGTATCCAGCATTTGCATTCATAAGGAAAACCGTGTCGCCAAGTAATTGTCCTCGCATACAATTGGCGCAATTATTTGGCAGATAATCTTGCCCATTAATTTTGCATTGTATATAAAATTGTGCAGTGTTGGAATCTATTTTATGGCAAGAGCCGGAGAGCAGAAGGCTTGTAACGGTTGTTATAAGCAATGTAAATTTCAGTAATTTCATAATTATTGATTTTAAAAAATTAGTTAATGGTCCACTTGTCATGCAACCAAAAGTATTTGCTCCAGTTGTGGTAGCGGGTGGTAAAAGACTTAGTTGGTCTACAGGTTGGGTCTTTTTTACAACTTACCGGTAGTATAAAACCTATTATTATAGCTACGAGTAAGTAATAGTTGGGTTTCATATTTTTGAGTTTTAAGTAAATTAAACCCACACAGTATAAAGGTAGTATGAATACATATACAGAAAAAGAGGAATAAACCTCTTTTTATTGTAACTATTATTTCGTATATAAAGTAACAAGTCAATACGGCTACAACAGGCGGTTGAGAATAAAAAATATAACCGATATTTTCTGAAATGCAGCATTACATCTGCATTATCATCGTTCTATTAAATACTTATCTTCTACTCGCAATCAATAAATTTAAATCGGTAAACTTTAAATCGAATTTTTGGCTGATATAAAAATCGGTTAATGCTCCTTTAAATAAATATATTCCTTCTCGCAAATTAAAGTTATGCCATACCATTTCTTCCATTCCGCCTTCATCACTTATTTGTAAAATTAATGGCATTAACACATTGCTAATAGCCTGACTTGCAGTTCTTGCAAAACCACTAGGAATATTGGGTACACAATAATGTATAACATCGTGCTTAACAAAAATTGGTTTTTCGTGGGTAGTTAATTCACTGGTTTCAAAACATCCGCCACGGTCTATTGCTACATCAATAATAATACTTCCTGCACGCATAGAAGCAACCATTTCTTCCGATACAACAATGGGGGCTCTTCCGTATTCGCTACTTAAAGCACCAACTGCCACTTCGCATGTTTTTAATTGTTTGGCTAAAATACGTGGTTCTAAAACGCTGGTCCAAACCCTTTGTCCTAAATTATTTTGTAACTGTTTTAACCTGTACACATTATTATCAAACACTTTTACGCTGGCTCCTAAAGCCAATGCATTACGTGTTGCAAATTCGCCAACAATACCTGCACCAATAATAACAACTTTTGTAGGCGGTATACCACTAATGCCCCCCAACAATACACCTTTCCCTTTATTAAAGCTACTTAAGTATTGTCCGGCAATTAGCATTAAAGCACTTCCGGCAATTTCGCTCATACTCCTAACAATGGGATACGTACCGCTATCATCTTTTAAATTTTCGTAACTCAAAGCCGTTATTCTTTTCTCCATCATCTTTTCAATAATATTGGCTTTTAATGCCGAATGATGAATGGGAGAAATAATAGTTTGATTCATTTGCAATAAAGCCAAATCTTCCTCAACAACCGGAGCACTTTTAATTAGCATAGGAGCTTTATATATTTCGGCCTTATTATAAATTATTTTAGCACCTGCTTCGCTATAATCTTTATCAGAATAGTTACTGCCTTCTCCTGCATCGTGCTCAACTATTACATGATGACCATTATTAACCAAAACGTTTACAGCATCGGGTATTAATGCTATTCTATTTTCCTGAAATGCAAATTCTTTCGGAATACCAATTTGCAAATTGGCTCCTTGCGGCTTTACATCTAATGTTTCTTCTAAAGTTTCGTAAGTAAATGAAGTAGAAATAATGGGTTTGGTTGAAGACATGTTGCAGACATTTGATATTTCTGATAGATGATTTGGAATTTGAAGTTACTGCTTTTATTGCGGTTTAATCTTCTTCGTATGGTGATGGAATAAAAATTCTTCGAGTTACATCATCTAATACTTCCATAAAAACAGCTACACTTGTTTCGGGTAACAAGTTGGTTGCTTTTTCGGGCCATTCTATAAAACATATATTTCCGCTCAATAAAATATCTTCTATGCCCGCATTGATGGCTTCTTCTGCATCTTTTAACCGATACCAATCCATGTGATACACAGTACCAACTACCAAACTTTTATACTCATTAACAATAGAAAAAGTTGGACTATTAACTGTTTCATTAATTTTAAGTTCTTTACACACTGCCTGAATAAAAGTGGTTTTACCTACACCCATTGGTGCATAAAAAGCCCATATTTTACTTTTTGTTATTTGCTTTACAAATTGTTTTGCAACCAATGGCAGTTGCCCCATTTCAAAAATTGCATCCATAATACAAATATAATCTGTATGCTTTTTATACACTTAGTTATTGCGTTTACCAATACAATATTTCTTATATCAGGTTGTATTTTAATTGCTAAAAAAGTGTTTAGCTATTCTTTACAAAAAAAATCTTTTTGTTATACGCTTATTTTGTACAAAAGGTAGCATTTTACGGTATTGGAAAATACTTTAAGAACTGTACAATACATTAGCCTGTTTAATAACTTTGCTTAAATATTTTTTTGGCACTTTATTTTTATTTTATGGAAAAAGTTAATTGGAAAGTTGATGGAATGAGTTGTACCAATTGTGCTTTAACAATTGATAAATACTTAAAAGAAGAAGGTTTACAAAATGTAAAAGTAAATTTTATTGGTGGCGATGTTAGCTTTGAAATAAACTCAGAAATATCGAAAGACACAGTAGAAAAAGGAATTAAAAACCTTGGCTATAAGGTAGTGCATAACAATACTCCATCATCTGCTACACATACACATGGATTGAAACGCTTTTCGTTTAGTAATCATTTACAACGCTTTTGGTTTTGCTTTATTTTTACCGCCCCACTTATATTACACATGATTCCGGGTGTTACTATTCATGCATTAATGAATCCTTATCTTCAATTAGCATTAACAATACCCGTTTATATTGTAGGAATGGATTTCTTTGGAAGAAGTGCTTTAAAAAGTTTAACCAAAGGTATTCCTAACATGAATGTATTAATAACACTGGGCTCTACTGCTGCATTTGTGTATAGTTTATATGGTTTATTTGCTGTCAATACTAATGAATATTTATTCTTTGAAACAGCATGTGCCACCATCACTTTAGTTTTTTTAGGCAATTGGTTAGAAGATACTTCTGTTGAAAAAACACAAGCTGCAATAAAACAATTAGCATCAACACAAAAGGTAATGGCCAATATGATTGCCTTTGATGAACACCATCAAGAACAAATATTTCAAGTAGAAAATACCGCCTTACATGTTGGCGATTTGGTGTTAATTAAAACCGGCGAACACGTTCCAATGGATTGCAAAATATTGTGGGGCCAAGCAAATGTTAGCGAAGCCATAATAACCGGCGAAAGTGTTCCTATTGAAAAGAAAATGAAAGATACTTTAATTGGTGGAAGCATTTTAGAAACCGGAACAGTAAAAGCACAAATTACTGCTGTAGGAGAAGATACTGTACTTGCCAATATTTTACGCATGGTAAAAGATGCCCAAACAGAAAAACCACCCATGCAACAAATGGCCGATAAAATTAGTGCCATATTCGTTCCAACAGTGGTTAGCATTGCTGTAATAACTTTAGCCGCAAACTATTTTTTTACACCAATTGGTTTTGGAAATAGTTTATTAAGAAGTATTGCCGTATTGGTAATCTCTTGCCCTTGTGCCATGGGATTGGCAACGCCTGCTGCTATTGCCGTAGGCTTAGGAAGAGCAGCAAAAAATGGCGTTTTACTTAAAAATGCTAAAAGCTTAGAATCATTTAAAGATATTAAACAAGTTGTGTTTGATAAAACCGGAACGCTAACTACCGGAGAATTTAAAATTGCTGCTACTAATTTTCATATTCAAGAAGCTGAAGCAAAACGCATTGTTTACTCATTAGAAAAATATGCTACGCACCCTATTGCAAAAGCAATTACCAAAGAATGGAAAACAAAAGATGAAATTAAATGGACTACTGTTACTGAAATAAAAGGTGTAGGCGTTAAAGCAATAGATAAAGAAGGAAATACTTTTTTAGCAGGATCATATAAAATAGCTGAAACATTAACCACAGATGCATTGCACAATATATACATTACTAAAAATAATGAATTACTTGGATGGATGGATGTAGCCGATGAAATTAGGCCCGAAGCAAAACAAATAATACACTTATTAAAAGCTAAAAACATTACAACCATTTTACTTAGTGGAGATAAAAAAGAAACATGCAATAAAGTTGCACAACAGTTAGACATTGACGAAGTAATAGCCGAACAAACCCCTCAACAAAAATTAGAAAAAATTTCGGCTTATACGCAACAAGCACCTACTGCAATGGTAGGGGATGGCATTAACGATGCACCGGCTTTAGCAAAAGCAACTATTGGTATTTCTTTAAGCGATTCGAGCCATATTGCCATGCAAAGTGCACAAGTTGTTTTAATGAATCATGGATTAAAAAATTTACCATTAGCATTAGGTTTAGGAAAACATACCTACATTACCATTAAAGAAAATTTATTCTGGGCTTTTTCTTATAATATTGTTGCTATACCGGTTGCTGCATTAGGATTTTTAAGTCCAACATTTGGTGCACTGTTCATGGGATTAAGCGATGTGGTTCTGGCATTAAACTCTATCCGGTTGAATTTTAAGAAAGTTGTTTGATGATTTGTATCTTCATCAACTAACCTATGCAATCAGCAAAAGAAGTACTACATCAATTTTGGGGCTATTCTTCATTTCGTGGAGAACAAGCATCTATTATTGAATCTGTAATTAACGGCAAAGATACTTTAGCATTATTACCAACAAGTGGCGGAAAATCTATTTGCTTTCAAGTGCCTGCTTTAATGAAGGAAGGTATTTGTTTGGTTATTTCTCCACTTATTGCTTTAATGAAAGATCAGGTTGAAAATCTTAATAAAAAAAATATTCCTGCACTGTACATTAGTAGTGGTATGAGTTTGTATGAAGTACACGAAACTTTTAATAAAGCTACCACAGGTTATTACAAACTTTTATATTTATCGCCCGAACGGTTAGAGAGTAATTTATTTAAAGAATATATACAGCACTTAACTATTTCATTTATTGCAATTGATGAAGCTCACTGCATTTCGCAATGGGGATACGATTTTCGTCCATCTTATTTAAACATTGCCAATTTACGAAAACAACTGCCCAATATACCCATCATTGCATTAACTGCCTCGGCAACAATCATTGTACAAGAAGATATTATTAAGCAATTACATTTTACTAATTATCAAGTTTTTCATCAATCATTCGAAAGAAAAAATTTATCGTATTCTGTTTTTAAAGTTGAAAGTAAAATCAATAAGCTAATTGCTATTTTACAAAGTGTTCCCGGCCCTTCTATTGTATATTGCCGCAGCAGAAAACAATCAAACAATGTTTGTACGCTTTTACAGTTACAAAATATTTCTGCCGATTTTTATCATGCCGGATTACACTATAACGAAAGAAATAAGAAGCAACAAGATTGGATGAATAATACTACCCGTGTAATTGTTTGCACAAATGCTTTTGGAATGGGAATTGACAAGCCAGATGTAAGAACAGTGATTCATTTTGATACTCCCGATTGTATAGAAAATTATTATCAAGAAGCAGGAAGAGCCGGACGTGATGGAAAGAAAGCGTACGCCATTTTATTATACCAAACTGAAGATGAAAAATATTTAAACAATATTGTTGAAGAACGATTTCCGGATATTGCTGACATCCGACAAACATATCAATCATTAGCCGATTATTTACAAATACCCATTGGCATTGGTGCAGGAAATTATTACGATTTTAATTTAATAGACTTTACTCAAAAATTTCAAATTTCTATTCAACAAGTTATTGCAGTTTTAAAAGTATTAGAACAAGAAGGTTATGTAAGTTTTACTGAAGATATTTTTTTACCCTCACAAGTACAATTTACTACTAGCAAAATTATTTTAAATGATGTAGAAAAAACGCATCCAGAATTAGATGCCGTTATTAAATGCTTATTGCGAACTTATTCGGGAATTTACGATAACCGTGTTTCTATTAACGAAAAACAAATTGCCAAACTATGCAAACTATCTTACGAAAAAGTTTACTCGCATTTGCAACAATTAAAATCATTAGGCATTATTGATTATTTACGCCATAAAGAAACTCCGCAAATAAATTTATTAACTAACCGAGCTTCGGCTACTTCGCTTGAAATAAATTACAAAAGATATTTTGAAAGAAAACAACAATACCTGCAAAGGGTAAATGCTATGATTAATTATTTGCACATTAGCACTTGCCGTAATGAATTAATAGCAAAATATTTTGGAGAAACTAGTACGTGGGCATGTGGTATCTGCGATTGTTGTTTACAACAAAAAAGTAAACCAACTTCCTTGCAAAATTTTACAGAAATTATACAACAAATATGGCAATCCATTCCTGCCAACGGTATTACTGTTCATCAGTTAATACAATTACATCATTCCATCAAAAAAGATACTTTTTGGAAAGCAGTTGAATTTTTAGAAAGTGAAGGAAAAATAGTTCATCGCCAATCTGTTATTATCAAAATAAAATAAACATAATTACAAATCTTCTTCTCGCTCTAACATTAAAATAGCACTTTGCGGAACAATATAATATTTCTCCGCTTCATACATTACCTCTGTAGCACCGCTTAATAAAAAAATTGCTAAATCGCCTTCTTTAGCTTGTAGCGGAATATATTTTACTTGATCTTCTTCTTCTGCTTTCCACGATTCATTTTCTACAGCAATGGGAATGGCATAACCAGGACCTGTTTTTATAATATAACCCTGTTGTACTTTTTCTTTTTCTTGCACGCCCGGCGGAAGATATAATCCACTTGCTGTTTGATCATTGGGTTTACTTAAACGAATTAGAACACGATCTCCTATTACAATTAATTTTTTAAATTTAATATCGGATGTAAGCCTCATAACAGTATAAAATTAATTTCACTAATGCAATGTATTAACCTTCTGTTTCATCTACTTTCTCATCCACAGCATTAGCAAATAATCGGGCACTTAATTTTTTCAAAGGATTTTTTCTGGCATCGGCATAATCATATTTTCTTCTTATAATATCAATGGCCATAAAAGTTGCAGCTAAAAAAGAAGTATTATCTGCTTTATTTTTTCCTGCAATATCAAAAGCCACACCATGATCGGGACTTGTGCGTATGGCATTTAAACCTGCAGTAAAATTTACGCCTTCACCAATAGATAAAGATTTAAAAGGAATTAAACCTTGATCGTGATACATTGCCAAAACAGCATCGAATTTTTCGTAATGTCCTCTGGCAAAAAATGCATCTGCACTATATGGGCCAAAAGCTAAAATATTATGTTGCTTAATTTCTTTAATTACCGGACGAATAACCGTTTCTTCTTCAGTGCCAATTAACCCTTCATCGCCGGCATGAGGATTTAATCCTAATACGGCAATGCGAGGTTTATCAATACCAAAATCTTCTACCAAACTTTTATGCATTAGTTTTAGTTTACTAATAATATTATCTTTGGTAATATATTTTGCAATTTCATTAATGGCAACATGCTCTGTTAATAAACCTACACGCATATTATCGGCTACTAAAAACATTACTACATCGGGGGCATTAAACTCGGCCATTAAATAAGGTGTATGACCACTGTATTTAAATTTATCTGATTGAATATTTTTTTTATGAATTGGTGCGGTTACTAATGCATGAATATTTTTTTCTTTTAATGCTTTTACGCCCGCTTGTAATGATAAAAAAGCATATTTACCACCTATTTCATTTAACGTTCCCGGATTAATTTGTACTTCTTCTTCCCAGCAATTAAAAATGTTTATTTGTTTGTAGCTTAATTTATTAAACTCTTTGGTACTATTGTACATAAAGTTAATGTCGGGCAAACTCTTTCTATAAAAATTAATACTCTTATTACTGGCAAAAACAACGGGCACACATATATCTAATATACGATGATCGGTTAAAGATTTAATAATCAGTTCAATACCAATGCCGTTAATATCTCCACATGTAAAACCAATAACGGGCTTTTGCAATTCACTATTCATTATTAAAAATTTGAATGGTGAAGATAAGAATATTACACAAGTAGTAAAAGGGTTTTACTTAAATATAAGACTTAGCTTAAAATAATATTTACACTTACTTTTGCCTCAATGCAATACACACTGAAAAAAAGTTTGGGGCAACATTTTTTAAAAGATGAAAATGTATGTAAAAAAATTGTTGCTGCATTAAAAGAAACTCAGTTCAATAATTTATTAGAAGTAGGTCCGGGAGCCGGAGCACTTACAAAATATTTGTTACAGCTACCCAACATTAATTTTAAAGCGGTAGAATTAGATACTGAAAAAGTTGTTTATCTTAAACAAACCTATCCGGCAATTGATGGAAAAATAATTCATCAAAATTTTTTAGAGATTGATGCACCTTATGCCGAGCAATTTACTGTGGTTGGCAACTTTCCTTATAACATATCTTCTCAAATTTTATTTAAAATTTTAGAATGGAAAATGCAGGTACCAATAGTAATTGGCATGTTTCAAAAAGAAGTTGCACTTCGTATTGCGGCTAAGCCCAATAACAAAACTTATGGCATTTTAAGCATATTAATACAAGCATTTTATCATGTAGAATATTTATTCGATGTATCGCCCGGCTGCTTTAATCCGCCACCTAAAGTTATGAGCGGAGTAATAAAACTAACCCTACGAGATACAGCATTTGAAATGGAAAGCGAAAAGAAATTTTTTATACTTGTAAAAACAGCCTTCAATCAACGCCGAAAAACTTTACGAAATGCAACTCGATCATTATTTGATGAAATAACTTTACAAGATGCAATTTTTAATAAACGTGCAGAACAATTAAGCATATTAGATTTTGCTGCTTTAACTTATAAAATGTTATGATGAAGAAAAAAGTAATTATTACCGGAAAAGCACATCCTTACCTATCAGAAACTTTAACATTAAAAGGCTACGAAGTAATTAATGCTTCTTCTATTACTTATAACGAATTAATAACTGTAATTAAAGATATTCATGGCTTAATTGCTACTACAAGAATTGTAATTGATAAGCCATTATTAGATGAAGCCAAAGAATTACAATGGATTGGAAGATTGGGCAGCGGAATGGACCAAATTGATGAGGCTTATGCCAATAGTAAAGGAATAAAATGTGTAAATAGCCCGGAAGGTAATCGCAATGCGGTTGCAGAACATACACTCGGCTTACTCTTAAACTTAATGAACCGTATTACTAAAAGTTTTATTGAAGTAAAAGACAAAAAATGGTTGCGAGACGAAAATAAAGGAGATGAATTATATGGTAAAACTGTTGGTATTATTGGGTTTGGCAATACGGGAAGCTCATTTGCTAAATTATTAGCCTCTTTTGAGGTTACCGTTTTGGCTTACGATAAATATAAAAATGGTTTTGCAAACGGTTATATAAGAGAAGCAGAACCAAAACAAATTTTTAAATACGCCGATGTTATTAGCTTGCACGTTCCATTAACCGATGAAACAGTGCACTTAGCAAATGATCATTTTTTTAACGCACTACAACAACAACCCTATTTTTTAAATATGTGCAGAGGGAAAGTTACCGATACCGATGCTTTAATAAGGGCTATTAAAAATAAAAAAATAAAAGCTGCCGGAATTGATGTATTAGAAAATGAACATCTCAAAACTTATTCTGCTAAAGAAGAAGAACAATTACACTTTTTAACTACACAACCTAATGTAATTGTTACTCCACATATTGCCGGATATAGCCACGAAGCCTTTTATAAAATGAGTAAAATTATTTTAGATAAATTGGGTATTTAATATTCTATAAAATAAAGGGAGCATGTATACATCATTATACATGCTCCCTTTTCCAGAAATATATTTTACTACTATAATTTTACTTTTCGCAAATAATCGCCATATCCACTTTTAGCATATTTATCGGCTAATTTTACTAATTGCTCTCTATCTATAAATCCCATTCTATAGGCTATTTCTTCTATACAGCCTATTTTTTGGCTTTGGCGTTTTTCAATAACCCTTACAAATTCGCATGCATCGCTCAACGAATCGAAAGTGCCGGTATCTAACCATGCTGTACCTCTGCTCATTACGCCCACTTTTAGTTTATTTTGTTGCAGATATACTTTATTAACATCGGTAATTTCATATTCACCGCGTGGAGAAGCTGGAATATTTTTAGCAATTTCTACCACAGTATTATCATAAAAATATAATCCGGGTACTGCATAGTTTGATTTAGGTTGTTTTGGCTTTTCTTCAATAGATATGGCAGTAAATTGGTCATCGAATTCAACTACACCATATCTTTCCGGATCATGCACTTCATACGCAAAAATGGCCGCCCCTTCTATATTATTAAAAGATTGTACCAATTTACTAAAACCAGATCCATAAAAAATATTATCGCCTAAAACTAATGCCACTTTATCTTTCCCAATAAATTTTTCACCAATTACAAAAGCTTGTGCTAATCCGTTGGGAATAGCTTGTACAGCATAAGAAAATTTACAACCAATTTCATGTCCATCGCCTAATAATCTATGAAATTGAGAAGAATCGTCCGGTGTAGTTATAATTAGTATTTCGTTAATACCCGCCAACATAAGTACTGATAAAGGATAATAAATCATTGGCTTATCGTAAATTGGCATTAACTGCTTGCTAATACCTTTTGTAATAGGGTACAATCTTGTACCGCTTCCACCTGCCAAAATAATGCCTTTCATAGTTTAGAATTTTAAGGATTGTTTAATTTCATTAAAGGATGGTAACAGACTGTCTTTCTCAGATAATTGTACTTCATTGGCAGCAATTTTCCAATCAATATTGAGCTTGTTATCATTATATATAATGCCACCTTCAGATGCTTTATTATACAAATTATCGCATTTATAAAAAAATACAGCTTCCGCACTTAATACAACAAAACCATGTCCAAAACCCCTTGGAACAAAAAATTGCAAATGATTATCTTCGGATAGTTCAATACTTTCCCATTGACCAAAAGTGGGAGAATCTATACGTAAATCAACAGCAACATCTAATACTTTACCTTTTAAAACACGTACTAATTTGGCCTGTGCATATTCGCCTTGTTGAAAATGAATACCTCGTAAAACGCCTCTGGTAGATTTTGATTGATTGTCTTGCACAAATGAAACATTCAACCCAATCATACTTGCAAAGCGTTGCTGATTAAAGCTTTCAAAAAAATAGCCTCGAGGATCTTCGAATACCGTATCGTGAATAATAAAACAATCTTTTAATTTGGTTTCTTGCACTTTCATGATATACACTTTTATAAATAATTACTTATACAACAACTGCTACCCGCTTATACATTTTTTATTACCTGTTTGTATACATCAAGTTGTAGTATTTTTCGTATGCTCCGCTGGTTATGTTGTTTAGCCATTCTGTATTACTTAAATACCAATCAATTGTTTGGCTTAACCCTTCTTCAAAAGTTACAGTTGGCTTCCAACCTAATTCTTTATTAATTTTAGTAGCATCAATGGCGTATCTTCTATCGTGCCCGGGGCGGTCTTTTACATACGTAATTAGTTGTTCACTTTCTCCCATTTCTCTTCCTAATTTTTCGTCCATTAACTTACACAATAGTTTTACCAAATCAATATTTCTCCATTCGTTAAATCCACCAATATTATAGGTTTCATCAGGTTTCCCTTCATGAAAAATTAAATCAATTGCCAATGCATGATCTTTTACAAATAACCAATCTCGGGTATACAATCCATCGCCATAAACCGGCAAAGGTTTTTTATTGATGATATTATTAATGAAAAGAGGAATGAGTTTTTCGGGGAAATGATATGGTCCATAATTATTAGAACAGTTAGAAACTACCGTATGCATGTGATAGGTTTCGGCATAAGCTCTTACAAAATGATCGGATGAAGCTTTACTGGCAGAGTAAGGAGAATTGGGATGATACGGAGTTGATTCGGTAAATAAGCCGGTTTCGCCCAATGCACCATATACTTCATCGGTTGAGATATGATAAAATAAATGTTGACTATAATTTTCTTTCCATGCATGCCTTGCAGTATTTAATAAATTTACTGTGCCAATAATATTGGTATATACAAAATCTAATGGAGATACAATAGATCTGTCAACATGCGATTCTGCAGCTAAATGAATAACATCGGTTATTTGATGTTTTTTAAACACTTCATTCAATTTATCCGCATCTAATAAATTTATTTTTTCGAAAAAATAGTTAGCCGAATGGTCAATGTCTTTTAAATTTTCTAAGTTGCCGGCATAGGTTAATGCATCGAGGTTTA
Organism: Hydrotalea sp.; assembly: GCA_027364735.1. Classification (GTDB taxonomy): domain Bacteria; phylum Bacteroidota; class Bacteroidia; order Chitinophagales; family Chitinophagaceae; genus JAKAJX01. The sequence continues at coordinate 148,150 of DAHXOT010000017.1, read as the reverse complement.
CAATTTTGTATTGGGGATATTTAGTAACAAATAATCGTACAACATGCGAACCAATAAAACCTGCGCCGCCTGTAATTAAAATGTTTTTCATAATGAAAGGAATTTTGAATTTTGAAGATACCAATTATACGTTTTTTGAAGCCCTTGCTTTACATTTATAATTGAAGTGTAATTTAATAAATTTTTTGCTTTAGATATATCAGCCAAACTATGTTTTATATCACCTGGTCTATCCGGCAGGTGAATAGGCTGAATATTGCTATTGGCAATTAAGTTTATTTCGTTCAATAATTGTAATAGAGTAGTTTGTTCGCCACAAGCAATATTATATACCTGATTTAAGGCATTACTATTGGTAGTAAATAAAGCCAATATATTTGCCATTACAGCATTATCAATGTAGGTAAAATCTCTACTAATTAACCCATCGCCATTGATTTTTGGAGATTGTTTATTAATTATAGCTTGGCAAAATAAAGGAATAACAGCAGCATAAGGCCCTTTAGGGTTTTGCTTAGGCCCAAATATATTAAAGTACCTTAACCCTATTAATTCTAAACCATAAACTGTGGCATACACTTTTGCATACAGCTCATTTACATATTTTGTAACAGCATAAGGCGATAAAGGATTGCCTATTTTATCTTCAGTTTTAGGTAAATCCGGATAATCGCCATAGGTTGAAGAGCTGGCAGCATACACAATTCTTTGGATATTATTTTCTTTTGCAGCAGTAAATATATTAAGCGTGCCGGTAATATTAACAGCATTAGTAGTTAATGGGTCTTTAATAGAACGGGGCACGGAGCCTAATGCAGCTTGATGAGAAATTAAGTTAATACCTTCGGTAGATTTTAAACAAGTGGCATAATTGCAAATATCGCCTTCTACAAATTCAAATTTAGGATGATCGAAAAACTCTTTAATGTTTTGAATAGATCCTATTGCCAAATTATCTAATACCCGCACACCTGATACTTGATTATGGTTTAATAGTTTTTCTACTAAGTTTGAGCCAATAAAACCTGCGCCACCTGTTACTAAAATTTTCATACCCATTTATTAATTACCAAATTGAATCTTTTATTACATCATATACCATTTGTATGCCTTGCTCTAAACCAATGCTTGCAGTCCACCCAAAATTTTTTAATTTAGTTACATCCATCAATTTTTGCGGAGTGCCATCTGGTTTAGTTGTATCGAAGTTTAAATCTCCCTCATAACCTACAATTTTTTTTATTAATTGTGCTAACTCCAATATCGTTACATCTGTTCCCCAACCTATGTTTACCAATCCCTTCTCGTTATAATTTTGTAATAAAAAATAACAAGCATCTGCCAAATCATCTACATGCAAAAACTCTCTCCGAGGCGAGCCTGTTCCCCATAGTTCTACAAACGGAGCATTGTTTCTTTTAGCTGTAATAAATTTTCGTAGCAAGGCTGGCAATACATGCGATTTTTCTAAATCGTAATTATCATTTGGCCCATACAAATTAGTTGGCATAGCCGATATAAAATTGCAACCATATTGTGCTCTATAGCTATCGCACAATTCAATACCCGCAATTTTTGCAATGGCATACGGCTGATTGGTTTGCTCTAAATATCCCGATAATAAATAGTCTTCTTTTAATGGCTGAGGAGCTAATTTAGGATAGATACATGATGAGCCAAGAAATAATAATTTTTTTACTCCATACACATAAGCGGCATGAATAATATTTGCCTCCATCATTAAATTATCATAAATAAATTCTGATCTATACGTATTGTTGGCAACAATACCTCCTACTTTTGCCGCAGCCAATATAACGTAGTGGGGTGTATGTTCTTGAAAAAAAGTATTTACCATTTGCTGGTTTCTTAAATCCAATTCCTTAGAACTTTTAGCAATAATATTTGTAAACCCTTCCTTACGTAACTTTCTTTCTATTGCACTGCCTACCATTCCTCTATGCCCTGCAATGTATATTTTTGAATCTTTATTCACGTTCAACTATTTTTATACTGTATACTTTCTATTCAAACTGATTGCTGATATTAAATCCACTCTCTTTCAAATGTTTTTCTTTGCTGAATAAAGCCATATCAGCTTCTACCATTTCTTGTACTAAGGCAGCTAAATTGTACTTTGGTTTCCAACCCAATTTGGTTTGTGCTTTGGTAGCATCTCCTATCAATAAATCTACTTCAGTTGGTCGGTAATATTTGGCATCTACTTTTACTACCACTTTACCCGTTTCTAATTGATACTTGGTATTGTTGCATCGAATAACATATCCTTCTTCTGCCGCTTCTTTTCCTCTAAATCCTATTTCTATCCCTACTTCTGCAAATGCCATTCGAACAAATTCTCTTATCTCGGTTGTTACTCCTGTGGCTAATACATAATCTTCTGCTTTCTCTTGTTGTAAAATTAACCACATGCCTTCTATATAATCTTTCGCATGACCCCAATCTCTTTTACTGTTTAAATTACCTAAGTACAACGTGTGTTGCAAGCCTAATGCTATTTTAGCAACGGCTCTTGTAATTTTTCTTGTTACAAATGTTTCGCCTCTTTGCGGCGATTCGTGGTTGAATAATATACCATTGCAAGCATACATATTGTAAGCTTCGCGGTAGTTGACTGTAATCCAGTATGCATAGAGCTTTGCTACTGCATACGGTGAACGGGGATAGAAAGGTGTAGTCTCGCTTTGCGGAACGGCCTGTACCAATCCATATAACTCCGATGTGGATGCCTGATATACTTTTGTTTTTTTGGTTAATCCTAACAATCGCACAGCTTCTAATATTCGTAAAGTTCCTATGCCATCAGCATTAGCGGTATATTCCGGCTCTTCAAAACTTACATGCACATGACTCATGGCTGCCAAATTATAAATCTCATCGGGTTGTACTTCTTGTATTATTCTTATTAAATTAGTACTATCCGTTAAATCGCCATAATGCAATGTTAGATGTCTGTCCGGAACATGCGGATCTTCATAAAAATGATCTATTCGCTGTGTATTAAATAAAGAACTTCTTCTTTTAATGCCATGTACCAAATATCCTTTCTTTAATAAAAATTCCGCCAAATATGCCCCATCCTGACCCGTTATACCTGTTATCAATGCTGTTTTATTCATAAAATATAATTAATTAAATAAACTGTATAATTTTTCTAAGTGGTTTCAAATATAAAGTAAAAAAATAAGGCTTTAAATCGTTGATAACCCAAGCCAATCTATCGTTTTTATTAGCAAAAATTCTATTTCTGATTGTTTTATTACTAATGCCCCCAACTCGCATTGTAACTATCACTTTAGGCAAATAAGCAGCTTGCAATTGATGCTTTAATAACATACGCAACATTAATTCGTAATCTGCTGCAGAACCTAATTGAAGATTAAAGTTACCAAACTGCTGATAATATTTTTTTTTAATGAAAAAAGTTGGATGCGGAGGCATCCATCCATATAAAAAAGAAGCTCTTGAATATTTTCCGGAAATCCATTTGCGTTTTATACGATTGGTGTTTTTGGCATCAACATAAATTAAATCGCCATAAACCGCATCGCAATTAGTTTGTTGAAAAAGATTTACAATTTGTTCTATCACATTATTGGAAGAATAAAAATCATCCGAGTTAAGAATACCAATAATATCGCCATTGGCAATGGCAATGCCTTTATTCATTGCATGATAAATACCCTCATCTTTTTCAGAAATAATTTGTCCCTTATGCCAATGCTGAATAATAGATAATGTTTTATCGGTAGAAGCACCATCAATAATAATGTGCTCCATATTAGAATAAGTTTGCTGTTGAACAGATAGAATGGTATCTGCAATAGTTTCATCGCTGTTATAAGCTGCTGTAATAATAGAAACTTTCAATACAAAATATTTTATTTTCTACAAATAATATCATCTTTCTATTACAATATCTTCCAATACCAACATATCCATACTAGTTCTTAAAAAACAATCTAATGCCTCTTGTGGTGTATTAACAATAGGTTCGTTTTCATTAAAAGATGTATTCAATAAAATAGGTACGCCGGTTTTTTGCCGAAAGGTTTCAATTAACTGATAATAGTGAGGCGATATTTTTTTGTTTACTGTTTGTAATCGGCCCGTTCCGTCTACATGTGTTACAGCAGGAATTGAAGCACGTTTTGATGGCTTGATAGGAAAAACTTTTTCCATAAAGGGTACTATATCATTCACTTCAAAATATTCGGTTACATATTCTTCTAAAATACTTGGAGCAAACGGCCTAAAACTCTCTCTTCGTTTAATTTTTATGTTTAATAAATCTTTGGCATCGGCTCTTCGCGGATCGGCCAAAATGCTTCTTGCTCCTAATGCACGTGGACCAAACTCTGCCCTTCCATTAAACCAACCTACCACACCGCCATTTATTAACTTTTCTACTACATACGTGTATAATTCTTCCGGCTTTAATATTTTATAATTAATTCCTTTTTCTTGTAGAATTGCGGCTATTTTTTTGGATGAAAAATTGGCCCCTGTATAGGCACTATACACCGGATTTACCCTTGGCTGATGAAGTGTTTGATGATACACAAATTGTGCTGCCCCCATAGAAATGCCTGCATCGTGACCTGCGGATGGGATATATACTTTTTTAAAAGGTGTATTACGTGTAATTTTTCCGTTGGCTACACTATTTTGTGCCACTCCACCTGCAATACAAACTGCCTCAACTCCTGTTTTTTTATGTAAATTATTTAAAATATGAAAAATAGTTTCTTCGGTTATTTTTTGAACCGATGCCGCTAAATCTTTATGGTATTGTGTAAGTGGTGCATCTTTTGTTCTTGCCTTACCAAACAATGCTTCCATTTTTTGCCCGAATAAAGCAGGCACCACCGGCAAATGATCTTCGCCATAACCAACAAAACCTTTAGATGGCGAACGGAAATAAGAAAGATTTAATTGGAATAAACCATCGCTTGTACAGGTAATTAAATCTTGGAGCTTGTTTACATATTTAGGTTCGCCATAAGGAGCCAATCCCATTACTTTATATTCATCACCATAATGAGGAAAACCTAATAACTGCGTAAATGCAGTATAAAAAATTCCTAATGAATGCGGAAAATCTACCGAATCTATTACTTGTATGTGATTCGCTTTACCAATTCCAATCATGGTGGTAGTAAAATCTCCTGAGCCATCTATACTTAGTACAGCAGCCTCTTCAAAAGGTGAGGCAAAGAAAGCACTGGCCAAATGACTCCGATGATGTTCAACCTGATGAATTTTTTGTTTTAAAACAAAAGCATCCACTCCCGATAAATCGGCCAATATTTCTTCAATACTGGCAACTTTTTTTTGATTAAAGAACCGATCTTTTACAAAATGAAAAGAACTAAACGGATGTTTTGATAAGAATAATAATTTATTCCAAAACTTAACACTTGGGTCTCTTCCAATTGCAATATGATCTACCTCTTGCAAACTTATATTCAACTCGCGTAAGCAAAATTCTATTGCCAATACAGGAAAACCTGCCCAATGTTTAATTCGTCTAAACCGCTCTTCTTCAGTTGCTGCAATCATTACACCATCTTTAAATATGGCTGCAGAAGAATCGGCATGATATGCATTGATACCTAAAATAATCATTTAAAAAAGTTTATGAAAATAAGTTCTGATATGCTTCTATAAAATTTGATTGTTTACAATAATCCTTTGCCAATTGATATGCACTTGTGCAATACAATTGCCATGATTGATTGGTTTGTACACTTAATTCATCTAACAAACCCGATATATTTTTGGGTTGATGAATATCGATATTCCACCCTGCATTTTTAGCTTGTAAATTATTCCATGGAGTAAAATAACTGGTAATAATTGGTCTTCCTACACTCAAACTTTCGAATAAAGCATGACCAAAATTTTCTCCTTTAGTTAATAGAATTAATGCATCATATTGCGAAATGGTTTGCTGCACTTTTTGAGGTATAATATCTCCCTGATATTTTATACTAATATGCTTTGGTAATTGTGCTATTGCTTTGCTACAAGTATTCCAATAATCTGCTTCCTTTATCGGTCCATAAATATCTAAATAAATAGCAGATCTGCACAGCAATAATGTTTGTATTAATAACAATAAATTTTTCTTTTCTGTAATTACAGAAAGATAAATTAAGTGCAATGCATCTTGCTGCTTAGCCGCATTAACCATTATATCTACAGGAGATGCAGGAATATTGGCAGCAATTTTTACCACTGCATTTTTATTAATTCGCTGATAAATATCTTTAGCTTCATCTGCAGTTGTTGCATGCCAAATAATATTTTTAAGCAACCCCGACCAACGCAATAATTTTAAATACCCATATTTTTTAAATGGTTTTACTGCCAATGCTCCTGATTGTAACATACCCCTGGGACTAATAATATATTTTGGATGATGATACTGAAAAAAACGAATTAATAAAGGATAAAAAAAATAGCACTGTGTATACAAACCATTAATAAAAATTATGTCGGGTGCAGCATTTACAAATAACTTACGCATCTGCGTATAACTAATTTTTTTATCGGCATACCAAATAGTAACAGGTACAGATTTTATAAAAATTGTATTCCACGAATTAATTTCAATATTAGGATATGGGGTAGATAAATTTAAATCGTATGCCGATGTAATAACCATATACTCATAGAGCGATGAGGATGCTGTTATGATATTTGCTAAAGATTGAATAGGTCCGCCAGCCCTGTAACCCGGATAAAAATAACTATACACAATTAGTATTTTTTTTTTAGCAATCATAATTAATTATACCCTCTTTCGCTTATACTTCTTGCAAGATTGTCAGCAACCTTTCTTTATACTTTTCAAATCCAAAAGCATCTAATACTCGAGTTTGCAAGTTGGCACCATTTTCTGTAGGAGTATCAAGTACTTTTTCAATAGCTTGCTCTAATTCATGTATATCATCTGGATCGATTAAAGTACCTAAAGCCCCATTCATTAATGCATCTGTACTTCCATCTTTATTGCCTGCAATAACATTTCTGCCACAGGCAAGCGATTCTATAAATACAATACCAAAACCTTCTTTCTTACTTGGCATAACAAACAGATCGCTCAACAAATAATGATCATTTAATTCATAATCTTCCACAAATCCAATCAACTTCACATAATCGGTTAATTGATATTGCAAAATTAGTTGTTCAATACGCTTTTTTTCTTCCGGCTCTGCTTTACCACAAATTAAATAGACAATATCATTCCTTCTTTCTTTTAACATACCCAATACTTCAATTACTTCATCATATCCTTTATATTTTTCGGAATAAGCCATTCTAGTAACAGTTAATAGTATTTTTTTATTCGCCTCAATAGCATAGCGTTGCAGTAAATATTCGGGCTTTGAAAATATTTTAGGCAACTTAAAATATGTATCAATAGTATTTGGAAAAATTTTTATTTTATCCGGATTTAGATGCGGATTAAAATCCAATAATTTGTGTTTTGTAAAATTGCTTACACTTAAAATAATATCGGCTTTTTCAAGTGTTTTCTTTTTTAAATTCGATTGTTCTCTCCATACTTCAATGCCATGCGTTATCATAATTACTTTAACACTTGGCTTAATTTTTTTTATTACAAACCCAATAATACTAAGATTAATATGGCCGATTATGATTGATTGATATTGTAATGATTGAATGATAGCATAGAAAACAAAAAAAAAGCGATTTCCTTTAAACCCTTTAAAACGTAAACGAGGAAAATATTTTTCATCGGTAGCACTATCATAAGAAGAAAAGCCATCAGCATCAATATACCCATCTACACTTAATTCGTGTAATGCCTTTAAGAAACTGCGATTAAACTTTTCAATTCCTCCCGTAAAAGAAAATCCCGTTAAATAAAGAAATACTATTTTAGGTAATGGTTGTTTCAATATTTATGTTTAAATATATTTATACAACAAATCTACAATTTATGATTATCTTTTACCTGAATATTTTCGGCATTACTTAATAAATAGCACCAATACCTACTCCAATGTACATTGCCATTTACCAATCCTTTGTATAATTGTTTAAAATGTTTTTCGGTTCTGTGAAAAGAAACATGCTGCATCCATGTTTCAAATGGAAAAACAAATCCTTGTTTAGCACGGTTCCATATTGCCTCGGGTAATTCATTTTTAAATGCCTTAATTAATAAATGTTTAATTTGATGTTGATTGTACCGAACTTCCGGTACAATATTATACACCAATTGCATTAATTCTTTATCTAAGAAAGGAACTCGTACTTCTAAACTATGCCACATACTCATATAATCTGTATCTTTTAATAATTGATTGAGCATGTACAAGTTTGTTTCAAAATAGCTTACTTTTTCTAATGGCAATAGTTTTTCGGTAAATTGAGGTAGAGCTACTTCATTTAATAAAGTCAATATTTCTTCTTCGGTACAATCTAACAGTTGTGCTACTTGAGCAGGAATAAAAAAACCTCTATTAAACAAATATTCCCCTAACCCGTTTTTAAGTTGCAGAAAATTAGCTTTCTTTCTTTTATCATCGGGAAAAAGGTTAGCTACTTCAAACATAAAATCGGGCAACCACTTAACAGCGTTCACTAATTTGGTTCTTTTAAAAGAATTATACCCACCAAATAATTCATCTGCACCTAACCCACTTAAAACTGCAGTTAATCCATACTCTCTCGCATATTTGCAAATAAAGTAAGAATTGATACCATCATTACTCGGCTGATCCATTGCATGGATAATATCGGGAATTGACTCTTTAAACTTTTGCTCCGTTACTAAAAAAGATTGATGCTGTGCACCAGTTGCGTTAATGATAATATTTTGATATTTTTTTTCGGAGAATTTATCGTTATCAAAAACAATTGATAAGGTTTTTAAGTTATTGCCCGTAAAAGGTTTTGCCAAAATAGTTAATAAACTAGAATCAATTCCTCCGCTTAAAAATAAACCAATTGGCGCATCAGAAATTAAATGCCGTTGTACTGCATCTTTTAAAGTTTCTTTAATTAATGGCAATACTTTATCTTCTTTATAAAAAGTATAATTAAAATAAAAATGCTGAAAGGCTTGGTGTTGCACTTGCCATGTATCTAATTGTATGCTTAAATAGCTGCCTTTGGCTAATGGTTGCACATTTTTCAATGTAGTAATAGGCTCGGGTAAGTGCCCAAATAATAAAAAATATTTTTTCCAATTATCATTTTCGGGCCAATTGGGCTGAATTGCTTTAAATGCTCTTACTTCTGAAGAAAAATAGATGCTGTTTTTATCAATACTATAATACAAAGGCTTAATACCTGCATGATCTCTTGCCAATATAAGTTGATTACTGCGTTTATCTAACAAGGCTAAAGCAAACATGCCATTGAGGTATGAAAAACATTGGGTGCCCCATTCTAAATAAGCATAAATAATTACTTCGGTATCGGAAGATGATTTAAAATGATATCCTTTTGCAAGTAGCTGCTCTTTTATAATCTGAAAATTATATATCTCACCATTAAAAATGATTACTATATTATTATCCGCATCGGTCATTGGCTGATGACCTAATATTGATAAATCGATTAATGATAATCTACGATGACCAAAAGCCAGTGAGCGATCTTCATCAATATACAATCCAAAATCATCAGGGCCGCCATGCCGCATAGCATCACGCATTTGTGTTATTAACGATTCGGTAGGTTTATTTTGTTTGTTAACTATTCCGGCTATACGACACATAAGAAGAAAAAAAAATTACGATTGATGATAAATAAATAACTAATTATTTTTTTAATTGTTGAATAACAGTATCAATTTCTTGATAATAATTTATCCAACTATATTGTGTTGCTTTTTTAGCAGCAGCTTTGCCCATTAAATTAACCTCTATCTTATTATTAAAATAAAATAATACAGCTTGCTTTAATTGCTCTTTATTACCCGTTGAAATGATAATACCATTAGAGTCGTTCACAATATCTTTGGCACCGGTATTATCCGAAACAATTACCGGTAAACCACAAGCCATAGCTTCTACCACAACAGCAGCCCAACTATCTAAATAACTTGGCATTACCAATACATCACTTTCCTGTAAAGCTTTCACCAAATCGTTATGCGACAAATATTCCAAATACTTAATATTCCGATATTCGCTTTTAGTATTTACCAGATAAGAAGCATCGCCTCTTGGTCCAACTATTAATAATTCTATCGGAAACGGAAGTAATTCTTGCATTACTTCCACTAACAAGGCAATTCCTTTTCTTAATGTTACAATTCCTACAAAAATGAGACGCAAGGGAGCATCCTCAGAACTTATTAAAAAGTTCTTTATTTGAAACTGATTAGGATTAAATCCTAAATGTACTTTACTTATTTTATGAGCCTCAATTCCATTGTTAATAAAAGTTTGTTGAGCAAAAGAAGACAATACCATAATATGATTGGCTAAATCGTATTCCTGTTTTTTACGCAAATGAATTTTCTGAAATAAGCTTTCTGTTCCAGAAATAGTTTTAAAAAAAGAATACCGATTTCTCAACATTTCAATAAAACCGGTATGCACCTGCGCCACATCTAATAAAGTAGTAATTCCTAATGAACGTGCAACGGTAAAAGTTTTTAAACAACTTTTTTCATATCCTATCACCAACTGCGGTTGCCATTTTCGAATTTTTCGAGAAACCCATTGATCATGAATCCTATCTTCCATAAATGACCACTGCTCCACATCCTTAATTAAAAACCTGCCAAAAAATTTATACAAAATACCCGACCAATGTGTGTACACATATTCAACAGGAATACTGCTATCTGTTTTTTTATCCAATTCTTTTCGCAACAGAGGAAACAACCTCAATATTTTACCAATAACGTTTTGGGGTTTATGCCAAAAAGATGTAGCAAAAATAACCGTATGTTTCTGCATCAATGCTTTTACGGTTTGATGCGAATATTGTTTAGAAGGATTAGAGATAAGAATCTTCACTATAAATTATGCTATAGTTTTAAAATAAGTTACATACTGCAATGCAATAACAGGCATTTTCTTTTCTTGAAGATAATTATGCACTAATTGGTATTGCTGAGCAAAATGCGCATATTGCATCAATGCATGTTCAATGGCAGCAGCCATTTCTCGGCTATTATTATTTTTATAATAAAATCCCCAATTCCCCAAAGCCTCTCTTAATCCGCCTCTATCGGCACAAACAACAGCACATCCACAAGCCAATCCTTCCAATGCAACAACGCCAAAGGGTTCATCCCATACAGAAGGTATTACCATTACTTTATGTTCATTTAATAAACTAACCAATGAATTGCCCGTAACTACTCCTTCAAATACAATATCATTGTGTAAATTGAGCTGTTTAGCCTGTTTTTGTAAAGCTTCTTTTTCTATACCTGAGCCAATAATTGTTAATTGACATTCAGGAATTTTTTCTTGTACCATTTTAAGCGATTCTATCAATAAATTGGCTCCTTTATCAGAAACCAATCTTCCTACAAAAACCAAATCTTTTTTTCTGTTAGTATAAGGGATATTATTTTTAAATATAGGATGATAAAAATTATTAATTACTGTTGCTTTTCCTTTTAACTGATTGGCAATATAATGGCTGATGGCAATATTGTGCGAAAATTTGGTTACCCAATTTTTTAGTTTTCCCTTCCATCCTTTATCATGCTGATAAGGTAAATGATGTGTAACTATCCATTTTTTTGAATGCAATAATCCTACTAAAAATGTTTGTAAACTAATATTAGCTTCGAGTAATATATCGGCCTTTTTTACTGCACCATAAAGAGTGAAAGGAGAAATGGTTCGTACTACTTTGTAGGAATAATTATCGGGAATGGCACTTGCTGTTTGGGTATACACTGTTACCTGATGGCCCAATTGCGACCAGCTTTCGGCCAATCCTGCCATAATATTTTCCAGTCCGCCAACATTCGGTAAAAAGGTTAAAGAAACAACAACAATGCGCATATTTTTTAGTTAAGCCAGCCTTTAGCCATAAACAAATCTATTTGACGCTGTACATTCACTTCGCTGCTCCAATATTTCATTTTCTCGAATGCCAACTTACCCATAGATTGAATAGTATCTTGGTGCAATGCTGCGTATAACATTTTTTCGGTTAAACTTTGCACATTAGCCGATTCATACACCCATCCGGTTTTTCCTTCTTCTACCAAATCTAATCGAGCACCAATTCTATTGCTTACAATTACCGGAATGCTACAAAGCATAGCTTCATTAACGGGTAATCCGTAAGGCTCGTGATCGGAGGAAAAAACCAACAAATCGGCAGAATAATAATATTTGGGTAGTTCGCTGTATTTAATTAATCCGGGTAAAAAAACTCTTTCAGAAATAGTCAAATCATTAATCATTTGCTCTATGGCTAATCGTAATGGTCCCTCACCAATCATTACCAATCGGCAATTATTGGGCATGTTAGCAAAAGCTTTAAGCACATCCAAAGGTCTTTTCCGTTCAATCCATTTGGCACAATAAATAAAAACTACTTCTTTCGCTAAGGCATTCCACGTATGGCGTAAAATATTTCTATTGGTTGAAGCTACAACCGAACTAAAAAAATCTTCATCTACTACATAAGGAGTAACGGTAATAACTGAAGAACGAATGCCTATAGATTCTAAAAATTGTTGCGAAGCTGTAGAAGGTACCCAAACCGCATCGGCCAAATGCTGATACAATAATCGCAACAAAAAAGGTTTTACCCATAACTTCCATCCTTTACTTTGTGCGGTAGCCTCTTTATAAGTAGCATCGGTTGTAAGAATGATTTTTTTTCTTTTTATAAATCCATAGAATAACGCTTTCTTAAATAAGCTGCTATGGTGCCCATATATTACTATAACATCGGCCCAATTCAGTTCATTTTTAATAACACTCCATTTACCATCTGCCAAAATAGAAGTATATCCTTTCAATAAATCTAAATCAAATGCTGCTTGAGTAATATGTTCCTGTTGCCTCGCTGCAAAAGCCGTATGACTTCCGGTATATACTACTTTTACTTGCAGAGAAGGATGCAACTGCATTAAACGGTAAGGCCGAGTATTTTGGATAGGATTTTCTCCGATGTATAAAAGATGCATCATGGTGATTTTAATAGCTTCTCCTTTTCAATATGATAATATACATTATCCAAAATTGCAATGCCAAGAAAAGTGAATACTGCGTTATATACGTTAAAAATAGTAGGAGTCACAAAAAATAATATGAAGATAAAATATTTAGTAAGCTTCTTAAAGCTAAGAAACTGGGAAAAATAAAAGGCTAATAAAAGCCGAGAAATAAGCAACAGAAATCCGCCTTCTAGTACTATTCTTGTCAGTTCATTTTCAATAAACCCATATTCGAGTACATAAGGAGAAGTTCCAAACATCGCCTGTGCCCCCTGGTAAGTAGAACCTATTCCTACACCCATAACAGGGAACCTGCCTTTGAAATTATACACTTCCCTAAAAGGACCAAAAATTCTATTAGTTTCCTCTCCGGATTCGATTCCACTTTCCCTTCGCTCATCAAAGTTGTCAAAAGCAGTCGATACATTACTTTCCAAACCAAGTTGTCCTCTTGCCAGAAAAACTAGTACTACCAATACTACTGGTATTATTAAACGCTTAATATATAAAAATAGATTTAGACCACGTATTTCTGCAAATAACATATACCCCATGACTATTACATATACGTAGGTAGCACCGCGAGAACCATTCATGAATGCAGCTATTAATCCAAAAAAAAGAAGTGATAAAGTAACAGAAGGTTTATACTGCATTTTAACTAGTGCCCATACAAAATACATATGAAAAAGCAAGTAGGCACTAAACCCACTGATATAAGAAAAGGTACCCGTTACTCTTACTGCCTGACCTACATAAGCATAATTACCTCCTACCTGCTTCTCATCTGCATAACGGTTTATAAAATTATCAGCAGGCAACTGGTACTGTATAAAAGCCAATACAATTTCACTGATACAAAATAAAATTATAATGGGCATTAATGGTCGTAAATCAAATTTGTCTCTATTAGCTATATAATAAAAGGCTGAAAACCATAAACCAAAGTGAAGAACAAACCCTAGCGCTCCATGAAAAAAGGTAAGATTCAATGGATTAATCCATTCTACCAACAGGAGTATTATATAGACAGAAATAGCACCATTTCTTACAACTTTCCAAGAACCATTTCCATCAATAAGAACAAAAACAAAAAAAACAAGTAGTTGTAACAAAAAAATTATGTTTCCAGAAGCTGGGTTTATAATTATCCATTTCCGAATTGCACCACTAAGCAAGGTAAAAACTAAAATAAATAAATATGCTTTCACCTGTTTATTGATAAAAGATCTGTATATATTCGTATAACTGTTGAAGTAAGACATATTAAGGCTTTCGTTTGGAACGAATAAAATAAAAGTAAAATCCTGCAAAAAATATATATATATCAATTGGCAAAAAATACCAACGTAACTTTATAATATTTCTTATAATGCGATTTGTAAAGTCACGTATATTCTCTTTCAAAAAATTAATTACCCCCAGTTCATTTATTCTACCTGAAGTAAGTCTGACTATCTGCTTTTTACAAATCAGGTGAATAGTGTCTTTTTGGTGGGAAAAACACAAGGCATTGGGTGTATAATAAGTCACATATCCCCTTTTCCCCATCCGCTTGCATATATCAGCGTCTTCATTAACTATTCTGTACTGCTTATCATACCCATTTACTGCTAACATAGCAGCCCGCCTGAATAAAACAGCATGTCCAGGTGCAAATGAGCTGATTCCCTCTTGACTTGGATATTTTTGCTCCTGAAAACGCATTCGCCACTTTGTAATCAATTTATTTCCACTTTCTGGTACCAGTTTCCCATAAACAGCTCCAATATTTTGCTCTCTTTGTATCAGCTTTAGGCACTCGGTAATCCAGTCAGCAGCCAACGTAATTTCAATATTCTGGATTAGTAAATAATCAGTTAATACCTGCTGAATAGCAATATTCCTAGCTTCTGAAATACCATGATTATTTGGTAACGAAATAATCATGATTCTATCATCCCTTACAAGGTTCTCAAGTTGCAAAGGAATACGCCAAGATCCGTCATCTACTAAAATGATTTTACTGATTAAAGTTTTTTGCCCCAGAAGATTTTGCAAGGTTTGGTTTATTTTCGCTGCTTGCTCATTGTAACTTGTTATAATAGCTGTTACCATAGTGAGATCATTCATTAATCCTTAGTTATTAAATTACAATAACGTTTTACAACTATTTCCCAACTCAAGTATTCTTTATATAAATTCCTTGCACCGTTTCCAATTCTTTCTAATCGTGAGGGGCTGTCCAACATATTCAAGATACTGTCAATCCAGCTTTGCTGAGAATAAGGGTTTTTAACAAATACAACATTTTCATTGTCTTTGAGCAAGGATAAATCAGTCATATCTCCACAAGCTGTAATTGTAGCAATACCCAGTTCCAAAGCAGCAGCCAGGGACCCGTTTTTTAAAGATCCACCTCCTATCCCATCCTCTCCCAGTTCTTCCAAATGTAAAAAAAGCTGCAACTGCCCCAAGAATCGTTTCATGTTCAAGGGATCCACAACCCCTGTAACAATAATGTTTTCATGTATTGTAAATCCAACTTTTTCAAGAATATTCGGGTAATCAGGGTTGAATTTTCCTATTAATATGAATCTTATATTGCTTCTTTTCTTTACTACTTCTTTTATAACTTCAATAAAAAATAAATTCACTCTTGATGCAAAACAACCAATATAGATTAATCCATTATTATCGGAGGAAGCTCGTTCATACTTAATATGCTCGAAATTAGATGGGATTGGCAATAATTCCATTTTTGTATCCAAAAGCAAAGAAGCATTAAAGTTTGTTGAAGTAAAAGATGCATAAGAAAGCCATTTCAAACCAACAGCAATCATTTTTTGTGCAATCCCAATCAGGTTTTGCTTAATTCCAAAATGCAAGCCTGTTCTTACTCCCACCTCATGAAACATAATGATGGTCTTACGATTTCTAAGTTTTAGAAGTAAAAAAATAAAAATTAAATAAAACGGAATCCCTTTTTTGCTGTAAGTATAGGGTACATACTGGAATAAAAATAAACTGGGTCGTTTTATATCGTGTTGAAGCAAATGATCCCAGCAACTAATACACTTAAATTCTTTGACAGATATTGATTTTATCTCATCAGAATATACGCTCTGTTCCTTCCCTATTCCAATAACTAAAGAACTGATATTTCTCTTGTGCAATTGCAGGGAAAGGCAAAAACTGTAATCACCTACACCGCAAATTACGGGTGGCAAATTGGGAGAAACTATTATTACATCAGCCATATCAGTTTATGAATATTGCATATTTTTGCACTATCCATTTTTTTAACATTACCCAGTATAAAACGAGTAATACCATTATGCCTCATCGCATTTAGTAATGAACCGCATACATTTTTATTTACACGCTCACTGCTAGTTGATTCAAAATTTTTCTAAACCTATTTTCCCATGTATGGTTATTTATGGCATATTGATAGCCATTAAAAGCAATTTCATTTCTTTCATCGGCATGTTGCAAATAGTAGTGTACTTTTTCTATTAACTCTTCTTTAGTTTTCCATGCTTCTATTGTTTTTCCAATAGTATATAATTCCGGTAGCTCATCGCAATATTGTGTAATATAGAAACCACCAGCCATTGGTATTTCAAATTCTCTCAATCGTATCTGCTTCTTCTCCCACCTTGATCCGTAATTACCTGCTACATGCGTAAAACCAATATTAATAGCGGCAGAACGAACTAAATAGTCAAAATCGGTTTTTGCATAATGACCATTAATACAAGCCGGCGGAATATGAGCATAAAATTCTTCTGCATCAAATTTTTTTGCAAAAAATTTATGCCGAAATCTGCTAAGTGCCAATGCGGCAATATAAGCACCCTCGGCTTTTAATCGAGGTAAAAGATAATAGTACAGATCGTGTAATTGTTTCTCGCTAAAAAAAGGAATACCATTTACATACACTTGCTGAGTAGAATTATTGCTAACTGAAGAAATATTTCTTTTTACCCAATCCCAATGATGCCCATAAATACGCAAAGGAATACCATTGAAATAAATATTGGCCAATATAGATGGCCGATAACCAATTGGTGCACCTAAAAAACTTACTCCATTAAACTGCACTTCGGATGCAA
Organism: Hydrotalea sp.; assembly: GCA_027364735.1. Lineage (GTDB taxonomy): Bacteria > Bacteroidota > Bacteroidia > Chitinophagales > Chitinophagaceae > JAKAJX01. Next base: position 130,843 of record DAHXOT010000017.1, on the reverse strand, counting down.
GCTGCGATTTAGAAAGTATTTTTTGTTGTATAGAAGGATTAGATGCCATTGGAAGATAGAATACCTTAGCACCTGTTTGAGCTAATTTATTTATATTATACCGCTGGGCACAACAAAACAAATCGAAGTATTTAGCCGTTTTTAAACTTCTAAACCATAATGGTACCATATCGGCATGATAATTCACCAATGGCACTTTTAATTTTTTAAGTTCTACCAAGGTTTCAGGAAAAACAAAATCGTCTAATAAAGAACAAAAAATAAGATCCAATTGCCCCTTATTATGTAAGGCTTTTGCTCTTTCAATTATTTGATGATTGATTTTTTTTACTTCTGCCGAAGATTGCTTACTGAAATTGCCACGCACCACTCCTACAGCATATTTAAATTCTTCTACAGTTGCTCCCAATCTTCTCCATCCTTCACTAAAATTGACAGACATCCATTGATCATCACATATTATACAAAGAACATGCATCGAAATACTATATTATTTTCTTAAAGAAATATCAATTACATCGGGACCAGGATATGCTTTATTTTTTGCAACAATTAACCCATCCAATGAAAAGCTTTGCTTCATATCGGCAGATGCAACAATATGAAAATTCAGTTTTTGCAAATACGCTATACACTGATAATGCAATTCATCGGAATGTGTTGAAATAAAAATATATCCTACTCGTTGGTTTTGCAATAGCATTGAAGCTCCCTCTAACATTTTTCCTTCAAAACCTTGAATATCGCTATGCAACAAATCAACAAAATCAATTCCTTGTTCTACTATAAAATCGTCTATACAAATAGTAGAAGTACCTTTTTTAACACGTACCGTTTTATCGCCAATAAAATAATTAAAGAAATTTCCTTTCAAATGATTTAATTGAAAATTTCTTCTTCCACTTTCCATATTAAATTTATCGGGTTCTATAAGATAATTTTTTGCAAGAGGAACTACTTGCTGAAACCACATAGAATAAAAACCCCAAAATGCTCCCATTTCAATCATCACAGCACCTTCTTTCATAAAAGGCAATATTTGCATAAATGCCAATTCTTCTTGAGGTTCGTGCACTCCTTTATTATCCAGTAATAAACGAGTTACTTCCGGCCCATAATAACTACCCAAATTAATTTTTAATCCGTTGTGCATTAACTGTTTTCCGTTTTTTATTGTACCGGCATTGGGCACTCGGGGTATCTTCTCATTGTCGGCACTTTCTAATACAATATTATTCCTTTCAATCCAGCCTTTATCTAATTGATAATTGATAATGAACCTATCAAAAAGTCCGGAAGGCACAACTGTATAGGCAATAAATTTTCGGATAAAATGAATATTTCTAGAAAATTTTCTTATTCTGTTAAGCATTGGTTTGTTTTAAACATTTCTTAAATTGCGTAAAATATTTTTCTATTTATCGGTTTGATATTTTTTAAATATTTTATAAATAAAAGGAGGCAAAAATCTATTAACCAATGTATAATTCTTGATTATTTGCTTCCAATTGCCGCTAATAATAAAAAAGTGATTACTCATAAATCCCATCATTTTCATCAAATTCAAGAACCAATTTATGGTATCGTTTTCTTCTTGATAATAATGCAGTAAACGTGTATAATGTTTTATCATCAATAAGACTTGCAATGTAGTATCAGTAAGCATTGGCTGCATAGCCATCATTAATCCTTTAGCACTATTAAGTAATCTTTTTCGTTTAAATAACAACATCTCTTTCGATAAAATTCCTACAGAATAATTGTTTTGATGAATCCGCCATACAGACAAGCTATCTTGAATGAAATACGATTTGCCCTTCAATAGAGTTGCATAAAGTAAATACTCATCGGTGTACATATCTACTTCATTCAATAAATAATTATTATCCAATATTTTTTTTCTACAAGCAAAAGTTGAACCACCGCCGTATAAAATATTTTTTGCTAAAAAAGAGAACATTAATTGCTTACCATCTATAGGTGTATTACAATCAATATAGGTAATATTCTCCAAATATTGCTTATTATCCGAGTTATATATAATAGTAGCAGGATGCCCAACATGCACTACTTCCGGATATTGTTCAAACACATCTACCACCTTTGCAATTTTAGTATCGAAAAAAAAATCATCGGCATCCAGATTAAAAATAATTTCACCTTTTGCCTCATTAATTCCTTTTCTTGTTGCCGATGCCTTGCCACTATTTTCTTGAAAAAAATATCGAATATTTAGTGCACCCTTGTATGATTCTACTAATGCTTTGGTATTATCGGTTGAACCATCATCTACCACAATAACCTCAATTTTATCAGTTGGATATTGTTGGCTTTGAATACTTTTAATAGCTTCCAGAATATACCCTGCATAATTATATGTAGGAATAATAACTGAAACTAAAGGCAGTTGATTGGAACTGAACAATTGTTTATTTTTTTATAAAAACAGCAGCAATAGAATCTCCTAATTTCTCGTTATTTAAACGAATAGCTTCCGCTTTATAATCATTAATTTGATTAGCAGTAAATAAAGAAATATTGCCGCAATACATAGAACGATTATCGTTTAATAACGAAATATCTTTTTGATATTGCTCGCTTCCTAAAAATTGAAAAGCAGTGGATTCATAAGAAGTTTTTACATAATCGAAACCGGTTTGTGCAGCCAAAATTTCTAAACTTTTAATACTATATAAAAATAAATGACGTGGTGCATCTAATTGAACCCAATTCTCTTTATAATTTTGCCAAGCGTATGAGGAAACCGTTGGAATTCGAATAATACAGATGCCTTTTGGCTTTAACAAAGAAGCAGTTTTAATTAAATAATTTTTGGGTTCGGCAATATGTTCAAAAGAATGATTGAACATAATAATATCCCAGTTCTTTTCGTTAATATCGAGTAATGATTGCTTTCGAATAGTAAGTCCATTATTAAATACCATATCTTTTTCCAAATAAGGGTCAATTCCGGTAATATTCTTAAAGCCGGCATTTTTAAAAACATACGGAATAATACCTGTACCCGAACCTACATCTAAAATTTTTGCTGATTTTTTTATGGCAATATGCCTGAAATTAAACAGTTCAATAGAATGATTGGGCATTTTAGATTGAACCAATTTTCCTACAAACCCTTTTCCGGTAATAGCAAAATAATCTCTTTGCTTTTTTAGCCAAGCTTTAAAAGTGCCTTTGAAAAATAATGACGGATCATCATTTAAACTGTAATAATTTTTAGGATAATATTTTGCAAGATTTTCGGGTATGCTTACAATTTGCAAACAACCACAATTAGCACATTCAACATATTCAAACTCATCTCGTAAACCCAGCATCATTTCTCTGGCTTTCCAAACTTTATTATCTGCGTAATTACCACAAATGGAACAAGTAAAATTCATGATGATAGTTGAATAATTCTATTTATAAACTTTATTTACCAAGATATATCTCTACTACTATTCTAATAAAAAATTAATAGGAAGTTAAGTATATTTCTTTCTAAATAAATAAAGAAACCTCTTCCGGAAAAACCAACTAATTCTTTTGTAATAAGAAAAAATTGGCCAAGAAATATTTTACATCTACTCCACCTATAAGAGAAATTTCCATACACTTTCTGTTTGCGAGCAAAATATTTATGCGATTGTAAATGCTTGATTATACTTGTAAATGGTTTTATTATTTTCCATGGATGCATCACTGCTGCCTCATTAACAAAAATAATTGTGGTTATCTTTTGCAATCTTATTTGCAAATCAATATCTTCCATAGCAGGATAAGGAAAGTTTTCATCAAAGCCTTTTATCTCTGTAAATAATAATTTTTTAATGAGAAAATTACAAGACCATAAATATCCTCCTTGCTCATTAATAGGTGCTTCTTCGGCCAAACTTTGCTTCTGGCGTTCGGCTATAACTTTTCCTTCGAATACCATTGTATTTTGATAGCAGTTGATAGCATTTTCATACGCTTTTAAAATAGTTGATTCAGGTACACAATCATCATCTAAAAATACCAACCATTCTCCTTTTGCATATTTAGCACCATTGTTTCGGTTAGCAGCCGGCCCTCGTTTCGGTCCTTCTACCCATTGTACCCATGGAAAATTTACGGTAAGAAAATCTTTAGCGAGATTATTACTACTATCGTCTGTAACAATTACTTCATAATCAGTTGCACTTAATCCTTGTACTTCATACTGCAAGCAATTTAAGCACTTGGCCAATAAGTTGTTTCTATTACAAGTAGGTATGATTATTGAAAATAGCATATTATATCAAACTTAAACCCTTAGAAGCCGATACAAAATTTTCTCTTGAAAAAAATTGTTTTGTTCTTTGATAACAATGTATTTGTGCATTATGCAATGCATCTTTATTTTTTAACAGCCTACAGAATTTTTCTAAAAAAGAATGCTTGCTGCCGGGTTCAAAAAGATAATCTTCATAACCAACAATATAATTGAATGGATGCTGATATGGGGCAAGAACAGCAAGCCCCTTGCTCATTGCTTCTGTTAATACATAACCCCAATCATCGGAAAGCGATGCAAACAGGAAAATATCGGCTTTATTGTATTCATTAATAATTTCTTCTCTTGTTAATATGCCTTTTTGTATGATTGTATGTGGCGATACTGCAATGAGTTGTTCCATATCCTCTCCCGTTCTTCCTATTAAAATAATTTCCAGTTCTGTATCTTTCAGTGAATTCAATTGCTCCATTACCCATGTTAGGTTTTTTCGTTTACTACTTAAATCCAATGCACACATAATTACCTTTATCTTCCTTTCAATAACTGTATCGGCTACCTTTTTTACGTTTTGTTCAACTGCACAACAAGGAGACAATAACACTGCTTTATAATTTTGTTGCAATAAATTTTGCTGCATTGCGGGTGTTAATGCTAATACTTTTGTTGCAGCTTTAAATGATGCCTTATCTTTTCTGTAAAAGCCTATGGCATTGGCTATGGTAAGTATTTTATTTTTAATAGAACCCTGCTCTAATGATAAGAAAGCTGTTTTTAAATAATAATTGATATTAAAAGGGTACACCCAACTGCACACATATTGAGGGATAGGCACACGCGGATCTATCATATTACTTTGATTAAGGAAAAAAGAATGAACTTTTTTTCCATCCTGCGTTAATTGCTCGTACACTTTATAAGAAAAGCCGGTACTTGCATTTGAAAACACGTTTAGAAAAGAGTTCATCTTACCCATCAAACCAACTTTTGCAATTACCGATTTATTAGTAGAGTTGAATGAAAAACACAACGTTTTAAAAGGAAGATTAGCAGGCAATTTAACCGATGGAGCATGCACCAATAATACATTTTCGCCGGCTTCATGTAAGGCGTATGCAGTTTCTATGCACCAGGTGGCCATGCCGTTGGTATTGTATAAATATCCCACTACTATCATCCAACATTCCCTTTAAGCATATTTATATATCTATCTCTCAATGCATCCCAAGAATACGTTTTCATTGCAAACTCTATCAATTCTTTTTTTGTTGTAGTCCTATTATCAACTTCCAAAATGGCATTCGTTAATTGTCCGTTTTGCTGTAGGTTTCTATAAACACCATAATGCCCTAGCGTTTGCCTTGTAACAGTGTAATCGTGTACAATAGGTAACAAACCTGCTGCTAAAGCTTCGGGTAATACTCTTGGTAAGCCTTCGTTTAAAGAAGCCAATATAAAATAATCGCTTGCCAATAAAAAAGATGGTATCTCTTCTTTTGCCACTTGCTTTATTAAAAAATTGTTGGCCGATACATATTTGTTTGCCAATTCTATAACAGGTGCACTTAATTCATCTATTTGTCCTAATAGAATAAGAAAATAATCATCTTGAGGCAATGCTGCAAACTCTTTTATTACATAATCCATTCGCTTATGCTGCGAATTGATTGCACCCACACTCACAATAATTTTTTTATTTATCGGCAATTGAAGTGAATGCCTTATTACATCTTTTTTTTGCAACAGAGCTAGTAAATTATCAATAGGTTCTATTTGAATGGCATAAGGCAATAAGGTTTGTTTTTCTACGGGTGTACCGGCCGCACAAGCTTGTTCAAGATATATTGGAAGAAGTTGCTGAATATGATCCATTCGCGTAAACGGCGGACCATTTGGAGCTCCATTAGAAAACAATAATTTATACTTAAACTTTAACCAATTTCTACCATGCCATAAAAACGTACCTAATACAAAATCGCTGTAATAAATAACTGCCGGCCGAAGGCGAATAATGGCAGGCAACATAGCAATTGCAAAAGAAAATTGTTCAATCCAATAAGGTTCTTTTTTAATCACCTTCGACAATAAGTATGTTATCTTACCATTTCTTTTAAAATTACCAATTACCAGTTCCGAAGGCTTTTTATTGCCTGCACCTTTTAATAAAATAAGCTGAAAAGATGTATTATTTTTTAGTGATTCAAAACATTCTGCAGTAAAAGATTCGTATCCTCTATAAATACTACCTAAACCGGTAGATACCAACAACACAACGGGTAATTTATCTGCTTTCACTGGTAACTAATACTCTTTTCTTTAATGCCAAAAAAGGTTGCTCTACAACCCTATACGTTATAAACGAAAATAAAAATGTAATAAGCAAAGAGAGGGCTCCCCATACATGAATATTTACATACTGACTATGATATATTTTTCTAAGAATAGGCAACACAATACTATAATACACATTAAAGTGAATTAAGTATAAAGAATAAGAAATCATTGAAATAAAACTTATTACTTGTACCAATTGCTTACTTAATCTTTTGGGTTGATTCCGGAGCAGTCCTATAAATAGAAAGAAAATACAAAGATTAGTTCCGGTTTTAAAAAAAGGATAGTACCATATTGAATTTTGAAATATTGTTTGATTTAATTTAACCAATATCAATAATCCGATTATGGGAGTTAGAATTTGAAAAAAAATTTTAAAGCGGTTAGTATTATTTGTAAGAACAATAAAAGAAAGATTAATACCCAAAAAGAAGCCTTCTAAATTATTAATTACATTGGAATTGTCGAGTGTTTTGTTGTTATAAATAACTATACATCTGTAAGCCAAAAAGCAAGTCATTAAAAGAAATGTATAAAAATGTGCATGCTTAATAAATATACTATGCCATCGCAAACTAATATAAAACAGAAAAGGAAAAATAATATAAAATAACATCTCAATCCTTAGTGTCCAAATTACCGGATTTAAAATATCTAATTTAGAAGAGAAAAAAAATAAGTACTTAATTAAATCGGAATACAACAAACCATTTGGCTGCATTTGATATAACCGAATATTATCTTTTAATAGAAAATTAATGATAGTAATAAACCAGAATAACGGAATAATTCGCAATAACCGATTAACCGAATAATTTTTTATAGAATATAATTTACCCGATGCCAAACTTTCTTTTACAAATGGATATGAAATAAGCATACCACTTAAAACAAAGAAAAAATTAACGCCCAATAGTCCGCCATTATACATAACATCATTCCACAAGGGAATTGCAGAAAAATTAATATAGAAATGAAAAAATAATACTAATAATATGGCTACAGTTCTTAATAAATCTAATTGAAATGACCTTTCTTTCATGCTGCACTAATTTCGTTTATCATAAAATTTTTTAGTTTTCGATGAACTACTTCTTTCGAAAATTCTTCTTGCAATACTTTATAGCCATTCTGTATTTTATAGTTAAATGCCGGCAAATTGGTAATCACTTGTTTTAAATACGCAACAACTTCTTCCTCAATATCCGATTCTATACAATAACCACAATCATAGGTTTTTAGAAACTGATGATTGGCCGAATACGAAGGCCCACAACTGATGATTAGCTTTTTAGCTTTTAAGTAATCGGTAATTTTAGTTTGAATAGATGCACTGGAATGGGTATATACTTTTGCCGAAAAAGAAGAAACCAGCAATACAGCATCTGCTTCTTTTAATTTTTGATGAATTTTTGAATAAGGAATATTACCACCGTATTCAACTGCATATAATTGCAATTCGCTTCCTCTCCATTCCCAAAAATGAGTTGCACAATAAAGTACTAACCGCACATTTATTTCCAATTGCAATTGATGAATGGCTTTGGCTGCCAGCAAAAAAGAATCATAGTGCATATCCCATAAAGCGCCTGCATAAGCAATTGTTATCTCCTTCTTATCTTTTATAACAGGTGTTATTATAGCATCATCTTGCTCATCTGTTATATCAACCGGATTGCGGATAACTAAAAAATTTTTCGGATATACCTGATATCTTTTCGATAATAATTCTTTCAGTTCACTACTAATCACTAACCATTTGGTATTGCTTTGCAGTATTTGTTTAATAGCAGTATGCAAATTGCCGCCGAGCCAATTAAACTGTATTTGATACATCCAATCATCCATAAAATAAGGAAATATGTTTACATCCATATTTTTTAATAATCGTTGATGCATTAATACGCCTATAGCACCATTAGGGCAAGATATTATTACATTGGGTTGAAAGTTGATTATTGCCTGCTTAATTTTTCGAAAACTTCTATACTGATTTATACTGAAGTTAATCAGCTCAATATATTTTCCAACATATTTACTGATTCTATTTGCACCAAGCGAAAAAATTTGAAACTTATATCCAATATAACAATTCGTATAAGGTGCTGAAGGTGGATATGATTTTATTTCTTGTTCAGGACTAATACACAATAAGTTTTCGGGTGCAGTAAAAGATACAATATTGTATAAAGTTTGTGCAATACCTCCCGCATCAACACATATAGGGGCTTCGCATAAAAGTACTATTCGCATGAACTTAAAATCCTTTCCTTTTATTTTTCAAAAGATGTGGTAATTTCTTTTTGGCGTTTTGTCAACAAACCATAAGAAAGCTTATTCTTCCAGCTATTTATGGGCTTTTCGAATAAAAACCATGAAACAGAAGCTACTAAAAAAGTACAGGAATAGGTAACTATAAAATCTGTTAAAGGATGCCGGAATAACGTATTATAATTACCAATAAAAGAAAACAGTAAAGAAACTGCAATGGTATGATATAGATACATTCCATAACTTATTTTACCTATGTACACCATTACCTTATTTTTCAGCCAATTTATTGAACTACCTGCCTTGTTACGAATAAGAATTAGGTTAATAATCCATACCGATACCATGGTAACCACACCTTGAAATAAAAAACTATTTAATAATGCACCATGAATTACAAGATGCAATACATAATAACAGGCAATAAGTATAATGGGTATGATTGAATGAGTGAATTGTGCCAATCGGTTACTTTTTTGTATGGTTAACCATGCCAAATAAGCACCGGATAATAAGTAAATGATATTGCTGGGCATTAAAGCCCCAAGTAAAGAGGAGTTTTGACCATATAGCTTACATATAACCGTAACTATTATTTTAAATAAAGGAGAGAAAATAATTCCCGCAATAATTACATGCTTTGTATATTTTTTATTTACTGCCAGTAAAATTAAAGGCCAAGTAATATAAAATTGCTCTTCTACTGCAAGCGACCAAGTAGGAGAAAGTTCGCCAGCATAACCGGCTTGTTTAAAAAAAAGGATATTAGAACCATAGAATAAAAAATAAAAAGGATGCTCCACTATTTGCTTATTACCTAAACTATACACTATCCATAAAAATAAATAATACGCCGGAAATATGCGAAGCGTTCTTCTGCTATAAAATATTTTTAAAGTATTGCCTAAAGAAGAATCGGGTTTATTTTTTTCGTGTAATAAAATACCTGTAATTAAAAATCCGCTTAATACAAAGAAAAAACCTACTCCAATACCACCGAGTGCAAAAGATTTAAAATAAGTGAGTGAATGAATATGACTAATAATAACCAATGTTACAGCAAAGGCTCTTAAACTATCTAATTCTTTAATATACTTCACGCAGTAATAATATATGTTTAAGCTTATTATCTATTCTTCCAACTATCTGTAATTTGCCGAATGGTTTCTTCCAAACTAATAGTTATACCCCATCCGGTATAATGAGCTTTCATTTTACTTAAATCGCTGTAATAACAAATATGATCTCCTTCTCTGTTTTTATCAACATATTCAAATACTTGTTGCTTTCCGCTAAATTTTTCTACTATAGTAAATGCTTCCAGTATTGAACAAGTATTTTCTTTACCTCCTCCTAAATTATATACTTCACCGGCTCTAGGTGCTTGTACAAACCTTTCCATAAAACGGGCAATATCGTAACTATGAATATTATCTCTTACCTGTTTTCCTTTATACCCATATATAAAATATTTCTTGCTTTCCACATTACATTTTACCAAATAACTTAAAAATCCGTGCAACTCAACGCCACTATGGTTAGGCCCTGTTAAACAACCGCCACGTAAACAAACCGTAGGCATATTAAAATATTTGCCATATTCCTGCACCATAATATCGGCAGCCAATTTCGATGCACCAAATAAAGAATGTTTACTTTGATCGATGGTAAAAGTTTCTGCAATGCCTTTTTCAAAAGCAATATCATCATAATCCCAACGCGTAGCCAATTCCTTTAAAGAAATTTTATTGGGTGCATCGCCATATACTTTATTGGTGCTCATGTGAATAAAAGGAGCTTCCGGAGCATATAAACGAGCAGCTTCTAATATATTTAATGTACCGCCGGCATTGGTATCAAAATCATCGAAAGGAATTAAAGCTGCTTTATCATGACTGGGTTGTGCGGCTGCATGAATAATTACATTGGGTTGAATAGATTGCATTAGTTCCATCATGGCTTTTCTATCCCTAATATCATTTTCATGATGGTGAAAATGCTGAAGCGTAGATGCTAATCTTTGCTGATTCCAGCGAGTATCGCCCTGCGGACCAAAAAATATTGCCCGCTGATTATTATCAATTCCATGTATCTCGTATCCTTTTTCAGAAAAATACATACACACTTCACTTCCTACTAAACCGGATGAACCGGTAACTAATAATTTCTTCATTTAATATTTTACTTTACTACTTGTAATGGGGCTAATGCTTTATCTAAATTTTGTAAGAACCCTTTTTTAGTTAAATAAGTTTCATAAATTTTTCTATTAGTCATTTGCAAATCTTTAAAGTCATCAGGATGTACTGAATGATGAAAATCTAAAAGTATTTCACTGGTTTTTTTTGCATCTTTTTCTTCAATCCAAACCATTTGCTTTTTCCATGGAATAATATGTTCAAAAGGCATTACACAATCGGTATTAACAAAAACGGGAATTCTGCCCGAAGCCATTATTTCATATAACCGAAAGGAATAATTACCAAATCCTGCGGAACATAATTGATAAGGATATTGATACATGCTTTCTAAAAATCTTTTTTTATACAAAATAGCATCTTGCTTTTGCTGATTCCATGCAGTGATTTGCACATCCGATTCAATTTTCTTATTGTTGATAATGGAAATCAGTGCTAAACGTCTTGCTAAATATCCACGGTTATAATAAACGGGTACTTCATTCCATCCTATTTTAGGTAATAATTTATTGGCAAACAGCCGCAATTCTGTTTTAAAACTTAATTGTAAAGGAGCTGACTGTCCTTTAAAAGCAACAGCAGGTTTATTTGGTTTAGGCAGTATAAAATTATTGAGATACTCTTTATGTGTTATTTCTTTAAACTGTTCAATAATATCGGGAATAAAAGCCGGCATAGCCAATTCGTTGTTAGAGCAAGTAGATTTAAATAAAGAAGTTCTAAAAACAATTGTATTGTTATAATCAATTGGCAAGGGTTTTACCGGATCTCGGTAATAAAAAAGAACTAATGGTTTTTGATATTGACGAGCGAGAGCAATAGCATCATAAAACAATTTTTTTGTTTGTTCTATTAGTTCCTTACTAAATCCATTCATTGCATATTCCTCTTCAGAATATTCGAACATTACTTCATAGAAAACAGGGAAAATGAGGTAGTTTGCTCGAGAAAGTTCATTAACAGATATTTGCTTCAAGAAATCAAAATCAACTAACCCAGTAGAGAATAATAAACTATTAAAATATATATAAGGATACATGTTAGTTTTAAAACCTATAATTAATTTTTTTTGAAGAAAATATAAAAACGTTTATGAATTAGCACTTAATTCAAAGTAATATATAATCTTTCCAAAAATCTTTGTACTTCGGCCATGCGTGACAGGCCATTGGCAGTTGGTTATTATTGAGTTTAAAAGCTTCTGCAGGATTTTCATCAAAGGCAAACTTCAATGCTTCATTTACAGAAGGAATTTTAAAAAAAGGATTGTATGAAGTAATATCAAAAGAAAAAAAATAGTCTTCATTTTGCTGAAAATCATTTGCAGCTTTGTAAAACCTTTTAAGATTTTTAATGCAAGAATTAACCTTTCGCAAAGAGAACCCGCCATTCCCAACCATGTTAAATTTTTTATACCCCAACTTGTGAGCTACACGCCGAGGAAATGTAAGATGACTAGCATAATAATTACTCCATTCCCAATTAATCCAAGGAGCGCCTACATAATCATAGCCTTTGTTGCACCAATCAAGCATATCGTTTTTAAATACCCACACATCTAACTGAGAGATTAATATATATTCAAATTTTATAAATTTTTCATAAAATGAGTGATTCAACATAAGTTTATTATAACCACGTGTAGAAGAGAAAAATTCTTTTGGAAAAAACACAAATGAATATAAGGTGTCGCTTGGTAGTAACTTCAAATATTGCTCAAAACCAAAATTATTTTCACATATAAATACAAACTCGTGAGTATGTAGCACATGAAGCATCTGTCTTAAAGAAGCTATGTCATACGTACTTGGCTCAGATTTATAAAGAGGAATTACAATCCCTAATTTTTTTTCTATCTTCAAATAGCTGTGTTATTTTTTTCGAAAAAAATTCAATACATCAACAATCTTTCTCCCAAGTTTATAAGAAGTGGAATTATAAACTCTTGCTAAGGCATTATCCTGTGTTTGAGAAATTAAATTAGTGAGATCAAAGAAGCTTGTTTCATTATACTCTACTATATTATCGGATGCCAATGCAACCATATAAACGCCATCATTTATTTTCTTCTCTTGAATTTCGCAAAAATCTCCGTTATATAATTTTAGGTCTTGCTTATTCGAATTATATGGGCGAATTAGGGATCCGCATAAAAATCTTTGTTGGTATAATAAATGATTTTTAAAGTATTTAGCTAAATGCAACTCTAAATCACTTTTATACATTTCCTTAATATGAAATGGGTTTCTCTGTTTAGAAATATCAGAATAATAATATTTATCAGGTGTAGATAAAACCAATAACCCATTTTTTCTTAATACCCTTTTAAATTCTTTTAAAACTAAATCATGCTGTTCAACATGCTCAATACTCTCAAAAGAAACGACTACATCTACACTTTGATCATCCAATGGAATTTTTAAAAGTGACCCATGACGAAATATTAATTTTTTTTGATTATCTGCATACTTTTTTGATGCATGATCAACTATTTCCTGGTCAATATCTACACCAATAACACTTTTCGCATTCCTTGCAATAAGATTACTGCCGTACCCTTCTCCACATGCAATATCAATTACGTCTTTGCCTGCAGTTAAAGAACAGGCAATTGCATATCTATGAAGATGTTCTGCCTCTAAAAAGCTATACTCTGTTTGTGTCAATCTTTCTGTATAAGCCATTTAACCATTTTTTTTATTTTATTAAAATAGTACTTAAATATTCCTTCCCTTCGTAAATAAATGTTTTTCCCAATTAGTTTATCTGCTTTCATATTAATAGCAAGCTTTGAAGGATGAATTATAGAGCCACCAATACTATCAACCTTTACGTTTGAAAGAACTGCATCTAAAGATTTAGTATGGGTAGCAGCCTCAGAAAAACCAATATTGGAGACTAAGTTAACAGAGGGAGCGATAGATAGACTATTATTTAGCCAACACGTAAATGTCCATTGATGATCCCAAGTATTGAATTCATTGTTATGCACATTGCAAAATGTAGCATACCAAAACTCAATTTCATCTCTTGAAGTACAATGCTTTCTCAAAAACTTTTTTTTATCAATCTGTTCCCATTTTGTCATTTCTACATCATAGAATTTCCAAGCCCTTCTCCAAGTTGCCCAACCCCAAATATGAGTATACTTTGTTATGTAATAAGATTCCCTTATTTTATAATTCAAAAAATAATCCCCGCCGATATGCATTATATTCTCATTGTTTCTATACTTGATTAATAATTCCTCGCAAAATTGAAAAAAACTGATATCAGGCAAACAATCATCTTCTAGTATAATGCCTTCTTCAACGTTCTCAAAAAACCAAGTAATGGCGGCACTTACCGCTATTTTGCATCCAATATTTTTTTCACGAAAAAGAGTATGTACTTCACAATCCCAATCTATCCTGTTCATCACTGTTTTGCGTGTTTCAGCACATAAAGCTATTTCACCTATTTTATCTTCCCGTGGCCCATCGGCTGCAATAAACAGTTGTTTAGGCTGTGCCTGCCTAATAACAGAGAATACCTTTTCAGTAAGATCTGGACGGTTGAAAATGAGAAATAAAACAGGGGTATTGAGCATGATTAACCTCAACAATATCAAATATGATTGATAAACTTTCTAAGATAAAAATCAATAAACCTTTTAACACGAAAAACGAGTGGTTCAAAAAAGATAATTTCTTCAATCCCTTTTATAGAATTTCTTTTGAGTCGGTATCTATTCAGGATATAATATACGCACAAGGCTAACCAAGAACAGTCTATAGAATAGACTCTTACCAAATGATTGTCCGTTGAAGATTGAAAAAAGAATCTACCCTCATCGTCTATAAATATATTTTTGATTTGACTTAACACCGCATGATCATATTTTCTTACCTGCATTCCATCGCTTTTCATAAATTTATTATCAAACACATAAGCATTATTACTCTGAGATAAATAATAGGTTTTAAACCCATATCGTTTTTTGCATTCTACGTAAGCCCTCATCTCTGTATAGGAATAATGCCTGGGTAGTTTTAGCAATTCATTTCTCTGAGTTTGCAGGTAAGATTCATCAAGAAACAATTCATTAATTCCATTGATGTATTTTCCCAATACTTCAATATTGCTAATCAAACCATGCATTGACATTCCTTCATTCAATTCTGTATTATCATATGCAGAAAGTTCACTTTCAAGTTCTTGCAGAGAGCCAACAACTAGGTTATCAGTATCAAATGTCCAAAAAGACTGTATATCATGTTGCTTAACAAAATTGTACATTATGAACATCTTTAGAAAAACGAACTTCAACCAGAAAATACCTTTATCATCAGCAGATTTCCCATTATCTTTTCCCCGCATCTCAAAATCGTCCCTACCAACTACTTTAAATACCCTATGAAATTCTTTGATTTGTGGCGAGGATGAAAAATCTTCAATCATGTAATGCCGAATACCTATTTTTTCAAAATGTTTATTCTTCTTATCACCCAATAATATTATTTCCTTATCAGGATTATAATATTTAGCAAAAGTGAGGGTATATTTAAGGTAATCAGAATTGCCGTAGTGAATAAATATTATAGGTATTGAATCTGTCATCTTTTGAAAAAGCAATTTATTTTATGAATTGTTTTTTTTAATTATTTCAAGGTAGCCTCTGCCAAATTTTTTTTCAGGCTCTAAAAAATTACCTTCGGCCCACTCATTCCATGCTTTTATAAATACAATTCTTTCTTCGAAGGGCTTTTCAGAAACTGCTTTAACAGCATGTTCTACAATTCTTCCAAACTTTTCAGGAGTCGCGTCTATTAAAATAAAAGCATTTTTACCACTCCTGGTAGAATGATCCCAGTTAGGTAATATTCCAGGATATTCATATTCTTTATATCGCTTCTTCATATTTGCTTCTACATAAGCATCATATTGAATTATCTTAGGAAGCGAGAACCATTTTGCTTTTAGCTCATTCCAGCTCTTTCCAAAGAGACGATAGGTAATCTTATCTACCCAGCCGGAAGGAATTTGAGATAGAAAAAAATGTGGTGGGTGTGGTGTTGAAGCGGCCAAACCATACTTACCTATTTCCTCTTTGGTTGCACTTAACCCAACAAAATGGAAACCTGCTAACCCTTCCTTCTCAGCTAATTGTTGCCATGTATGTATAAACACATCACAATCGGGAATATCGCAAGCGGCGAACAAAGCAAATAAGAGCCTGCCATTTACAGTAATATATCTTTTATCTCTAAATGCCGGCAATAATGCATAAAAATGTGCGGTATAATCTTCCACACCAGGGTAGGTTTGCTCCACTATTATCTTTCGCTCATTGCCTGTCCATCGTTTAGACCATGTATGGTTGGCCCAGCATAAGCAAAAAGGGAAATCGGGTTGGCCACTTGCTACTACTTCAGTAAAGGGGAGTTCTAATAAACGTTTTCCATTACCCATCCAATAATGCCAATAACAAAAACCCTCAATGCCATGTTCCTTGGCCAATTTTGCCTGTGCCTCCCTTACCTCAGGATTACGTAAATCATAATAGCCTAATTCTGTTGGTACAAATGGCTGATAATGTTTTTTGAATAAAGGCTTAGCCTTACGAACGTTGGTCCATTCTGTAAATCCTTTACCCCAAGCCTCATCATTTTCAGGGATAGGATAAAACTGTGGGAGATAATAGGCAATAAAACGAGCTTTAGGCATTGTTGTTATTTGTTGTGTATATCCAGTGTTTAATGGTTAACCAATTCTGTTTTTTAAAAGGTTTTCTAACCAATAAACTGCATAATGAAATAAAAGCATCTGCCCTCTTTCTTAAATTCAGTTGCAGCCTGTACGTGTATTCAAGGGTTTTGTATTCGGTATCAGCTATACGCTCACTAGTAAGATACTCAATGGTTAAAGGCAAATAAGGTTTCCATTTACGGTGTAGCAGCATTCCCTGTTTATACCATTCTATATCATTTCTACCTGTAGAGAAATGTTCCAATAAAATATTGTACACCACATAATTTTTGTACCCCAACAGGTGAATACCTAAGGTAAAATCCATATCATAAAAATGAAACCCTTTTATATATTTCTCATCAAATGGCCTTTGCTGCCATACATTTTTACGGCAACACATAAAAACCCCATCCAGCGTTACTACCCTGCTGATGGCTTCATTCAGGGGGTTTGCTATAATATGTTCCGGTTCATTGGCTGTTGAATGTTGAACAATATTTACTCTGTTGCCTTGCTCTAAAAAATTAAACCATGCCGGGCTAAATACTTTCGATTTATATACACCTCCCGCCACCCCAATTACCCCCGTAGTTTCTGTGCTTAGTAAATTAGTGATTACCCTTCCCCAACCCTTTGTTTTAAAAAGTACATCTTCATGTACAAAGCATAGATAAGGAAACCGGGCCCTTGCTGCAGCTTTATTATATGCCTCTGCAATACTGTAAATGGCTTCATCATTTGCAATACTAATCCATTCGAAAGCCTCTCCAATCGTATCTTCAAGATTTTGCCTGAAGCTTGCAGGTAATTCTTGGTATCGGGAGCAACAAATAACCGAGATCATGCTTCAATCATCTTAGCAAGAGAATATTTCAAACTTCTGATAAAAACTATGGGCCTTAATACAGGATAGAGAGAGGATAGCAGCACGTAATAAAACCCTTTTACTTTCTGGTTATTATTGAAACAAAACACGCCCCAGTTTAAATATTCCCTGGCTAAAAACAGGTCAGCTGTTTTTGCAAGCGATTTTATCTTATAGCTTTTAACATAAGCACGCCAGTTTTTACGCATTGCTACATCAAACTTAAAATATGGCTCTTTTACACTTGCTATCACACTTTGAGAATGATAGCGAAAATAATTTAGTGGTGTACTTATAAATCCTACATCGGATACCGATAATATTTTAAGCCATAAATTCCAGTCAGCACAATACCTAATCGAAAGCTCAGCGCCATTCATTGCTTCGAATATTTTTTTCCTGAACAAAACAGCACTTGCATTGGGAATAATATTCTTATACAACAGGTATTGATTGATAAAATCCTTACCGGGGTAAATAAAATCAGCAGAAAAAAGTTCGGGGTTCAAATCATCCGTCCAGTTTTTCCAGTCACCCTCAACAACTCCGACTGTATTGACTCTGAACGACTGGCAATAAACAAGGCCGATATTACTATTCTCGTCAAGAAGAGCTACTGTCCTCTCAAGAAACGAGGAATCTGCAAAATCATCACTTTCAGCTATCCAAATAAAGGAACCTTTAGCATATTGAATACCCTTATTCCATTGAGCAAACGTATTACCACTGTTAACTTCATTATATAGGATAGTAGAAACTTTTTCGTGAAGCTTATAACCCTCTATAATATTTTTACTATCATCATGGGAACAATCATCGAGGATGATCAATTCAAAATCCTGGAAGCTTTGCTGCAAAACAGAGTCGAGCCGCTGTTGCAAAAAAGCCGCATGATTGTAGTTAGGGATAATGACGGAGACTTTAGACACCTAAGAAAATTTTACCGTAATTCTTTACAAATCCAAGAAAAAGTGCTTTATTTCTTTCTCTAAAACTTCGTTTTAACTCTCTATGCAACAATTGAATTCTCGTTTTGAATGGCAATAGCCTACGACCATAAATCAGATACTTATATATTTTCTCATCGTTAAATTTAGCATCCCAATTTTTAGAACTAAATCCGCCATCTGCATATTCCGCAACGACAAGGTTAACATACTTATTTGTTATAACCGGGTTTAACATCCATCTTATGTTATGATCCCAATCTGCATGAGCTTTATATGCAATATTAAATTGCCCTATCTCCTCAAAAACTTCTCTCTTAAAAAAGATTGATTGATGGCATAAATTTTTTTGAAGTATTTTATATTTATCAAATTCACCATCATAAATGCCATCTAACCGGGTGCTATAAACATTCCCATAAATTATTTCCGCTCTAGAGTTATCGGCAATGTACTCTGCTATAATTTCTAATACTTTATTGCTATATAAACGATCGTCACTGCCAAGAAAAAACAGCCAGCTTCCAGTAGCAAGTTTTATTCCTTTATTCATAGCATCATAAATACCCTCATCCTTTTCAACTACGATTTTTATTCTTTCGTCACCAAATGATTTTGCAAGTTCAATTGTATTATCATTTGACAAAGCATCGATTACAAGTATTTCAAAACCAGCGTAGGATTGCTGAAGAATACTATTAATAGCAGCCTTAACGGTAACAGCTGAATTATATGTTGGTATTATGATTGAGAAAATGTTCAAGAATATTTATATAGATAAATTAACTTTTTAAAAGCTGTTAATAAAGTCAAGTCAAAACTTCTATAAAAAAATAGAAGCTTGGGGAAACTCCTTATATCTATTCCTTTATAATGATATTTTATAACCCATTCCAAATTGTATATTATTGCGTCTTTGAGTTCTCTTTCTCTATCAAAATCCTTTTTTTGTAAAAAAAATACATAAACCCAGCTAAGAAAACGAAGGTGCCCATTCAGCATACTATATTTATTTTTATTAGCATTACCTGAAATATTGTAGTTACCTAATCGCCAATTAACTTTTGCGCCTTGCATCGTTTTTATGCCTCTATCAAAAGAATAAAAAATAGAAGACGCCCAATCAGCCGCTTGAGCATATTCAGTATAAATAAACCCACCATTTTTTTTTACTGTTTCTACACGAAAAATGTGATCTGGCATAGAGTTTCCGCGATTGCCCAATAAAATGTCTATAGCCATGTTTTCTGAAGAATCTATATATGGACTTTCAATTGATTCCGAAATTATTTCATCCTTATCATTTATTACTCGAGTATTAAACCTATAAACATTAAATTGATTATTATCCTCTTCGATGGTCTTGTAAAATATTTCAACACAGTTTCTATCAACAATATCATCATCAGAAAATATCCATACCCATTCTTCATCACCAATAAGTTTCAAACATCTATTCCAATGCTTGACCAAGTCTTTTGCCCCGATATTATTATCGTATCTATAGTATTTAACATCTAATTTATCTTGAAAATCCCTAACAATATTTTCTATGTCTTCGGGGCTACAATCATCACCGACATAAATTTTAAAATTTTTGTTTTTTTGTTGAACGAAACTATTAAGTGTTTTAACTAAAAATTTTGACTTGTAAGCTGGTATTATTATGGCTAACGGCTTCATTTTTTGGCTAAAACAATTTGATATCCTACGTTTTTTACTGATAACTCCTCAATAGAATATTGATTACAGAATTCTTCTATTACGGAAAAATTGCTATGATTAAAATTTTCAAAATAAGGCTTTGCATTCAGTCTACGCTTAACCCTTTCAATCAATTTGTATAATAGAGGTTTTGCAACCTGCTTTTTCGCATTACGATAATTCTGAATAGCAATTGGATATAGCTGGACAAAAATTTTCTCTACAGAAAAAAATTTTTTTATTTCGTGGTGAAACTCTTGAAACCCCCATTCCTGTTTGTGGTAAGGATTATCAGGATTAATATCGATATCAACTGTAGATAAAGGTGTTGAAACTAAAAACATTCCCCCATTTTTCAGTGCTTTCCGTACATTATGCAAAAATCTGTCATAATCTTTTAAATGCTCGATAGTCTCAAAACTAACAACCAAGTCATAAAAACCCTCTTCATTTATATCTTCTGCACTAAGTATATTATAATGAATATTTTCCGATTTATATCTATGTTTTGCATATCTAATAGCTCTTTCATCAATATCGTATGCGTTTACACTTAAAGCTCTTCCTTCATTTGCAAGGATATTACTTCCTTTCCCTGAGCCACAAGCAACATCAAGAATTTTTTTATTAAACGAATAATTACAAGCTAAGTTATAACGGTCTATATGTGATTTTTCAGTTTGCGGGTAAAGAAAATTAGGAATCCAACGTTCAGATTCACTTCTCAACAATACGTTCGAAAGAGTTTCTAATTCAAATTTAAGAGCAAAAACATCTTCCTCTAAATTTCCCATATTACTATTTATTTAATTTTTTTTAAATATCCATTTGTATTGAAGGTGGCATTAATTCCAAAAAAATCACAAAACTTTCTATCAATAATGTACGCATCGTTCTTAATTAAAAATTCTTTAATTGCTTTGTTAGGTCCTCCGTTAAATTTTTTTTTCCAACCAAGTTTATCCAATATCCCATCCTCAACAATAAAATATGAATCTTTGGAAACGTATTTATGGAATTTATCAAGTGCTGCTTTAACATCTTCATAAGTATGTGATCCATCTTCGATAATCAAAATATTATTGAATCCTTCTAAATTCTTTAAGTCATAATTTTGGTATCCTCCTAGAAAAAATTTAATTCTCTTATTTTTTTTTACTATTTCATCCCTACTGTCAACTATATCAATACTATGTATGATTCCTTTACTATTAATTTCAAGTAAATCAGCCATATATAATGATGCTCCTCCAATACCAGCGCCTATTTCGACGATTAAATCAGGTTTTAAATCAAGAATCAACATTTGATAAATTACATAATCAAAAGGGCATTTTATGGTTCTTACACCTTTATAAGTGATTTTATGATGTCCCTTTTCAAGTGTCTTTGTATCAAATTTTACTTTACTTGTAAAATTAATAGAATGCTCTTTTATTAATTTCATTATTATTTTATTTTCATTGTTTCCCAAAATAATTCAGGTCTAATTACACCTGGAATGTCCCCTCTGTAAAAATTATTTCTGTTTTCCATATCTTCAACAATATCGAACTCTA
The DNA here is from genome assembly GCA_027364735.1 of Hydrotalea sp. Lineage (GTDB taxonomy): Bacteria > Bacteroidota > Bacteroidia > Chitinophagales > Chitinophagaceae > JAKAJX01. The sequence continues at coordinate 108,977 of DAHXOT010000017.1, read as the reverse complement.
ATGCGTCTTTTTCATAAAAATGAAGAATATGTGGCAGTAATGTTGTACATGCAATTCCAATCGAGTATCTCCCATTATTTAAAAAATTACGTGGTATTTTTACACGTGTTTTATAACGCCCTATTCCACTTGAAGAAGAACTACGCTCAGCAATAGCTACAAATACATATTCGCCACTTTTATCAAACAAATGGATGTTAGGAGCAACTACATATCCATTCAATAGGACATCATATATAATTTCAATATAAAAATTATCACTGAAATCTATTGCCTTTAGATTAATACCACTCTCATCGATAATTTCTGCCTTAATAAGCCTAGCAATATTATCCCCCGGATAATCTTCCTGTCTCCATTCCCTTTTTGTTACAACCTGCCCATCAGATATTATATAGGAGTTTATAATTTTTTCTGCTTTTCCAATATCTTCTATAAAACCATTTTTCAAAAAAATAATATCTTGACACAAAGATTTCACCGCAGTCATATTATGACTCACAAACAAAACCGTTCTGCCTTCGTTCACACTTACATCTTTCATCTTGCCCAAACATTTTTTCTGAAACTCGGCATCGCCTACCGCCAATACTTCATCTACAATCAGTATTTCGGGTTCTAAGTGTGCCGCTACTGCAAATGCCAATCGCACATACATACCGCTGCTGTAACGTTTTACGGGTGTATCTATATATCGCTCTACTCCTGCAAAATCTACTATTTCATCAAACTTTTTTTGTATCTCTTTTTTGGTCATTCCCAAAATGGCACCATTGAGAAAGATATTATCTCTTCCGCTTAACTCCGGATGAAAACCGGTGCCTACTTCCAACAAACTGGCAATACGCCCCTTAATTTTAATTTGCCCCGTGGTGGGTGCCGTGGTTTTGGATAATATTTTTAATAGAGTACTCTTACCTGCTCCATTACGACCAATAATACCCAACACTTCTCCCTGTTTTACTTCAAAATTAATATCTTTTAAAGCCCATACATAGTCATTATCAGATTGTACTGTTCTATCATTTACTTCTCCAATTTTTAAATAGGGATTTTCTTTTCCTCTAATACGATACCACCACCTGTTTACATCGTGTGCCAGCGAGCCCGTTCCTATTTCGCCTAAACGGTACTGCTTTGAAAGATTTTGCACTTGTATAACTATATTACTCATTTTTAATTACACGGAGTTTTTCGGGTTTACAAGAATAAAAAATTAACCGATTATCATCCATTTACCAATCATATCTCATCAATACTCACTATCTCTTTGTTTATTTTCCTTTTCCTACACCGTATCCATAAAACTTTTTTCCACTCTGTTAAATAATATTAATCCAAAAAATAAAAATATAACCATAGCAACAATGCTATATCCCATTAAAGACCAATTAAAAGTACCTGTACCAAATAAGGCATAGCGAAAGCCTTCTACAATTGCAGTAAGCGGATTGGCTTTAATAATCCATGCATGTTTACTTCGGGCCATTACATAAGATAAGGGATAAGCTACCGGTGTTGCATACATAAATAATTGAACACCAAAACCAATTAATACCGTAAAATCGCGATACTTTGTAGTAACCGATGATATTATAATGCCCAATCCCAAACCCATTCCTGCCATAATAACTATCAAAACGGGTATCCATAACCAATTAATACTAAAATATATATTATGCTCGGTAATAGCATAATAAAGCATCATTGCCATGAGTAATATAAATTGAATGGCAAATTTTACCATATTGGATAGTATTACCGATAAAGGCATTACTAAGCGAGGAAAATATACTTTACCAAAAATACCTGCATTGGCAACAAAGGTGTTTGATGTACCCGTTAAGCATGCTGAAAAATAGTTCCAAATAGTAATGCTACTCATATAAAACAATAGTGGTTGTATGCCATCTGTAGGTATATTGGCTATCCGCCCAAATACAATTAAAAACATAATTGTTGTTAGCAAGGGCTGTATTAAATGCCAAATAGGGCCTAATATGGTTTGTTTATAGGTAGCCACAAAATCTCTTCTTACAAACATCACTAACAAATCGCGGTATCGCCATACTTCCTGCAATTTTAAATCGAACAAATTCGATTGCGGAGAAATGGTTTCCGTCCACTGCTCTTGTATTTCCGCTTCTTTGGTGTTTGTTATCATAGTGTGTATCCCGAAAATTAATTAGTTGTTTTTTTGTATTATTATCTTATGATTCTTTTGGATGTTTGCTGATTGAATAAGCGGTATCTTTTTATTCAATCCTATTGCAATTTATCACACTAAATTTCTTCATCTTTTAATTTGTTGCGACCGGGCCAATTCCATCCGCGTTTATCCGGATCATCAAAATAACTATCGAAATAGCCATTATCTTTCTTTTTATTTTTCCCGAAATAACCATACCCATAATTATATCCATACCGATATGCATAAGTATAATAAGAATAGCCATAATAACCATACCGCCCTCCTAACTGAACATCATTTACCACCAATGAAAGATGTGGCAATTTTTGTTCTTGGAATATTTCCTGTATAAAATCTAATTGTCGTTTATGCGTTGCCCTTTGCCTAACAATAAAGAGTTCTACCGTAGCGTATTTAGCCAATAAAAAAGCATCTCCTACCAAACCTACCGGTGCAGAATCCATAATAATAAAATCGAAATTTGCTTTTAAATACGTGAATAATTCCTCCATCTTATCAGACATGAGTAATTCGGAAGGATTCGGCGGAATGGGGCCGGGTTCAATTACTTGCAATTGTGGATAGCCTTCTACCTGTTTCAATAATTGAGCGGGATCATTAATTTGACCAATTAAATAATTTACCAATCCCTTATTTATTTCTATGGCATCTTCTGTTTTAACAGCTATAGAAGGTTGTAGTTTGCGAAGATCGAATTGCAATAACACAACTTTTTTATCGGTAAGTGATAATACGGCTGCTAAATTTCGACTGATAAACGATTTGCCCTCACCTCCCATTGAAGAAGTTACCAGAATAGTTTGATTGCCTGTTTGACTTTTAAATAAGAATTGAAGATTGGCACGTAATATTCTAAACTGCTCTGAAATAGCATTACGGCTACTTTGAATGATGAGTAATTTTTTAATTTCGCTATGAGAAATTTCGCCCACAATAGGAACAGAAACTTTTCTAACGATATCGTCTTTAGTGGTTATTTTATCGTTTAATATTTCAATTAAAAAAATAATAGAAACCGGTATAATTAAACCTAAGAGCATACAAAAACTTAAGATTCTATTAGTCTGTGGCTCAAACGCATAACCGGGAATAGTTGCCTCATTTAAAACAGTATAATTGGATTTAGCCGAAAAAGAGGTAATAGAAGTTTCTTCCCTTTTTTGAAGCAGATAACCATACAATTGTTCTTTAATACTTTTTTGGCGTTTAATTTCATCAAATTCTCTTTGCTTTAACGGCAAACTACTCAATGGAGCCAATGCACTGTCAATTTGATTCTGGGTAGCTGCAAGAGTTTTAATATTGTCGTTACGCAAATGACTTAACCCATCAAGAATATTTTCTCGTAAACTTACAATTTGAGTACTAAGATTTTGTAAAATAAAGCTTTTAGGCTGATTGGCCATTTGCTCATTATTATATTTTAAGATGAGCTGATTATAATCTCTAAGTGGGACAGTAAGTGATGATTCTTCAAGAAGCAAATTATAGGGTACAATAGTTTTATTGTTATCTCCATTTCTAAGAAAAGATTCTAAAGCAAACAAAGAACTTAATCCTTTACGCAAACCTTCTAATTGCACTTGCCGTTTAGTTATTTCACTGTTATAAAAACCATATAAATCTGCCAACTCGGGATAGCGGGGATTACTCCTAATAGCAGCCATCTGATTTTCGAAACGGCTCAACTCAATAGTAATGCTATCCAATCTATCATCAATAAATTTAATTGTTTGTAAAGAAGTTTCTTTTTTCAATTCAATATCCCGATTAACCACTTCCTGCATAAGATTATTTAATATAGCTAATGCTCTGCTCGGATTTTCTGTAAGCATTGTTAAGGTTAAAATACTGGTTTTATCGCTTAAGCCGCCAATAGATAAATGACCTTGAATATCCCCTATGGCATAATCTACAGGACGCCAAACCACTTGAAAAGGTTCTTTGCTTGAAGCTGATGTATAATTATTTTTTAATTGAAACTCAAAACCTTCATACTTTACTTTTTCATTCCAGTTAACCCACATTTGGGCAGACTGATTAATTGTTATTAATATTTTAAGAGGCGTTTGTTGTAATAAATTAATAGTGTATGTTTTACTTGAATCGGGAATATGTAATGGAATTAAAGTGTAAGATGCATACTCCGATATATCGCTGTTTTTAATTCTTCCTAAATTATAATAATAGATATTAAAACTATGTTTCTTTACCAGCTTCTCTAATAATATCTTAGACCGCATTGCTTCAATTTCATTTTGCATATTTACAGAACGTGTTCCATTCATTGCAGTATTAATTAAATCATTATTACCGCGGTTGACAGCATCTGTTCCTCCTACCAACATTGAAGCATTGAGTTTATATACTTTACTGGTATATCGTAAATAAATATATCCGGCGCCTAAGGATAAAGCCAATGACAAAATAAATAGTGGCAAATAAGTTAAATACTTGAGCAATAAATCTTTTAAAGCAAAAGTTTTTGGCAGAGAAAAAGTATCTATTTTATTGGGATTGCTTTCTAAAGACATACGATTATTTAAAAGCTTTGATAATTAAAGGAATGGTAAGCAGCGTTACTGATAAAGAAAGTAACATCATAAAAGGCTGAATTCTGGTTAAATTTTTATTGATCATGGCTGTACTTTGATCATATAAATATCGGTCGGAAACTCGAGTATATATTACATCATTTTTTTGTAAATGATACACCGGCGATTGATATACTGCCCCGCTACGCATATCTACTTGATAAGGTATTCGCTTCCCCGTTATACTGTCCTCACGAATTACTAAAATGTCTTTTATACTTGCATTATCGGTGACACCAACAGTAGCCATTAAATTAACCAAATTGGCTTGCTGTACAGGTAATTCAATATTACCCATACGTTTATTTTCGCCCATAACTGTAACAGTAATTACCGGAGAATTAACAATCACCAATGGATTGCTCACATAAATACTAACACGTTTCTGTAAACTATCTTCGGCTTGAGCAGTAGTTAGCCCGGCAATCATAAATTTTCCAATAACGGGTATAGTTATAAATCCTTTTTCATCAACCTCATATCCTACTTTAGTTAAAACGTTAAACAACGCTGCTTGTTCTTGATTAGGTGTTGCCTGTGTATAGAATTCAATAGACAATTTATCATAAGGATGAATAATTGCAGGTCGTTTTTCTACAGTACCTAAACTATCCATACCTCTTTGAAACATAATACCACTTCTATCTATATTTTTTTTTATGCTTACACAACTACTCAAAAAAAGTAAAACAGCTATTAAATAAAAACTAATAGATTTCATATAATTATTTTGAAGAGTACATTTTAATGAATATAACAATTTATTTACTCTAAACTACAAATTTAAAACTTTACAAAGCTTCGCCAGCTCAGTTACATGCTGAGAATAAAATATGTAAAAAGGCATCAGTATAATGTTTGTATCATCATACTCATACCTTAAAATTTAACTATAAAAATCCTTTGTATATATTGATAATCAATGTTACAAACATACTGTAAGATGCTTATAGTAAGAAATTATCTATTTTCTTATTACAATCATTTTACAGAATACCATTATTACAAATATAGAGCCTTTTTAAGGTCAATTCGCTTACTCCAAAGGCATTTTTAATGTTTTTATAACCTCACGACAATCCCCCGAATCTACTATCTACAATTCAAACAAAAATAGCATTCGGTAAACTTAACATTATCATTATATTAAAATAGTTTGCCCTGCATGGCAGGCTGTTTAAACTTCGAGCAATCGAGCTCCCATCTATTGGCATTTAATTGATATAATTGACTATACTTAATAAATTGTTGATGTACCAAATCGCTTATTGGCCCCTCACCACGCATACGCAAGCCAAAACGACTATCATTCACTTTTCCATTATGGGCTTGCTCTATTAAATGCCAAACCTTATTGGCTCTATCAGGAAAATTTTTATACAGCCAATCATGAAACATTATTTTAATTTCTCCATTTAACCGAATAAATGTATAAGCCGAAAATGATGCACCATGTTCGCTGGCAGTTTTCATGATACGTTGCATTTCGTGTTCATTTAAACCCGGAATCATTGGTCCCAACATTACACCACATCGTATGCCTTCCGTACTTAAGGATTGAATTACTTTTAATCGCTGTGATGCCGTAACTGTTCTAGGCTCCATTACTCTTCTCAGCTCTTCATTAAGCGATGTAATAGAAATTAATACACTCACTAATTTTTTCTTTCCCATTTCTTGTAACAAATCTTTATCGCGTAATATTCCTGCATTTTTACTGATAATACCTACGGGCTGATTAAACTCGTTACATACTTCAAGTAATTGGCGAGTAAGTTGAAATGTTTTTTCGGCGGGTTGATAACAGTCGGTATTACCACTTAATCCAATGGGCGTACATTTCCATTTAGGATGCATTAAAAATTTTCGCAACAATTGAGGAGCATTTTTCTTTACTATTATTTTTCTTTCAAAATCCAAGCCGGCACTATAACCCCAATATTCATGCGTATTACGGGCATAACAATAAATACAACCATGCTCGCATCCCTGATACGGATTCATATTATAGAACAATCCTACATCAAGACTATCAATTTTGTTAACAATTGTTTTAGATTGATCTTCCAAATACGCCGTACGAATATTGTCTTCTGTCCAATCATCAATTCCTTCACTATATTCTTTTGTTTGCTCTTGCAGAAGAAACCTATTTTGGGTATTTATTTGTGCTCCTCTTCCTTTGAAATAGGGCTCATTTTCTTCCTTCTTTGTTGGCAAAGGTTTGTTATTGGGATGATGTTGCATAGAGTAGCTAACAGATTTGATTGTTAATAAAATAAATTGGTTTGAGAGTAACCAAGAGTATGTTTAGCTTTTAGGCAGAAATTTGCTGCAATAGTATAATGCATGCCGGGTTTCCGCTTTAATAATACCAATTGCTCAGCCATAAGCATAGCCGAGAAGTTGGCATACCTCAATTCATTCCATGCTTTTTCATATTGCCAGGATAATAATTTACATGCAATAGTGATATATGGCGCTACTATAAAATAGGGTTGCTTGTTTTTATCTGCCTTCATCCATTTTTGAAGTTGCCGCAGCGTTTTAACTAATTGCAGTATTTTTTGTTTTGCTACAACATTAACATAAATAGTATGCGTTGGAAAACTTCCATAGCCATTTAATTCTATTGAAAAAGGGGCATGCATTTTAATAACAGTTCGCATACGATGTATTAAGTTTGTTTCATTGCTTTCTGCTAATGAAAAGCTAAGAATTAGAATTTGCGGACGAATTTTTATTGCTGATTCATTCAAAAATTTTGTTGCAAAACTTTGCTTTATTTGTATCAATTTATTGCTCAAACCTTCGGGTATTTTAATCACTAATAAGTATTCTTGTATCTGCCATTTTTCGGGAGTAGGTTGTGTAAAATTCATATCATCAATTTTAAAAACTAAATTTAATAGCATAAATATACTAATTTATTTAGTAAATTAATTTAGAAAAAATACTGCTTAAAGTGCTAGTAGAAAATTGAGTTATTCAATTCTTTTAACTGACTGATTGGATATTTACAAGTAACATACCCTATCTTTAATTACATGAGTCAATTTAAACGAACTCTTAATTTTAAAACCACTATTGCCATAGTAATTGGAGGTGTTATTGGATCGGGAATTTTTATGAAACCGGCACTAATGGCTTTGCAATTAGGCTCGCCATTACTACTTGTAAGCGTTTGGATAGTTGCCGGATTCATTACTTTATTTGGAGCATTGAGCAATGCAGAAGTAGCAGCTATGTTTCCGGAAACGGGCGGACAATATGTTTTTTTTAAAAAAATGTATGGAAACGGATTTGCATTTTTATATGGGTGGGCCGCTTTTGCCGTATTTAATACAGCGGGTAATGCTTCCATTGCGTATGTGTGCTCGCAATACACTAACTACTTCATTACTTTACCCCAATTATCTTATACAACAGAACACGTTTTTCATATTTATATTCCATTTATAGGCACTATTTTTCCATTAGAAAATTTTGGAGTGAAACTATTAACTATTGCTATTGTTTTACTATTAACTTTTATCAATTTCAAAAGTGTTAATTATGGTGCATGGCTGCAAAGAGTATTAACTGCATTAAAAGTTATAGCCATTATTATATTAATTGCAGGAATTTTTTCTTCGGGCAAAGGAAATATGCATCAGCTATATACCAGCAATACTAACATGCCAAAAGGTTTTGCATTAATTAGTGCTTACATTGCTGCAATTGCAGGTGCTTTTTGGGCTTATGATGGATGGAACAATATTACATTTATTGCAGGCGAAGTAAAACATCCACAAAAAAACATTCCAAAAAGTTTATTATTGGGTTTGCTATTTTGCATTCTTGTTTACGTTCTAATTAATTTGGCTTTTATTGATGTATTACCAATACATAGTATGGCAGCTTCAAAATTTGTAGCATCTGATGCGGCAAAAATTGTTTGGGGCATTACCGGCGGAGGTTTTATAGCACTATTAGTAATACTTTCTACTTTTGGAACAGCCAATGCAAATATTTTAGCAACAGCAAGAATTACTTATGCTATGGGCGAAGAAAACGCTCTATTTGCTTGGGCAGGTAAGCCACAAAAAAAGTATCATACACCGGGTAATGCATTATGGTTAAATGCTATTTGGGCCATAATTTTAATATTAAGTGGTTCATTCGATATGCTAACCGATATGCTCATTTTTGTGAGCTGGTTTTTTTATGGAAGCAGTGCATTAGGAGTATTTATTTTAAGGATAAAAATGAAAACAATTGAACGCCCTTATAAAGTGATAGGCTATCCTTATATCACACTTATTTATATTCTATTTACTGCATTTTTTTTAATAGTTACAGTGTATAAAGACATTGAAAACTACTTAAATGGAACATCAACTATTATTAATTCGGTTTTTGGAATTGCAATTACCTGCATGGGTATTCCTATTTATCTTTTAACCAAAAACAAGAAAGTAAAATAAGTTAACTACTAATAGCATTTAAAGTAATGGCATTAATTTACTTTACTTACAGTTACGCTCCAATTATTTCCGCTGGCTATATGATATTTATTGGCAAAGCTATTTTGATTTAAAGCAAATGATAATTGCATTAAACTGTTTAAATAAGCTAAAGGTTTTCCTTTGGCAACTGCTCCAAAAGTTTGTTCATACGGCGCAATCAATTCCACTACTTTAACATTATTCTTGAATATTACAACACGCAATTGATCTCCAAATTGTACATGCAATTGTTTAAATAAGTCGGCCGAAATATTTGTCCAAATATTGCCATATTGAATATCAAGAATAGCAATATTGCCTTTCAAAGTATTTTTTTCAAATACCGGTTTTTGATAACTAATTTTTACTATCGAATCAACTGCTAATTTTTTTCCTATTTGTTCATAAGTAATAATACCGGCAGCTAACCGAGCAGCAGTATACGCATATACATCACGACCATGAAACGTATAAGATTGCTGAGAACCATTTCGCCTATTAATAGTTTCGTCTATCTCTCTTCTTTCTTCAATGCCCAAATTTTCTGCAATTAAGGTAAGTGTTCCGTTATCGGGAGTTACAATAAAATGACCGGTTTTAGTTTTTACAACCACCGATTTTCTATCGGTGCCTACTCCGGGGTCAACAACAGAAACAAATACAGTTCCTTTTGGCCAGTAAGGTACTGTTTGTTGCAAACGATAAGCGGCTTCCCAAATATTATAAGCCGGAATTTCATGTGTAACATCAAAAAGTTGTAAGCCTTTATCAACTCCCATAGCAATACCTTTCATTTCAGAAACTGCACCATCTTTCAACCCAAAATCAGATTGAAAAACAACAATTTTATTTTGCCCGTAACCATTCAGAAAAACAATAACAATACAAAGCGTAGCTATTAGTTGAATAAAATTTTTATATCGCATACTATCATTTTTGTAAAGCCCTAAAAATACAACAGTTTTAATTGACACACAATTATGCATAAAAAATCAATTACTAACTTGCATAAATAATTAAACGAATGAAAAATTTGATAGAATCTATAATAGAAGAAAAGGGCTTAGCTATTTTAGATGGTGCATTAGCCACCGAATTAGAAGCACGTGGTGCAAACTTGAACCATAGTTTATGGTCTGCAAAATTATTAAAAGAAAATCCTCAATTAATACAACAAGTACATTACGATTATCTGATGGCCGGTGCCAATATTATTACAACCGCAAGTTATCAGGCAAGCTTTGATGGATTTGCCAAAAATGGTTATTCGAAGGAAGAAGCAATATCGTTAATACGTTTAAGTGTACAATTAGCTTTGCAAGCCAAAGAGCAATTTTTAAAAAATTATCCGCAACAAAAACCACCACTTATTGCTGCATCTATTGGGCCTTATGGTGCATCATTAGCAGATGGATCGGAATACAGAGGTAATTATGGAGTGAGTATTGCAACTTTAGAAATGTTTCATTATGAAAGAATGAAGATATTGGCAGAAACCGGTGCCGATATTTTTGCTTTTGAAACAATTCCCTGTAAAGAGGAAGCCACTGCCTTAATGGAAGTTGTAAAACAATTTCCTACCATGCAAGCATGGATAAGCTTTAGTTGTAAAGATGGGCAACATATAAGCAGTGGAGAGTCTTTTTCGGAAGTTGTTCAATTAATTAATCAATCCAATAACATTATTGCTGTAGGCGTAAATTGTACTGCACCTTTATTCATTCCATCTTTACTAAACATTGCCAAAGCCAATACTAAAAAACTAATTATTGTATATCCCAACAAAGGCGAAACTTGGGATGCTGAACATAAATGCTGGATAAGTACTTCTGCACATACTTCTTCTTACATAGATGATGCAAAAATTTGGTTTAAAGCCGGTGCAAATATTATTGGTGGTTGTTGCAGAACCAACCCTTCGGATATACAACAATTACAGCAATTAACTCACTAACTATATACAAAAATGCCGGAATTAATTCCGGCATTTTTTCTTTGGTAATAAACAAGTATTAAAAATTAAATAAGAAACGGCTAAACATTCTTAAGCCATTATATCCCATTTGAACAGAATCGAATGGACCACCAGATTCGCTATCGCCCCAAGATGCTTGGTGAGCACCTGCAGTAACAGCAAGGTCGGGATGTACATTAAATAAATTATCTACCCCTACTACCCATGAAACTGATTTACTTAATTTAAATGAACTATACACATCGGTTACTAATTTGCCAGAGAAAACAAAGTTTTCAGGAACAACGCCCGAACCATCATCTTTCATTACATAAGGATCATAACCTAAACCTTGATCAGAAATACCGGCACCGCCAGGACCCATTGGAGCGGCATTAGGTAAACTTGCATAGCCAAAACCTTGTGTAGTTAATTGACCATAATAAGTAAGATGTGTACCTATAGCAAATTTTCCTACCCCTAATTCTAAATTGATAGATAATTTAGAATTAGGAGCAGAAGCTTTTAAGAATGCTTGTTCTCTTGAACTAAAGAAAGTTTGCTGATCGAAATAAGTAGTACTTAAAGGTGCAGGGATATTGATTTTATCGATATTAATACGTTGGAAATTTCCTGCAAATAATATTTTGAAGTATTTATTATTCCATTTCTTATCATAATCTAACACAATATCAACACCTGTATTGGTTGTATTAACCGCATTAGCAAAGAATTGAACAGAACTGATAGGAGGATTTTGCGGTATATAAGGAGCCAAAGTAGGAAGAGAAGCAGAGAATTGTCCGGAAAATACTACTCTGTTTCTTAATTGTACCCAATATCCATCAACTGTTACTGTAAAGTTTCTTATCGGTTTCCAAGTGAATCCTACACTTCCATTTACAGATTCTTCTTGTGTTAATTTAGGAATACCTGCTACACGGGCAATATCACTATAATTGGGTACTAATTTTACGTACTGCAATTGTCCACCAACAATATTTGTATTGGTATTACTGAAATTAAGTTGTTGCAGAGAAGGCGCTCTAAATCCTGTACTAACAGAACCACGAATATTAAAGTTATCGGTTAATTTATACCGTGTGGCTAATTTATATGTATTTACAAAACCAAAATCGGAATAATTTTCAAAACGAACAGCGGCATCTATTAACCATTTCTTTGTTAAATCAATAGCGGCATCTGCATAAGTACTAACATTGGTACGATGAGCAATTACTTCATCAACCGGCTGAAAACCAGGAAAACCTTGCGATCCGGATGCTTTATTTATTACATTTCCGGAATTATCTGTATAGGTTGCACCACCATAAATATAAGAAGCAGGTTCGCCTTTATATATTTGATATCTTTCATACCTAAATTCTGCACCAAAAGATAAAGTCATTCCTTTTGCAACATTATTATAATGTTTGGTAAAGTCTAAGTTTGATGTGTTTTGTAAGAAATTAAATCCTCCATCATCAAAACGTGTTTGTGTTGCTTGCCTTGTGGCGGGTAATAACGATGCATTAAAGGTATTGTTTCCGAAATAATGAAAATCATTAAATCCAAAAGTGTTACTCAAATCCCAATCCCAATCATTTTTTGTAGTACCTCTTAACCCAATTGAGTTAGAAACATCTTTAATGTACACATCTTCCTGAGGGTTATAAAAAGTTTCTCCATCACTGGTTTTACGCATAATACCCGGTACAAAGATTAAATTGCCATTTGCATCGGTTGGAAATTTAGAAGGTTTGCTGCTAAAATTACGAGTCCATGCATATACATTAGAATGTTTATAATTGTAACCGCCAAAGGAGTAAAAAGTTGTTTGGGTTCCTGCAATAGGAATTTCCATATTATACATTCCACCACCAGAAATGACAGAACCATCTCCAAATGCTCTTCTCCAAGCATCGGTAGATAAAGCTTTCTGGTTGGTAGTCCAATTAGTATCTGGTACAGCTCTAAAGGTTTTACCTTGATCCATAAAGTTGGCACCAAAATTAATAAAGCCACCATTTTTCCCTATTGGCAATCCATAGTTTACTCCTACATTAAAGGTTTGCCCATCAAATTGAGAACCGGTATAATATTGTGTGGGGTCTACATTTTTTAGTGAGTTATATTTATTGTCATTATAACCACTGTATCCCACATTCACTGTAAATTTCTTTACATCTTTTTTCAATATAATATTCATAACCCCTGCAATGGCATCAGAACCATATTGTGCAGAAGCTCCATCACGTAAAATTTCCACTCTGTCAATTGCCGCTTCGGGAATGGCATTTAAATCGGTACCGGAATTACCACGACCTCTTGTACCAAATTCGGCAACAAAAGCCGATAAATGTCTGCGTTTGCCATTTACCAATACCAAAGTTTGATCGAAACCTAAACCACGTAAACTGGCAAAATCTATGGCATCAGAACCATCGGCACCACTTTGTTTATTGTAGTTGAATGAAGGAACTGCCATATTTAGCATTGATTCTAAATCGGGTTTTGCTGTAGTTTCCCCTACACTGTTTATGTTAATTACATCAACCGGAACAGGAGATTCTGTTTTAGTTCTTCCCCCTTTTCGGCTACCTACCATAATTACTTCTTGTAAATCTACTGTGGTAGGTTGAAGCGTAACATTAACAGTATTGGATTTTACTGTTACATTCTTTACTTGAAATCCAACGGAATTGATTTCTAATACATCATTCATTGCTGCCATAATAGAAAATTTCCCATCCTTGTCGGTGCTGGTTCCACCTTTAGATGATTTAATTTTTACAGTAGCACCTTCCACAGGAAGTCCTTTGCTATCTGTTACCATACCAGTAATACTGTGTTTTTGTGCAAAAACTTGGGGTAGCAAAAAAAGTAAACCAACCCCCAAAAAAAGTAGTTTGAAGATTCTCATGTGTGCTGATTTTATCAGCCCAATATAGTAAGAAAATATTTAAGTACATGAGCTTGTTGCGAATTATTCTATTTTTATTGCCTATAACACGTATTTAACTCATGGAAAATATTCATACAATAGTTAGCGATTTTTTCTTCTCCTTTACTAAAAAAATACCGGATAGAATTGAGAAATTGCCGCAAAGCGGAAGCGATAGAATGTACTTTAGAATTTACACTGCCGAACAAACTTTTATTGCAACTTATAATACTAATATTAAGGAGAATAACACATTTATTTATTTTAGCAACCATTTTAAACATCAGCACCTTCCTGTTCCTACCATTTTTGCCGCTAATGATGATGGCAATTTGTATATACAAGAAGATTTGGGCACAGAAAGTTTATTAAATAAAATAGAAACCTTAGGCCATAACCCAACCGTATATCTGCTGTTTCAAAAAAGCTTATCGGCATTAGCTTCGTTACAAATAAACGGCGATAAAAATTTAAACTACAACCAATGTTTAACAGCAAAAGAATTTGGCAAACAAGCCATTATGAGCGATTTGCTGTATTTTAAATATTATTTTTTAGATACTTTACGCATACCTTACGATAAGCAAGCTATTATTGACGACTTTGAAGCATTAAGCACTTACCTTACCAAAACCGAACATAAATATTTTATGTTTCGCGATTTTCAGAGCCGCAATATTATTGTTAAAAACAACGAGGTTTATTTTATAGATTATCAAGGCGGAATGAAAGGTGCATTGCAATACGATGTAGCCAGCTTATTATGGCAAGCCAAAGCCGAATTAAACGAAGAATGGAAAAATAGTTTACTTGATTTTTATATGAATGAAATTGATAAACTATTAGCTAAACCTATTGATCGTATTACTTTTGTTAGTCAATATAACGGTTATGTATTAATAAGATTATTACAAGTATTAGGGGCTTATGGTTTTAGAGGGTTATTTGAACGAAAAGCACATTTTTTATCCAGCATTCCATTAGCCTTAAAAAGTGTAAAATATTTTTTAGAACATCAACGAATTGGCATTATTATGCCTGAATTCGATAGGCTATTACAAGCAATGGTAAATCCTGATATTATTGAAAAATTTACCCCACCAAAAGCTACCGATACTACTGCACTTAAAATTACCATTAATAGTTTTAGTTATAAAAAAGGATTACCGAAAGATGAATCGGGGAATGGTGGTGGATTTGTATTTGACATGCGTGGAATTTTAAACCCGGGAAGATTTGAAGAATATAAAACCCTTTGCGGAAAAGATAAACCGGTAATTGATTTTTTGGAACAACAAACCCGAATGAGCCAATTTTTAAACAGTGCTTGGGATTTAATAGATATTACAATTGAAGATTACTTAAAAAGAAATTTCAATCATTTAGTAATTAATTTCGGTTGCACAGGTGGTCAGCACAGAAGCGTTTATGCTGCAGAACAAACTGCAAGACATTTAAAAAATAAATATCATCTTAAAATAAATTTGCAGCATACTAATGAACCTAATTGGCTTACAACAACTAACTAAATTTTATGAAAGCAATGATTCTTGCAGCAGGTTTTGGCAGCAGATTAAAACCATGGACCGATTATCATCCTAAAACTTTAGCAATAGTAAATGGAAAAACTTTATTACAAAGAAATATTGAATATTTACAAACATTTAATATAACAGATATTATTATAAATGTGCATCATTTTGCCAATCAAATAATTGAAGCAATACAACAAAATAATGGATGGGGAAGTAATATTACTATTAGCGATGAAACTAATGTTGTTTTAGAAACAGGCGGCGGATTAAAAAAAGCAAGTTGGTTTGTTAAAGAAGATTTTGTGTTATTAAATACAGATATACTTACCGATATGAATTTAAATAACATGATATTACAACATAAAGAAAATAAGCCATTGGCTACCTTAGCCGTATCGGATAGAAATACTTCAAGATGTTTATTTTTTAATAATAAAAATGAATTATATGGATGGAAAAATATGCAAACCGGTGAGGAAAAACCACAATCATTTACTGCTGAAATAAATGCTTTAACTCGCAAAGCCTTCAGCGGAATTCATGTTATTAATCC
Organism: Hydrotalea sp.; assembly: GCA_027364735.1. Lineage (GTDB taxonomy): Bacteria > Bacteroidota > Bacteroidia > Chitinophagales > Chitinophagaceae > JAKAJX01. The sequence goes on along the minus strand of DAHXOT010000017.1, from coordinate 92,698 downwards.
TGCTATATTTCCATTAATATATCAAGAAGGAAAATTTTCAATGATTGATGTTTATATGAATTTATGCAGAGAACATTCTATTCATTATTTTGATCATTCTTCATCAAAATTTATTGATGTAGGAAAACCTGAAAATATTTTAAATGCAGAAAGCCTTTTTAACTAATGACTAACTACAATTTCAGTATATGCAAATTATGCCATCAAGAGGGCAATCGTATTGCTTATCGGTTAAAAATGGCCAATGTAATTGTATGCAAACATTGCGGATTTCATTATACCGATTATTTGGATGACGAATATTTACCACAATCGGCCCATACAGAACAAATTACACATATTGATGAAAAAGCCATTAAGTATATTGAACAAAAACTGCAAAGCAATCCGCAACGTTTTCATCATCATACACAAATAGTTACACAATATGTACAGCAGGGAGAAAATATATTAGATGTAGGTTTTGGAGGAGCCATTTTTTTAAGAAATATGTTAGCAGCCAATATGCAGGCTTATGGCATTGAATTAGACAGGCAATATATTTTATATGCAACAGAAAAATTGCATTTAAAAAATGTATATCCTTTTCCCATTCAAGATGCTTTTTGGCAAACCAATTATGCAGAATTTTTTAATGCAATTGTACTATGGGATGTATTAGAGCATGTAAATTTTCCTACTGAATTAATACATAATGCAGTGAATTTATTGCAACCGAATGGATATATTTTTATTGATACCCCTTGCAGAAATAGCTTTTATCATATAACCGGAGAATGGATGAGTAAGCTAAGCTTTGGTTATTACAATGGCTTTTTACATTCCATGTATTCAAATCATCGTTTTGGGCATAAACAAATTTTTTCAAAAAAAGATATTCAATTCTTATTTCAACAATCGGATATTGAATTAATTTTTTTACAACAATTTCATGAAATTAGTTTTCCCTACGAATTTTATTTGCATAAAATGATTCAAAATAAATGGTTGCTTAAAATAGCCACTCCTGCTACCAAATTATTTTTTATGGTATTTAAAATAAAAAATAAAATGATAATAATTGGAAAAAAGAAAAGTAAAAAATAAATTATATAACAACACTATTTGTGTGCCACTTTAAACAATATACTCGATATTTTATTACGTTAATTTGCTGTTAAGTAGGCATATTTTAAGTACGTTTAAGTATTTTCGGTAAAAAGAGGGAAGATGTCTATAGAAGTTGTTCAACTAATAAAACAATATGGCGAACAGAAAGCAGTGAACGATATTTCTTTTACAATTAATAAAGGAGAAATAGTTGGTTTTTTAGGTCCTAATGGCGCCGGTAAAAGCACCACCATGAAAATAATTGCCGGCTATTTAACACAAAATTCCGGTACTGTAAAAGTTTGCGGTATGGATGTAACAAAAAATCCAATTGCCATAAAAAAGAAAATTGGGTATTTGCCCGAATCCAATCCACTATACTACGATATGTATGTAAAAGAATACCTGCAATTTATTGGAGGAGTACATCAAATTAAAAACCTTAATGCACAAATTGCTAAAACTATAGAACTTACCGGTTTATCAATTGAAGAAAAAAAGAAAATAAGTCAACTTTCTAAAGGATATAAACAACGAGTTGGTTTAGCGGCAGCTTTAATACACGATCCGGAAGTACTAATTTTAGATGAACCAACTAGCGGGTTAGATCCTAATCAAATTATTGAGATAAGAAATGTTATAAAAGAACAAGGTAAAAATAAAACAGTGCTATTTTCATCGCATATTTTACAAGAAGTACAGGCTTTATGCGATAAAATTATCATTATCAACAAAGGCAAAATTGTAGCTAACGATCGTTTAAACAATATGCAACATACCCAAACAAATAAAAATATTGTACTTGTTGAATTTGAAAATTTAACAGAAAACCAACTTCAAAAAATTCAATTATTATCAACTGTATCAACACTAACACATGTTAATTCAACTGTTACTATCGAAACGCTTCAGCCAGAAGAATGCCGAAAAAGCATACTACAACTATCTTTAACAGAAAACTTAAATATCATTTCGCTACATACCGAAACAAAAAGTTTGGAAGATATTTTTAGAACCCTTACACACAAAGATTGATAATAATCATTAGTTATATCTGTAACAGTTGTATTAATTTTGCACCGCAATCGAATTCTTAATGAGGTATTCCTCGTTCACATTTTAAATTAAAAATTATGAGTTACATTGTAGAAGTTCATGCCAGACAAATTTTAGATAGCCGTGGCAACCCTACCATTGAAGTAGATGTATTAACCGATGATGGTGTAATTGGCCGTGCAGCCGTACCCAGCGGTGCAAGTACCGGTATTCATGAAGCCGTTGAATTACGCGATGGTGATAAAAAAAAATATGGAGGAAAAGGAGTATTAAAAGCCGTAAAAAATGTAAATGATATTATTGCAGATGCGATAGTTGGATACGATATAGCTCAACAAGCTGCTATTGATCAGGCAATGATTGATTTAGATGCAACCCCCAATAAATCTAAATTAGGTGCAAATGCCATTTTAGCCGTTAGTATGGCTGTTGCTAAAGCTGCTGCCGAAGAAGCCGGTTTACCTTTATACAGATACGTAGGTGGTACCAATGCCAAAACACTTCCAGTTCCAATGATGAACATTTTAAATGGCGGTGCACATGCTGATAATAAAATAGATTTTCAAGAATTTATGATTCAGCCGGTTGGTGCAACTTCTTTTAGCGAAGGTTTGCGTTGGGGTGTTGAAATTTTTCATGCATTAAAAACTGTGTTGAAGAAAAAAGGTTTCAGCACAAATGTTGGTGATGAAGGTGGATTTGCTCCAAACATTCAAAGCAACGAAGAAGCTATTGAAACTGTATTGGCTGCAATTGGTTTAGCAGGATTTAAAACAGGTTCACAAGTTACCATTGCCATGGATGCCGCTAACAGCGAATTGTGGGATGGTAAAAAGAAAAAATATGTTTTCAAGAAAAGCAGCGGTAAAGAAATAAGCAGCGATGAATTAGTAAAATTTTGGGAAAGCTGGGTTAAAAAATATCCTATTGTATCAATTGAAGACGGAATGGCCGAAGACGATTGGAACGGATGGGCTGCTTTAACACAAGCAATTGGCAACAAAGTTCAATTAGTAGGCGATGATTTATTTGTTACAAATGTTGAACGCCTACAAACAGGTATTGATAAAAAAATTGCCAATGCTCTATTGGTTAAAGTAAACCAAATAGGCACCATTACCGAAACAATAAATGCAGTTAGCCTTGCCCAAAATAATGGTTACAATACTATTATGAGCCATAGAAGTGGTGAAACTGAAGATGTAACTATTGCCGATTTAGCCGTAGCATTAAACTGCGGACAAATTAAAACCGGATCAGCCTCACGTACCGATCGTATTGCCAAATACAATCAATTATTAAGAATTGAAGAAGAATTAGGCAGCACAGGTATTTATTTGGGCAAAAAATTAAAGTTCACTAAATAGCAGTGTACTATTTTTATACATAAGTTCATAGTTATTGGTTTTCACAAGTGTTGGTAATAAATTATTTGAACCTTTAACTATGAACTTTATTTTTGAAATATGAAAAAAGTAATTCCATTCATTTTAAATAAATACTCGCTTACTACAGTTTTTTTTATAGTATGGATGTTATTTTTTGATCAACGCGATATTTTTTATGTATTAGAACAAAAGCAAAAACTGAAAGAACTGGAAATAAAAAAGAAATACTATCAGCAAGAAATTGAAAAAACTAAAAAAGATTTAACCGATTTACAATACAATTCTGCTGCCATTGAAAAATTTGCCCGAGAAAAATATCTCATGAAAAAAGATGGCGAAGATATTTATGTACTAGAAAATACTACAAACACAAAAAAGTAGTAACCCCGCTACAATAAAAAATATTAACTGCCGTTTTGATATACACAAAGCCAATCTACCCTCCGAAAGCAGTATATTTAATATTGCAATTTTCATTTTAGTTTATGCAAAAATTTACTCAGGAACAACTGATGCTTTATTTGTATAATGAAGCATCGCCCATATTATCGCTTGCTATAGAAAAAGCATTGAAAGAAGATAAAGAACTTTCAAAAGAAATGGCCATGCTTAAACGATCGAAAAAACAACTGGAAAGTTTAAAAAAAATAAGCTCATCGCCTTCTCAAAAAACTATTGATGCAATTCTAAAATATGCAAAAGAAGGCACAGCAAAAAAAACAAAATAATTTTTTTTGATTTATCTCAATTCCTTTTTCACTATTGCATTTTTCTTACCACTACCTTTATTCATACAATTTAACAACGTATGAAAAAGCTACATAACATATTTTTAATTGTATTGTGCATCATAACAACTCAATATATTACTGCACAAACACATGGCAAAATATATGAAACAAAAATAGTTAAGAGTACTATTTTAGGTAAAGATGTTAGATACTCCATTTACCTTCCTGCCGATTACGAAACCTCTCAAAGAACTTATCCGGTAGTATATCTTTTACATGGTTTTACCGATGATAATACCGGCTGGCTGCAATTTGGAGAAATTAACCGTTATGCCGATAAAGCCATTGAAGATGGAACAATTCCGCCAATGATTATTGTAATGCCCAATGGCGATTCTAGTTTTTATATAAATGCGTATGATGGAAAAGAAAATTATGAGGATTTTTTTGTGAAAGAATTTATGCCTTCTATTGAAAAAATTTATCGTATTAAAGCAGAGAAAAGATATAGAGGTATAGCAGGATTATCTATGGGCGGATATGGCACTTTAATTTATGCTTTAAAATATCCCAACTTATTTGCTGCCGCTGCCCCACTAAGTGCAGCAGTATGGAATGATGATGCAATTGTTAATATGCCCGAACCCAATTGGAATAATATTTTGGCAAACCTATATGGCCGAAACTTTAACGGAAAAGATAGATTAACAACTGCATGGTATACCAATTCGCCACTTAAAATAATTGCATCGAAAACAACTGATGAACTAAAAAAAGTACGCTACTGGATTGATTGCGGCGATGACGATTTTTTAACCACCGGCAATTGCTTATTGCATATTGCCTTAACCGAAAAAAGAGTACCACACGAATTTAGAGTAAGAGATGGCGCACATAATTGGACCTACTGGAGAACCGGCATTACCGATGCTTTAAAATTTATTGGCGATAGTTTTCACCAATATTAAATTGTTTTTTTGTTTGTTTATGACTAAGAAAGAACGCTATCAAAATATCATAGATTATTTTACCCAACATGCACCCAATGCCGAAACAGAATTAGTGTATGATAGTCCATTTCAATTATTAGTTGCGGTGATTCTATCGGCACAATGCACCGATAGTAGAGTTAATGCAACTACTCCTATCCTTTTTAAAAAATTTCCTACTCCATTAAAGTTAGCCGAAGCCAACTTTGAAGAAATATTCTCTTTAATCAAAAGCATTTCTTACCCAAATAATAAAACCAAACATTTAATTGGAATGGCAAACATGCTATTAGAAAAGTTTAAAGGAGAAGTGCCCATGACAGTTGAATGTTTAATGCAATTACCCGGTGTAGGACGCAAGACCGCTAATGTTATTACAAGTGTTATTGATCAGCAACCCAATATGGCCGTAGATACGCATGTATTTAGAGTAAGTGCCCGAATTGGCTTAACCACCCATGCTAAAACACCCTTATCGGCCGAAAAACAATTAACCAAAAACTTCCCTCCCGAACTAATTTATAAAGCACATCATTGGCTAATATTACATGGCCGATATGTATGTACTGCACGCAATCCTAAATGCAATAATTGTGGTATTAAAAATACATGTAACTATTTTGCACAAAAACCAAAACCATCAACTCGTATTACAAAATAAATAGAGCAATTCCATAAAAGTCAGCCCCCTATAAGCATACAGAAAACAAAGAAAATATTTTATTAATTTGAACTCTCTTTAAATACAAATTAAAAACGGTTACAGCAAGTAATTAGCTTATTTTCTTTCTTCACAAAAAATGTGAATGAGTTTGTGTATTTTTTTTTAAATTGTGTAAAAGCCTATAGTTAATATTTAATAACCTCCTATTCATTGTGAATAAAAACAAATTTTAGTGAGTAAGATGTTAATGCAAAGTGGAATAAATTAAAAGCAAAAAACAATTTTTTTAAAGTTTGAGCAACCTATATTCGCTCTCTGCTTCTGCTTGGTAACAATTTCTTAATATAGAAATTTTATTAAAAAAAAGAGGCGTTTTGGAAAAATTGACAAACCCGTTAAAGCACCATTTCAATGGAAATAACCAATATAAATAGAGATAAAAAAAGAAGAAAAACAGGGGTAGATTTAAGTACAATGGTTTATGGAAAAGTACCCCCACAGGCAAAAGAATTAGAAGAAGCTGTTTTGGGTGCTATTATGCTTGAAAAAAGTGCATTTGACAGTTTAGTAGATACTAATTTAAAACCAGAATGTTTTTATGTTGAGGCACATAGTATTATTTTTAGTGCCATGATGGATATGCAACAACGCGGCATACCCATTGATATTTTAACCGTTGTAGAAGAGTTAAAAAGAAAAGAACAATTAGAGGCCGTAGGTGGTGCTTATTTTGTTACCAAATTAACCAATACCGTTGTAAGTACTGCTAATATTGATGCCCATGCAAGAATTATTCTTCAAAAATTTATTCAAAGAGAATTAATTAGAATTAGTGGAGAAATTATTGGTGATGCATACGAAGATAGTACCGACGTTTTTGATTTATTAGATGATAGCGAAACCAAAATGTTCAATATCACCAATAACTATTTAAAAAAGAATTTTGAAGATATTGGCAATGTATTGGCAAAAACAATTAACAGAATAGACCAATTACGTAAACAAGAAGATGATATTTCAGGTGTAACAAGTGGATTTGCCTCTTTAGATAGAATTACTTACGGATGGCAACCTACCGACTTAATTATTTTAGCAGCCCGACCATCGGTTGGTAAAACAGCCTTTGCACTAAACTTAGCCCGTAATGCAGCATTGCATCCTGTTAAACCGGTTGCCGTTGGATTTTTTAGTTTAGAAATGAGTGCATCTCAACTGGTACAACGTATTTTAAGTGCAGAAAGTGAAATAAAAATGGAGAAAATTTCACGTGGTAAATTGGAAGAGCACGAATATCAACAACTACATGCAAAAGGAATTAAACGATTAGAAGCAGCACCGCTATTTATTGATGATACAGCCGCTTTAAATATTTTTGAGTTTAGAGCTAAAGCTCGAAGAATGGTTAATAAACATCAAGTAAAAATTATTATTATTGATTATTTACAATTAATGAGTGGTAGTGGCGATAGAAATACCAATCGCGAACAAGAAATCAGCAATATTTCAAGAAACTTAAAAGCTTTAGCCAAAGAACTCAATATTCCCATTATAGCATTATCGCAATTAAGTCGTGCGGTTGAAACACGAAAAGAAAGTAAAATGCCTCAATTGAGTGATTTACGTGAATCGGGTGCTATTGAACAAGATGCAGATATGGTGATGTTTATTTATCGCCCAGAATATTATGAAAACTTCACTAACGAAATGGGAGAGGATAATCGTGGCGAAACACATATAAAAATTGCTAAACATAGAAACGGAGCATTAGATACCATTAAATTAAAAGCATTACTATCTATCCAGAAATTTGAAGAGTGGAATGAAGATAATGGCATTAATGGACTAATGGGAGGAGGCAATTGGAAACCAGTAAGCTCCACATCGCCTACCAATACAAGCAATACCAATGATGGTGGAGGTAAGTTTTTTATTCAGAAAGGAAGTAAAATGAATAATGGAGGAGAGTTTGATGAAGATTTTGATGGTGATGCACCTTTTTAATTTTCTTTCCCTTTACAAATACTCATTACCAAGGTAATAAGTATCCTACAGATATTCCATAAACAGCATTAGAAAATTTGGTAGAGCCTATAGGATAAATTGAACCAAACCCATGGCTATAATTGAGTTTGAACTGATATTTTTTCCATTCAATTCCGCCTAATAAATTATATCCAATATCAAGAGGTTTAATATATGTTTCGGTATTATTATAAACATTATAGTAAGTAAACCTTACTCTATTATCTATTTTAGTTACTGCTCCTGTAATACTTTCATCAACTCCTTTCTCTGTTCCCGAAATACCTAAAGCCATGTATAAACCGGCACCTGCCATAAGCTTCATGTTCTTTCCAATATCCCATTTATAAATAATATTAAATGGCACTTGTATATATTTTAATCTTGTAGTAGTGCTAGATCCATAAGTAGCATATTGACCTTTCTCCTTATATCCACCCTTTTGTATAAACAATATTCCGGTAGAAAAATAATAGTTCTTCTTCCAAAACTTCTCTGCAACAATACCCCCAGAAATAGCCCCTATACCCGATAAATTGTAATATTGCTGATCACTACCCCTATCTGCAAATTGAGCAATATTAAAACCACCTTCAATTCCAACTCGTAATTGTGAGAAAGCAGAACTACCAACTAAGCAAAATAAAAATATTACTAAGACCTTTTTCATTGAAAAAATAAATTTTAATATATTCTCTGCAAAAGAACAATAAAGCTGCTGATAAAAGCGTAAAGAAATGTTAACATCTGTACAAATTTACTGAAACAATGAAGTAAAAATTATTAATTAGCTGTATAGATATAAATAACTTAGCCAAATGGTACTGCCTTTTTTTTACGAACAAATACATACTACAAACGCTCAATTTCTTTTAAGTGAAGAAACATCGAAACATTGCATTCAGGTATTGCGAATGAAGGTTGGGGAACAACTAAATATTACCAATGGCCAAGGAAACGTATTTACCGCAACCATTATAGATGCTAATAAAAAAAATTGTTGGGTAACCATCAATCAATCCAACTTTCAATCACCATCCATCAGAAAAATTGTTATAGCCATTTCGTTAATTAAAAATACCAATCGGTTAGAATGGTTTTTAGAAAAAGCAACAGAAATAGGTGTAACAGAAATTGTTCCGCTTATTTGTACCAGAACCGAAAAACAATATTTTAGGTTTGATAGAATGAATAATATATTAATTGCAGCAATGCTGCAAAGCGAGCAAGCTTGGTTACCAAAATTACATCAACCAATTAATTTCGAAACCTATATTCAACAATCAAATATATCATCTCAAAAATTTATTGCGCATTGTATAGCCGATGATAAAAAAGAATTGAAAACATTTTTATTACAAAACGAAATTGAAATACTAATTGGCCCCGAAGGAGATTTTTCAGCCCACGAAATTTCTACTGCACTAAAAAATAATTATCAACCCGTAAGTTTAGGAAATACAAGGTTAAGAACAGAAACTGCAGGTATAGTTGCCGCTACTATTTTGCGTAATTTTTAGCTACTATGGTTTCAATTTTAAAACAGCACACAGTTGTTATTGCAATAAGCGATATAAATTTTTATAAATAGATTTATTACATTCGTTTACAGAGCTTATAAATATGAAAATTATAGAAGTAACAGATGCTGCTACAGCAAAAGATTTCATCAAAATAAATGTATTGATGAATAAATCAAATCCCAATTACATTCGCCCTTTAGATAATGAAATACATGAAGTTTTCAATCCTCAAAAAAATAAATTATTTAAATATGGAGAAATAATTCGTTGGATTTTAAAAGACGATTCGGGGAGTTTAATTGGCCGTATTGCTGCTTTTACCAATAAAAAATACATTAATAAAGGAACCGAATTTTTAACCGGAGGCATTGGATTTTTTGATTGCATTAATAATCAGCAAGCTGCCAATATTTTATTTGATACTGCAAAAAAATGGCTAATAAGCAAAGGCATGGAAGCCATGGATGGCCCTATAAATTTTGGCGATAGAGATAAAAACTGGGGATTAATGGTACAAGGATTTGAGAAAGAACCAATGTATGGAATGGCATTTAATCCTAATTACTATCAATCTTTATTTGAAAACTATGGCTTTAAAAACTTCTACAATCAATATTATTATTCCATGAATGTAGACGATCCTTTTCCGCCTAAAATTGCAGAACGCCATGCACGCTTTGCATCAAAAAAAGAATATTCTGCAAAACATATTGATTTAAATTATTTAGAAAAATATGCAGCCGATTTTGCAACTGTATATAATGCAGCATGGGCACAACATGGAGAAGCAAAAGAAACTACTAAAGAAGAAATAGTACAACTATTTCGTACCATGAAACCTATATTAGATAAACGAATGATATGGTTTGCGTATTATAAAGAAGACCCTATTGCTATGTTTATTAATATTCCGGATGTAAATCAATATTTCAAACATTTTAACGGCAAAATGGGAATAGTACAAAAACTACATTTATTATGGATGAAATATACAGGGCAAAATAAACAAGCAACCGGTTTGGTATTTGGAGTTGTTCCAAAATTTCAAGCATTAGGTATTGATAGTTATATTATTCATGAAGTAGCTTTATTTATTCAAAATAAAGGTTGGTATAATACCTACGAAATGGGTTGGGCCGGCGATTGGCATCCAAAAATGATTAATATTTATAAAAGTTTAGGAGGCAAACAAAGCCGACAAATGGTTACCTACCGCTACATTTTTGATGAAACAAAACATCCATTCGAGCGGCATCCTATTTTGGAGTATAAATAAATGATAATTGTGAAAAACTATTACAGAGCGTAATTACTAAACTGCAAACCGAATCATTTATCTTGCAGCGTTATGGATAAATTTATTGTTTCGGCAAGAAAATATCGTCCCCAAAATTTTAATACAGTTGTGGGTCAATTGCATATTACAACTACTTTAAAAAATGCAATTAAAAACAACCAATTAGCACATGCTTTTTTGTTTTGCGGGCCTCGTGGTGTTGGCAAAACAACATGTGCCAGAATTTTAGCTAAAACAATTAACTGCACCAACGTAACTTCAGATGGAGAAGCTTGTAATGCTTGTCCAAGTTGCCTTTCGTTCGATGCAGGTATATCACTTAATATTCACGAATTAGATGCAGCAAGTAATAACTCTGTAGATGATATTCGCTCGTTAGTAGAGCAAGTTCGCTTTGCACCTCAGGCCGGAAAATACAAAGTATATATTGTAGACGAAGTACACATGCTTAGTGCCAGTGCCTTTAATGCATTTTTAAAAACATTAGAAGAACCTCCATCCTATGCTATTTTTATTTTAGCAACAACAGAAAAACATAAAATTCTTCCAACTATATTATCTCGTTGTCAAATATTCGATTTTAAAAGAATTACTACCAACGATACGGTAGAACATTTGCAAGAAATTGTTACCAAAGAAGCCATCAAAACCGATAAAGCATCTTTACAAATTATTGCCCAAAAAAGTGAAGGTTGCATGCGAGATGCTTTAAGTATTTTAGATAAAATTGTAAGCTTTACCAATGGCGAAGTAAACTATCAAACTACTTTAGAGCACTTAAATATTTTAGATGATGATTATTATTTTAAACTCATAGAACACTTAATACAACAAGATTTATCCTCTGCCTTATTATTATACGATGAAATTAATAGAAAAGGATTTGAAGGCGATTTAGTATTAAACGGATTTTCGGAGTTTATACGAAATATGTTAGTTTGTAAAGATGCCAAAGCCGCAGTATTATTAGATGTAGTAGAAGGAATTCAACAACGATTTATAGAAACTGCAAAAAAAGTTGAATTGGCATATTTAGTTAGTGCACTTAATATTTTAAACGATGCAGAAATAAACTTTAAATTGGCACGCAACAAACGATTACATGTTGAATTAACTTTAATTAAACTTAATTTTTTACAACAAGCAATTGAGCTTTCTGTTCACGAAGGAACTGTGGTAAAAAAAAAACTAATTAATACTTCAATAGCATTTAAAGCAAAACCTATTTCTACCTTATATTTAAAACCACCTGCACCTACAAAAAATGGCAAATTAATTATTGAAACCAATCAAACAACTCAACCAAACAATACAGAAAATAAACCATTAAGTACTCCTACCAATTCGAATATAAATTCAATAAACAATACAACATCAATAGCTTCTACGGGAAATGGAACCAAAAAAAATTTATTATCGGCTTTAAGAGATAAATATGGCGACAAATACGCAATTGAAGAAGTAAAAGAAGCGGAAGATTTACAACTAGAAAAACTACAACAATATTGGAATGAATATGCAGAAGAATTAGATCGGCAACAAAAACATTCTTCCGCAGCAACATTTAAAATTGCAAAACTTGAATTAATATCCGAAATAAAATTTAAAGTAACTGTTACTGCCTTAACTGCTCAAAAATTTGTAGAACAAGAAAAAATGGTATTAACTGATTTTATTCATCAAAAGTTCAATAACAGAAGTATTACTTTTTCGATAGAAGTAGAAGAAACCGAAAAAGCCGAAATTCCGCAGCATTTGGTGCTTAACAGCAGGCAACGTTTTGAGAGAATTGCCGAACAATATCCGCTAGTAAAAGAATTGAAAGATAAATTAAGATTGGAATTAGATTAATTAACCGGCTTTTTTTGAATTGCTATATGCATTTTTTAATAGCCACTGCAATACTTTTTCTCGCTGATCTCCTTGAATAATAATTTCATTGTTTTTTGCACTACCGCCTGTGCCGCAATAGTTTTTTAATTTTTTACCTAACTCTTGCAAATCATCATCAGTTCCTGCAAACCCTGTAATTAATGTAACTATTTTTCCGGCTCTTTGTTTACTATCGAGCCATACACGTAATTTTTGCAAGTTGGGGCTAAGCGTTGCTTGATTATTTTGAGGTTCTTCCTCAAAGCTAAAATTAGGATCAGTGCTATAAACAAAACCCCTATTATCCGGCTTATTTTTTTTCGACATACTCAAAAATAAAACAAATTATTTTTTATACTATGGCTGCTTTTAAACTTAAATCTAAACTTTGTGCTTGATGAATTAATCCACCTACACTAATAAAATTTACACCGGTAGCAGCATATTCTTCAATGTTAGCCAAATTAATACCGCCGCTGGCTTCTGTTTCAAATGCATTGCCAATAATGCGTAATGCTTCTTCAATTTCATTTGGCAAAAAATTATCTAACATAATTCTAAATACTTTGCCCTTACCTACTGAACAAATTTTTTGAACATCGGCAATTGATCTAGCTTCCACTTCAATTTTTAATCCCAGTTGATTTATTGTAACATATTGATGCGATTTCTCAATGGCATTTTCAATTCCACCACAATAATCAATGTGGTTATCTTTAAGCATCAACATATCATACAAGCCAAAGCGATGATTATTACCACCTCCAATTTTTACAGCTTCTTTTTCTAACAATCGAAAATTGGGCGTAGTTTTTCGAGTATCTAATAATGTGGTTGAATATCCTTTCAATTTATCTGTATACTGTTTGGTTAATGTTGCAATTCCGCTCATTCTTTGCATACAATTTAACACCAATCGCTCGCAGGTTAAAATAGTAGCAATAGAGGCAAAAACTTCAAAAGCAATTTCACCATTTTTCATTCTTTCGCCATCGCTTTTAAACAAGTTTAGCTGAGCAGATGGCTGAACAAAATGAAATATTTTTTGGGCAACATAAACACCTGCCAATATTCCATCTTGTTTAATTTTTAAAACAGCTTTACCTTTTTGAGTTGAAGGAATACAACTAAGCGTAGAGTAATCTCCATCACCAACATCTTCTTGTAATGCCTGTGCAATTAATTGATGTAATTGTTGCTCAAAATTTTTCATGCCGGCAAGTTAAAGAGTTTATAAAATAAAAAAGGAATTCTTAAATAAGAATCCCTTTTGAAGCAAATAGTTTTAGTTTATTCGAATCGAAGTTATTAAATGCTTACCGTCTTTATTTTTTAAAAGAAGGGTAACATTAAAAGGCCTGTTTTTAGATTGTAACTTACCTGCAATATACATGGTAATACCCGATTCTCTTTGAGAAGTTATAGCAAAATTGTTTACACCATTTTCTTCAAAAAAAGATTTTAAAGCAATGCCTGCTTGATTTTTCCCTATACTTTTAATTTCATCTTTTTGAGGCAATGTTAAATCAATAAAACTATCAAAGTAAGCAGCAACTTGCTCTGCATTTCCTGTTTTTAATCCTTTAATTATTTCGTCTGTATCTGATTGAAATAAAGTAAAAGATGTAAAAACAAAACCAATAAAAAATATAAAAAGTAATTTTTTCATTACAAATAATTTTATAAAAGTAAAACTAAAATTATGCCAAATATAACTATTGCAAAATCAATAAAGTTAATCTCTTATGCTAAACCCCAAATGATGTAATTTTGCAACTTATTTAAACTTTAATTGTAAAAATATTTTTATGAGCAAGAAAGCAATGCTAATTATAATGGATGGATGGGGATTAGGTAAAATTAAAACTGCCGATGCTATTCAAAATGCACATGTTCCTTTTGTAACTTCTTTATACAATCAATATCCTCACACAACGTTAGTTACTTGTGGTGAAGCTGTAGGTCTTCCCGATGGACAAATGGGAAATAGTGAAGTGGGCCATTTAAATTTAGGTGCAGGAAGAATTGTTTATCAAGAATTACAAAGAATAAATGTTGCCATTAGAACCGGAGAGTTTGCTACCAACGAAGTATTATTAGCCTCAATCAATTATGCAAAAAATAATAATAAAACTTTACACCTCATTGGCTTGGTTAGCGATGGTGGTGTGCATTCTCACATCAATCATTTAAAAGCCCTCATTGATGTTTGCAAAGAACAAAATTTAAATGAAGTGTATGTTCATGCATTTACCGATGGAAGAGATTGTGATCCTAAAAGCGGAATAGGATTTATAAAAGAATTACAACAACATTTAGATGCCAATGTTGGTAAAATTGCAAGTATTACCGGCAGATATTATGCTATGGATAGAGATAAACGCTGGGAACGTGTAAAATTAGCCTATGATGCATTGGTAAATGGAGTGGGCGAACAAAGTAATAATCTAATACAATCAATAGAAACCTCTTATCAAAACAATATTACCGACGAATTTATTAAACCAATAATTAATGCAACTATTGACACGTCCAAAGCAAAAATCAAGGATGGCGATGCAGTAATTTGCTTTAATTTTAGAACCGATAGATGCCGCGAAATTACTCATGTTTTAACGCAAGAAAATCATACCGAACAAAATATGCATACCCTATCATTGCATTACACTACTATGACAGAGTATGATACAACTTTTAAAGATGTACAAGTAATTTTCGAAAACGACAATTTGAATAATACATTAGGCGAAGTATTAGCAAATAATAATAAAAAACAAATTAGAATTGCTGAAACCGAAAAATACCCACATGTAACATTCTTTTTTAGTGGAGGAAGAGAGAAAGAATTTACTGGCGAAACACGTATAATGGCTGCATCTCCAAAAGTTGCCACTTACGATTTAAAACCGGAAATGAGCGCATTTGAAATAACTGAAAAATTAGTTCCTGAAATTGAAAATGAATCTGCCGACTTTATTTGTTTAAACTTTGCAAATGCAGATATGGTAGGACATACAGGCGTTTTTAGTGCAGTAGTAAAAGCAGTAGAAACTGTAGATACTTGTGTTGAAAAAATTGTTACAACTGCCATAAAACACGGATACACCATTTTTTTAACTGCCGACCATGGCAATGCAGATTTTATGGTTAATGAAGATGGAACGCCCAATACACAACATTCTTTAAATTTAGTACCATTATTTGTAATAGATAAAGAATGGCATGGAACTGTAACTGCCGGTAAATTAGGCGATATAGCCCCTTCTATTTTACATGTAATGGGCTTACCAATTCCTAAAGAAATGACTGGAAATATATTGGTAAATCCTTAAATTTAAACTATGATTAAAAAAGTTTTATTGTCTGTTGTAGCTGTATTAATTGCCATTCAATTCATTCATCCCAAAAAAAATGAATCTACCGGCTTATCAGAAAACGATATAAGCAAATTATATGCTGTACCCGAAAGTGTACAAACTATATTAGCAAAAGCCTGTTACGATTGTCATTCTAACAATACGGTATATCCTTGGTATAATTCAATTCAGCCAATAGCTTGGATGCTAAATAATCATATAAAAAAAGGAAAAAGGTATTTGAATTTTAGTGAGTTCGCTTCATACAAAATCAGCAGCCAATATAAAAAATTAGAACAATGTAAAGAGCAGCTAAAAGAAAATGAAATGCCTTTAGCTTCGTACACTTGGATTCATCGAAATGCTATATTAACTGTTGAAGAAAAAGCTGCCATAACAGATTGGTGCGATAAAATAAGAGATTCAATTAAAACAAAATATCCTGCAGACAGTTTAATTTTACCCAAAAGAAGATAATTAAAATTATCAATTATTATACATGCCATACTTAACTTGATAGTATGGCATTTTTGTAGCACTTATTAATCAGATTTAAAGTTTACCTTGTATTATGCAAATAAAATCGGCCAAGTATATAATTTCATCGCCTTCATTCGATCAATGCCCTACTCCGGATAAACCAGAGTTTGCTTTTATTGGAAGAAGCAATGTGGGCAAGTCTTCACTTATTAACATGCTCACCAATCAAAATAATTTAGCAAAAACTTCGGCTCAGCCTGGTAAAACACAACTTATTAATCACTTCATTATTAATAACAACTGGTACATTGTTGATTTACCCGGATATGGCTATGCTAAAATTTCACAAAGTACACGCAGACGTTGGGAACAAATGATTGAAAATTATTTACGCAAAAGAGAAAATCTTATTACGGTATTTATTTTAATAGATGCAAGGCATCAACCACAAAAAATTGATATAGAATTTGTTAATCAGCTTGGCTTATGGCAAATACCTTTTGTTATAGCTTTTACTAAAGCCGATAAAGAAAAACCGACAGTTGTACAACGTAATGTGAAAGCTTTTTTTGAAGAGATGAAAAAAGAATGGGAATTTTTACCACAATATTTTATTACCAGTGCCGAAAAAAAAACAGGCCGAGATGAAATATTGCATTTCATTGCACAGCATTTTATCAACAGCTAATTACTTTGTTGACAATTTACAGAACAAACCAATAAGCAAAAACCTGACAAATAGCCCCAACCAATAATCCGCTATATATTTCTTGATTGGTATGATTACTTACCAAAAAACGTGCAGTACAAATAATTCCGGTTAATACAGCAGCAATTGCAATTGCTGCATTTAACGGTGTTTTATAAAAAAAAGAAAATAAAATAATAGCTGTTAAAGCTGCTCCGGAAGATAGTCCGTGTAAACTTATTTTAATAAAATTATTAATTACTACACCTATTGAAGTAGCTATAAATATCCCGAAATAGAAAAATTTAAGTGCCTCCGGCTGATCTTTCATAGTTCTACTTAAATAATACATCCACCAATAAAAAAACATGGTAACAAAAAAAGGAATAATTCGTTCTTTCTGTGTTTTTAAAAAAATGCTTTTAATTACTTTTAAACGCCACAATAAAAAAACCGCAAATGCCGGAAAAAAAGCAGTCATCCAAAAGGTTGAAAATATTTTGAGCTTTAATTCAAATACAGGATCGTACCTCAAATCACTGATAAAAGTAAAAGGGAATTCATATAGCAAAAACAAAAAAATATAGGTAGGAATAAATAAAGGATGAAATATATAAGAAATAATTTTCGCAGGAATGCTAAATGCCATAGAAAACATGTGGTTACTATTATCTTCTTGCATAAAAATTTATCTTTCTAAACCCATTTAAATTATAATTCTTTTCTTAAGCGTGCCACCGGAATATTAAGCATTTCTCTATATTTTGCTACCGTTCGGCGTGCAATATTATATCCTTTTTCGTTTAGCATATCGGTTAAAGTTTCATCTGCCAATGGCCTGCGTTTATCTTCTGCTTCAATTAAGTTACTTAATATTTTTTTTACTTCTCTTGTACTTACTTCTTCTCCGCTATCGGTACTTAAGCTTTCACTAAAAAAGAATTTTAACCGATACGTACCAAATTCGGTTTGAACAAATTTACTATTGGCTACTCTACTTACTGTTGAAATATCTAATCCTGTTTTTTCTGCAATATCTTTTAAAATCATTGGTTTTAATTCGGTTTCATCGCCGGTTAAAAAAAAGGCTTCTTGATGATACATTATAGCACCCATTGTATGTAATAGCGTTTCTTGTCGCTGCTTTATCATATCAATAAACCATTTTGCCGAATCAATTTTTTGTTTAATAAATAAAACTGCTTCTTTTTGGCGTTTATCTTTTTTAGCTCCCTTATCATAATCTTTCAACATTTCTCTGTATCCATCACTAATACGCAAATCGGGTGCATTTCTTCCGTTTAGTGTAAGTTCTAATTTGCCATTGGTGTTAAGAATAAAAAAATCGGGAACAACATAACTTTCGGCCTTATTTATTGCACCAATATTTCCTCCGGGTTTAGGATTAAGTTTAATGATTTGATTGATTACTATTTTTAAATCATTATCGGTTAAGTTTAAGCCTCGCTGAATTTTTTCGTAATGTTTTTTAGTAAATTCATCGAAATATTTTTTTAATACTTGAATAGCTAATTCTACGCCTTTTTCTTCATGCCGTTTTCTTTCGAGTTGTATTAATAAACATTCTTGTAAATTTCTTGCACCAACACCCGGAGGGTCGAATTGCTGAATTAGTTGAATAATTTCTATTATTTCTTTTTCATCGGTACTAATATTTTGCCTAAAAGCCAAATCATCAACAATGCTCGATAATTCGCGGCGTAAATAACCATCATCATCTAAACTGCCTACAATTTGTTCGGCAATTTTAAATCTGCGTTCATCTAAATGCAATAATCCTAATTGGTCAATTAATAAACTATAAAAACTCTCTTCATTCTTAATGGGTATTACTTTTCCATCATCTATTTCAGGATAATTATCGTCTTTCATTTTATAATCGGCAATTTCTCCATCATCATCTGCCACATATTCGCTTAAATCAATGTTTTCGTATTCATCTTCACTGCCATCCAAATCAGTATCGTCATTAGCATTTTCAAATTCATCTTTTAATTCCTCGCTAAATTCATCATCTTTTCCTTCATCGTTTATTTCTAATGCGGGGTTTTCTTCTAATTCTTCTTTTATCCTTTCTTCTAAATTGGCAGTAGGTATTTGCAACAATTTCATTAACTGAATTTGTTGAGGCGATAACTTTTGTAAAAGTTTTTGTTGCAAACTTTGGCTTAAACTCATACTAAATCTATACTTTGAAGTGTAATACAATAATTTGATTATTGTATTACACTTCGTTTTATAACTTCTTTACACTGTAAATTTACATACAAAAGAAACTAACATTAACATGAAACAGATTTGTTTATTTGTGAATTTATTATTAATACTTTTTATTTTCAGTAACTCCATTTTTGCAGAAAAAAAAATTTTATAAAAGATAGTGTAATAAACTATAGCGTTACTTCCATTACTCCTAACTATTATACCCTTCACTTAGGATTAATTTGTAAGAAAGAATTGGAGTTTGAAAAAGCAACTAAAATACCTTTACGAATAAGATTAGGCAGTTTGGCTTACGTAAATAAAATGGAAGGAAAGAAAGAGTAATTTTTTTTATACTTCTACCATTTTTTTATTTAGTACTTTTTTTACGGCAGCAACTATTTTATTTCCTTTTTCTTCAATTTGATCTTCGGTCCACAATAAACTAATTGCGGTTGAAATACAACAACTCATTATTGCATCGCTTGCAGAAAAATCTTGGGTTTGCAATTGTACAATTGCAGCTTTTTGAGCATCGTTTAAATTATGTAGTGTAGCTGCTTGTTTTAAGTGATTCCATTGCTTTATATAATGCCAATTATTGGCATACCAATAAAAGTTTCCGGCTAAAATGTTTTGTGCTTTTAATTCATCAACTACTGCTTTGGCAATTGCTTCGTTAGGTAAAAACCAACTTAAAAAAGTGCAACTATCCCCAGCTTCATCGGGTATCATTCTAAAGGATATTTCTTCTACCTGAGACAGAATATTTTTTAATTGAGTATGATTTTTTCTTTGAATAGCAAGAAATTGATGCAACTTTTTAATTTGTGCTAATCCAACTGCAGCATGTAATTCGCTAATTCTAAAATTATATCCAACAAACGGATGAAGATCTGCACCACGGTCTACACCTTTATGATCATGTCCATGATCGGTATATCCATCACACTTTACATAAGTACTTTCATTATTCGTCATTACAACACCACCTTCGGCACAAGTAATGGTTTTTACAAAATCAAAACTAAAAGTACCGGCATCGCCAATTGTTCCTATATATTTATTTTTATACGTGGCACCAATACTTTGGCAGGCATCTTCCAATAACAGCAAATGATGTTCGTTACAAATTTGTTGCAATGCATCTAAATTAGCCATACTACCACACATGTGTACCGGCATTATACATTTAGTATAAGGTGTTATGGCTTTTTTAACTGCATCGGGGTTTAAGGTTAATGTAGTATCAACATCTACCAAAACAGGTACGGCACCAATACTTAATACCGCCTCGAAACTGGCAACAAAAGTAAAGCTGGGCATTATTACTTCATCGCCTGCACCAATGCCTAATGCCGCCATAGCAGTAGTTAGTGCCGCTGTACCGCTACTGGTTAATTGTGCGTATTTAGTACCAAATGTGTTACAAATTTCTTTTTCCAACTCAACCGATTTCCAAATGCCTTTACGTGCAGCATCAAATCCATAACGCATTAATATTCCCGTTTCCAATACATCATTCACTTCTTTTTTTTCTTCCTCACCAAAAAATTCAAAACCCGGCATATCATTAATTTTTAAGTATCTATAAATAAGTGTTATCGGTGCGAAGGTAGAAAAATATCGAATGAAGAAAATTTTTGTTACTGATTGTTATGTTAAATGTATCTGTGTTTTCTTTGTAACATGAAACCAATTTTAATTTATTGCTACGATGCTTATTGCGGATGGTGTTATGGTTTTAGTACTGTACTAAAAAAAATTGCAGGCGATTTTGAGGGAGAATTTGATATAGAGGTATTATCGGGCGGAATGATTATTAATGAACAAAAACAGCCTATTAGCATAATGGCCGATTATATTGCCAAAGCATATAAAACCGTAGAAGAAACTACCGGAATTACATTTGGAAAAGATTTTTTATGGCATATTTTTCATCCCGAATTAAGTGATTGGTATTTAGATTCGGAAAAAGCAGCTATTGCCTTGTGTATATTTAAAGAGTACTATCCTCAACGCCAGTTAGAATTTGCAAGCGATTTGCAATATGCTTTAAATTATGAAGGAAGAGATTTGTGCGATAATGAAGCGTATCGCCATCTTACAGAAAAATACAACATACAATCCGAAACATTTTTTCATCAACTTTCGGATGATACTTATAAAGAAAAAGCCCATTACGAGTTTCAATTATGCAAACAATTGCAAGTAACAGGTTTTCCTTGTTTATTATTACAAACAAGCGATTCAAAATTTTATCTGCTATCAAAGGGTTATACTGCGTATGATGTATTAAAAACCAGAATAGAAAATTTATTAAACGAATTATAATTCTTCTCCCATATTTTACCACTAATAGAAAAACTAATCTTTAATACCTAGTATTTATTAATTTTCATTTTACTAAATCCTCAAACGTATGATACAAAAATTATCCATTGCCTTATTTTTTTGTTTATGCACTGCAATTTTTAGCATAGCACAACCGGCCTCAACAAGTGCGGCTTCTGCCTCTGCTACAGACACATCGGCAAATACAAAACCCGAAAAATACATTACTAAACACAGTATTAAAATTGATAATAAACTTATTAATTATACTGCAACCGCCGGTACACTGATTTTAAAAAACGACAAAGACGAACCTATTGCATCATTTGGCTATACCGCCTATACTAAAGATGGTGAAACAGATGCTGATAAAAGACCCATTGTATTTGCATATAATGGAGGTCCGGGTTCATCTTCATTATGGTTACACATGGGTGCATTAGGACCTAGAAAAGTAGCTATTAAAGATCTTTCGCCTGCTACTCCTGCACCTTATAAATTAGAAGATAATACCAACTCTATTTTAGATGTTGCTGATATTGTAATGATTGATCCCGTAGGAACGGGCTTAAGCCATGCAATTGGAAAAGCTACCAATAAAGACTTCTGGGGAGTAGATGGAGATATCAGCTCAGTAAGTAATTTTATAAAACAATATATTAATGAGTTTGACAGATGGAATTCGCCTAAATATTTGTTGGGCGAAAGTTATGGCACTATGCGATCTGCCGGAGTTGCCAAGTTTTTACAAGAAAGATTGGGTATTTCGGTAAATGGTGTAATATTAGTTTCGGTAGTATTAGATTTACGCCAACTTACCTTTGCTGCCGGTGACGATATTTCGTATATTTTATATTTACCAACTTATGCAGCTACTTCTTTATTTCATAATAAAATAGCCAACAAACCTGCTAATTTAACAGCGTTTATAAAAGAAGTTACCGATTTTGCCGAAGGAGAATATACACTGGCTTTAATGAAAGGAGATAAATTAGATGCTGCAGAAAAAGACCATATTGCCTCAAAAATTTCTGCTTATACCGGCTTAAATAAAGATTATGTTCTTAAAGCCAATCTTCGTATTAGTGAGCCACAATATACCGAAGAGTTATTACGAAATGAACACTTAACCGTAGGAAGATTAGATTCTAGATTTACCGGAATTAACCAAAGACTAACCAGCGAATTTTCTGATTATGATCCTCAAAGTTCTGCTATCAGTCCGGCTTACACTGCTACTTTTCTTAACTATTATTACAATGAACTAAAAGTAAACAAAAATAAAAATTATCACGTTTCTGCTTATGATACAGAAGGTTTTAAATGGGAATGGAAACACAATCATGGTTTATGGGGTAATGGAGTATATCCGCCCAATACAGGTGTTGATTTAGCAGAAGCCATGAGCAAAAATCCTAACCTTAAAATTTTAGTATTAAATGGATACTACGATTTAGCTACTCCATTCTTTGGAACAGAATATACTATGGACCATTTAGGATTAGAAAAAAATATTCAATCGAATATTACCATGAAATATTATGAAGCAGGGCACATGATGTATGTTCATCCGGAATCGTTGGTTACGTTTAAAAAAGATGTAGCTTCTTTCATTACCAACACAGATAAATAAAACTAATTTATCCGATAGTTTAAAAAAGGCAACCGTAGTTGCCTTTTTTATTGCAATTTGTTTAATATTAAATTGAAAATTGTTTTCTTAATTTCCCTTTACTTTGCAACCTCATAAAAAATGATTTATGGAATACAATAAATTAATTGCAATAAGTGGCATGTCGGGTTTATTTGAAATAATGGGCAGCAAACCCGATGGAGCCATTGTACGCTCGTTAGAAGATAAAACCACCAAATTTGTAAGCAGCCGCATACACAACTTTTCGCATTTAGAAAGTATAGAAGTATATACTATTAGAGAAAATGTAAACTTGCTCGATATATTTAAGGCAATGGAAGCAAGTAACGAAAAATTACCTAACGAAAAAGATGCTAAAGCAATTAAAGCTTATTTTAAAAATGTATATGCCGATATGGATTTTGAAAGAGTATATGCAAGCGATATGAAAAAAATGGTAAAGTGGTTAAGCATTTTAAAAGCAAATAATATTGAACTAAAATTACCCGAAATACCTGAAGCCGAAAATGAGTAACTAAGTTAAAAAACATTGAGAGCCATTTGCATAAAACAAATGGCTCTTTTATTTTTATTACTACCTTGTGATGTACATTACCTATACCATGAAAAAAATAATTTCTATTATCTTATTTTCATTTATCAGTACTATTCTTTTCTCTCAGAAATTTTTACTACAATCGGCTGCATCAAAGCATTGGGTTGATAGTGTTTTTAAAAAAATGAATAAACGAGAACGTATTGCACAATTGATGGTAATACGTGCACAAAGTAATTGGAATGAAGAACAAATTACCTCGGTTAGCAATTTGATAAAAAATTATAAAATAGGTGGCATCTGTTTCTTTCAAGGTGGCCCAATTAGGCAAGCTATTATTACTAACTATTTTCAATCAATAAGTAAAACACCCTTATTAATTTCTATTGATGCCGAATGGGGTGTAGGAATACGTTTAGATAGTGTTATTAGCTTTCCAAGAGCATTAATGGTAGGTGCTACTCAAAATGCACAATTAGCATATTGGTATGGCAATATAGTTGCAAAACAATGTAAGCGTTTAGGCATTGAAGTAAACTATGCACCCGTTATTGATATAAATAACAACCCAAATAATCCCGTAATTAATGATAGAAGTTTTGGAGAAGATAAATACAAAGTGGCTTTATACGGAAAATTATACATGCAAGGATTACAAGATATGGGTATTATGGCATGTGCAAAACATTTTCCGGGCCATGGCGATGTTGCTGTTGATTCGCACAAAGATCTTCCGGCAATTTATAAAACCAAAGCACAATTAGATTCGCTGGAATTATATCCATTTAAAGAACTAATAAAAGCAGGTGTAGGAAGTATTATGAATGCGCATTTATATATTCCGGCAATTGATGCAACTATTAATCAACCTACTTCTTTATCCAAAAAAAATGTAACAGATTTATTAAAGAACGAACTTGGATTTAAAGGAATTAGTTTTACTGATGCATTAGAAATGCAAGGAGTAGCTAAATTTTATCCTAAAAGCGATGCCTCTCTTCAATCTTTAATTGCCGGTAATGATATGATTTGTTTGCCGGGCGATATTCCTGAAAGCATTGAAAAAATTGTAAAAGCTATTCGGCATAGAAAACTTAATAAAAAAGAGTTATATGCAAGTGTAAAAAAGGTTTTACTTGCTAAATACAACCTAGGTTTACACCATGTTACAATTGTTGATACGAATAATTTAATAACCGATTTAAATAAAGAAACCATTACACTCAATAAAACTATTGCTCAAAATGCTCTTACACTATTACAACTTAATAATCCTTCACTAATTCCACTTAACAACCAAAAAAATAAAAACTCAATTGCTTATGTTGCAATAGGAAGTTCCAATACAAATACAATAGCAACAAAACTGAAAAATGATTATAATGCCGATATATATTCTTTTGAAAACAAAATATTGGTAACCAATAAATCAATTACTGATATTTCAGCAACAAACTCAAAAGATAAAGCCGATAGTATTACAGCTTTACAACTTATTGCATCAATTAAAGAAAAAAATTATGATGCAATTATTATTGGTTTACACAATTATAGCCGAAGACCAGCAAACAATTTTGGATTAAGTAATGCTACTATTTTTTTATTACAACAATTAAGTACATTGCCTCAAGCTATTACGCTTGTATTTGGCAACCCTTATGCCATTAAAAACATATATAACGCCAATAATTTAATGGCTTGCTATGAAGATGATGATATTACACAAAACACAGCAATAGATTGGCTTTCGGGCAAAATTCAAGCAAAAGGAAAATTGCCTGTTACCGTTTGTGATAAATTTAAATTTGGAGATGGAATTACGTACAATAACTATTTCCCAAAAGTAAATCCATCTGCTATACATATTGATGAAAATAAACTACAGATTATTGACTCCATTGCCAATGATGCTGTTACAAAAGGTGCTTTTCCGGGATGTGTAGTTTTAGCAGCAAAAGATGGAAAAGTATTTTACAATAAAGCATTTGGCTATACAACTTACAACAAACATCAATCGGAAACAACCGACTTGGTTTTTGATTTAGCATCTGTTACCAAAGTATCGGCAACTACTGTTTCTATTATGAAATTGTATGAAGAAGGTAAAATTGATTTAAATAAAACTTTAGGCGATTATTTGGATTGGACAAAAGGTACGGATAAAGCCACACTAAAAATTACCGATATTTTATTACACCAAGCAGGACTAAATCCTTTTATTCCTTTTTATAAAGAAGTGATTGATAGTATAACCGGCGAACCTAATTGGAATGTTTTTTCAACTAAAAAAGACGACCAACACGCATTTCGTGTAGCAGATAATTTATACGTAAAAAACAATTGGGAAGATACTTTATACAAAAGAATATTACAGAGCAAATTAACCGAACCCAATCACTATGTTTATAGCGATAATGATTTTATTTTTTTAGGAAAAGTAGTTCAAGCAATTACCGGAAAACCATTAGACGAATATGCCCGAGAAATATTTTACACTCCATTACTAATGACAAGCACCACTTTTCATCCAAGAGAAAGATTGCCATTAGAAAAAATTGTTCCTACAGAATACGAAAAACATTTTCGCCAACAATTAATTTGGGGCGATGTGCATGATGAAGGATCGGCAATGTTTGGCGGCGTTGCAGGACATGCCGGATTATTTAGTAATGCATACGATTTGGCACAACTATACGAAATGCTATTAAATGGCGGCGAACTAAATGGAATACGTTATTTTAAAAAAGAAACTGTTGAAAAATTTACAGGTTATAATAGCTTAATTAGCAGAAGAGGCTTGGGCTTTGATAAACCGGAAAAAAATAATGCAGATAGAAAAGAACCATATCCTTGTTCATCTGCATCGCCCGAAACCTTTGGCCATACAGGATTTACAGGAACTTGTGTTTGGGCAGATCCAAAATATCATTTACTATATATCTTTCTATCAAATAGAGTTAACCCTACAAGAAATAATAATAAATTAAGCGATTTAAATATTCGCCCAAAAATTCAGGAAGCCATTTATGATGCAGTAAATGCCACCAATAAATAAAAGCATTTACTACTATCAATTATTTTTAACTTACATGAAATTGATTGTATGAAAAAATTGAATCGAGTATTTATTGCAGTAACACTATCCATAATTTTATTTTCTTGCAAAAGCAAAATTCCATCAGAACTAAAATTAATTCCCAAAAGTGCAAGTTCTGTTGCAGTGATAGATCCAGGAGAAATGAAAATGAAATTAGACAAAGCCAATATTAGCATTGATAGCATTTTTAATAAACTTTTGAATGCAGATTCTTCGAGCAGAGATAATAAAGAAATAAAAAACCGATTCAATGATTTTAGAAATAATTCCGGAATTGATTGGAGTGAAAAAATTTACTTTTTTGTAAATGAAAAAACGTATGCCAATAATACTGAAGGAACTTCATTCAATATAATCGTTCATCTTAACGATTCATCAAAACTAATCAAATATCTTACAAAACAAGATGAACTAAAAGGAAGAGACATTATTAAAAATAGTAACTACTCTTTTATTTCATTAGATTATAAAGCATTAATAAGTTGGACAAACCAATCGGCAATGGTTTCTATTTTTAATTTTACCGATAAACCAAGAATAGATTCTCTTTTACATATTGATCAATTAGAAGGAATAAATAAAACAGAAGAAATTAAGAAAGAAGTAAATAGATATTATTCCTTAAAAGAAGATGAATCAATTGCAAGCATTACGCCATTTACAGATGCGTTTACCAAAAAAACAGATGCCTACTTCTTTCATAGTACATCTGCCATTAGCCAATTATTAAATTATGCTCCAATACAATTGCCTAAATTAACCGAATTATTACAAGATAATTATGCCATTAGCACTTTTAATTTTGATGAAGGAAAAATTGTAACTACCTCGGCATTATATACCAATAAAACTATTAGTGCTATTTTAAAAAAATATCCGGGTGCTTCGGCAGATATATCTATGATAGAAAATTATCCTTCTGCTAATATTGATGCAGCATTTGTAGCATCATTTAATCCGCAAGTGATTGATGCACTTATTAAAGAATTAGAAATAGAACCATTAAGCGATGCCTTTTTACAAAAGATGGATTTAAAAACAACCGATTTATATAAATGCTTTAAAGGAGATATAGCAGTAGTTATATCGGATTTTAGTTGGAAGAACAAAAAGGATAGCAGCCTATTTAAAAGCATTCCTTCTGTAAAATATATTTTTAATGCATCGGTTGGCGATACTGCAGTGCTGCATAAATTATTAAACAAAGCAGCCGAAACTGGTTTTATTGTTAAACAAAAAAATAACGAATATAAATCGGCTCAACTATTACAAACCTTAGGCGTATTTTTAAGTGTTAACAATAATAATTTTATACTATCAACCGACTCCGCTTTATATCAGCAATATATTGCTAAAAATACAAAAGCAGCTATTAATAGTGAAGTGCTAAATCAGTTCAAAAATAAAACTCATGCAACTTATATTGATTTAGAAAAAATATTTTCATCTATCGAAAGCAATAATGATACTGCCAATAATTCTTCTTCCCAAACACTCAAAAAAACATTTAAGGATATTATTTCAACCGGAGAACATTTTGATGGAACCAAAATACAATCTAATGGAATAATTAGACTAAAAAATGAAAAAGAAAATAGCTTAGTTACTTTATTAAAACTATTTATGCATATTGCACCTGCTATAAAAAAATCGGCTTCAATGGATGAGATGAAAAGCCTTCCTTTTATAAAAAATATTATTTAACATAAAGGCTGCTTAATGCAGCCTTTTACATACAAAAATGCAATTTCAATTAAAACATATTGTTCCTACACCTTTAAAAGATATATTTTCTCAACGGCAATCTGATATTTGGAATAAAGACATTACTTTTTTGAAAGAAGAATATATAAAAATTAAAGCTCCAAGCGGAACAGGTAAAACAACATTTATTCATATCCTTTATAAATTACGACACGATTTTGAAGGCCATGTTTTATACGATTCTACCAATATTGTAGAAATAAAAAAAGATGAATTAGCCATAATTCGACAACAAAAAATAAGTATCATATTTCAAGACCTTCGATTGTTTCCTAACCTAACAGCTGCAGAAAATATTGAACTAAAAAGAGTAATGCAAACACCCATTTATGAAAAAAATATTATTCATGAAATGGCAGAAAAATTAGGAATAGTGCATATTTTAAAGCAAAAAGCAGGTTTATGCAGTTATGGAGAGCAACAACGTATTGCTATAATTAGAGCATTAGTTCAGCCTTTTGATTGGTTATTAATGGATGAACCTTTTAGCCATTTAGACGAACAAAATACACATAAAGCCGCATGGTTAATTTCGGAAGAATGTGCTAAAAGAAAAGCAGGATTTATTATTACCGATTTAGATGAAGACAATCATTTTAATTACACCAAAAAATTATTGCTATAAAATTTTCGATTATTTTATATCAAACTTATTAATACATGTTTTATCAACTGCTACAAAAGATAATTCGAACAGCATCGGGAAGAACAAGATTTGTAATGGCAATTATTGGATTATCAATTGCGCTATTATTAATTTTTTCAGCTGTACAAATAGAAATAAATTATAACGAATTATTACATGGTAAAACCAATCAGGATAGTATTGCCAATTTTTTAGTTATCAATAAACTGCTTAACAGTAAAAGTTATGGCACAACTACTCTATCGAACAATGAGATTAAAAATTTACAACAACAATCTTTTATTGATGCCGTAGGAATTTTAACTCCCAGCAGATATAAATCATCTATACAAAGCTTTAGCAATCGCTTTCCATTCTTTACCGAAATTTCTTTCGAAAGTGTTCCCGCAACATTTATTGATGTTAGCACTAAAGATTGGCAATGGAATGAACAGAGCAACTATATTCCTATGATTGCGCCAAATATGTTTTTAGATTTTTACAATTTTCAATTTTCATTATCGCAAAACCTTCCACAGTTAACACAAGAAGTTGTAAAAATGATTGTGTTTAAAGTAAATATTACTACCTCAACCGGCGTAATAATTTTTAATGGAAAAATAGTTGGATTTAGCGATAGAATAACATCGCTATTAGTTCCACAAGAATTTATGGATTGGGCTAATCAACATTATGGCAGCACACAAAATACACAACCTTCCAGAGCAGTAATTAGAACTAAAGACCCTGGAAATCCTTTGCTGGTAAGCTATTTAAAAGAACATAACTTAACTACCGATGCCGATAAAACACGTTTTTCTAAATATCGCCAAATTGTAAATGCCATTGTAAATATTAGTTGGATAACTGGAGCAGTAATGCTATTATTTGCTTTATTAATATTTACTTTATTCATTCAATTAACTATTGCTTCGTGTAAAGACGAAATTCAGCTATTGGTAACTTTAGGAGCTTCTCCCAAACAATTAAAATTATTTTTATTAAACCAGTTCTTCCCATCGAATATTATTATTGTACTTATTGCACTAATTAGTGTAGCTGCTTTACAATATATTTTACACGGTTTTTTATTACAACAAAATATTTTTGTGAGTAGTTATATTTCGGCATATACCGTATTAACTGCATTATTGGTTATTGCTGTATTATGGGTTACCAATAATCGTACTATTTCAACATACATATCACTTCATAACAAATAAGTTATTAATAATGATGCATGTAGTTAGTAAAAAGAAAGAAAAGTTAATTGTATTGATGGTGTTTCTTTTTTTAGCAATCATGCTAAACGCACAAAATTCAATACCTGCAATAGGTTATTGGAGAGAACACTTAAATTATCAAAACACTATACAAGTTGTAAAAGGCGATAAAATTTATTGTGCTACAATTAATAATATTTTTAGTGTTGATGCCAATAATATGGTAGACCGATATAGCAAAACAAACGGACTAAATGATATAGGTGTTAGTGCTATTGCATGGGATGATGCAACCCAACAATTAGTAATTGCTTATAACAATAGCAATATTGATATTTTAAAAGGAAGTATTGTTCAAAACATTAGAGATATTTTGCAAAGTGCTATTAGTGGCAATAAAACTATTTATGCTGTTTTTTGTACCAATGGATTTGCTTATTTATCGAGTGGCTTAGGAATTATTAAAGTAGATCTTTCCAAATTAGAAATAAAAGATACTTGGATAATTGGTAATATGGGTAACAATGTAAAAGTTACCGGATTTACTTCGGATGGAACTTATTTTTATGCCGCTACAACCGAAGGTTTAAAAATAGCTTCCACCAATGCACCTAATCTTGCCAACTATATTTATTGGAATAATCAAACAACAAACGGCTTAGGCATTGGGGCTGTAAACAATGTTATTAATGTAAACAATACAATACTTGCTCAAAAAAACGATTCACTATTTCAGTTACAAAATAATAATTGGAGTTTGTTCTATACCGATACCGTTTGGCATATTATAAATGTTAACTCATCAAACAATCAATTACTTATTTGCCAACAAACCTCTACGGGCAACAGCAGAGTAATTCAGTTAAATAGGAATGGCAGTATTGAAAAAACAATTTCGCAACCCGGAGTAATTTCATTTCCTAAAAATGCTATTACAGATAACAACACAATATGGGTGGCAGATTATTATGGAGGATTATCGAATTTTTCTACTACCACTCAACGCTATATTCCTAATGGTCCTCCCGGCACAGCAAGTGGCGAAATGATTTTTATTAACGATACTTTATTTGTAGCTGCCGGTGGTGTAGATGCTGCATGGAATTATACTTACAACAGAAATGGCATATACTCTTTTAATAATGATGAATGGAATTTTAAAAATTACTACAACACCCCTGCGTTAGATTCTGTTCTCGATTTTATTACATTGGCCGAAGAACCGGTTTATAAAGGACTTTGGGCAGGAAGTTATGGAGGAGGATTAGTATATTTCAATACTAATCAACTAAGCATCTATAAAAAAAATTATGCTCAACCAGCTATAGGCGATATAAATGGATATAGAATAAGCGGATTAGCTGTAGACCAAAATAATAATTTATGGATAAGTAATTATGGTGCACCTCAAGATTTAAAAGTTCGAAAATCCGATGGTTCTTGGAATGCATTTACTATTCCTTTTACACATACCGAAAATGCTTTATCGCAAATTGTAATTGACGATGCTAATCAAATATGGATGGTTAGTCCTAAAGGCAATGGCGTATTTTGTTTTAATAATAATGGAACTATTGATAATACTGCAGACGATCAATGGAAATATTTTAGAACCGGAATTGGTAATGGAAATTTACCCAGCAATAACGTTTATTGTTTAGCAAAGGATAAAGATGGTTTTATTTGGATTGGCACCGATAACGGTATTGCAATTGTACAATGTGCAACTACAATTTTTCAACAAAATTGCGATGCTGTTTTGCCTGTTGTACAAACCGATTTAATTGCCGGATATTTATTTCAAAATCAAACGGTACAATTTATTGCTGTTGATGGTGCTAACAGAAAATGGATAGCAACAAAAAATGGGGTTTGGCTAATTTCGGCCGATGGCACACAAACCATTTATCATTTTACAAGTAATAATTCGCCATTATTAAATAACGATGTAAATCATATTGCAATTAACTCAAAAACCGGCGAAGTATTTTTTTCAACCTTCTCGGGCATTAGTAGTTTTAGAAGTACAGCTACAGAAGCAACTACAGATAATAATAATGTATTAGTCTTCCCCAATCCGGTACCACCTGAGTTTAAGGGTACTATTGCCATAAGAGGTTTGCAAAATAATTCTATTGTAAAAATTACAGAAATGAATGGCAGATTAGTGTATCAAACAGTGGCGTTGGGCGGACAGGCAATATGGAATGGATTAAACTATAAAAACGAAAAAGTAGCCAGTGGCGTGTATTTAGTATTTGCAAAAAACACCAATGAAACCGAAAAATTAGTTACTAAAATTATACTCATTAGTGGCAGATAATTAATTGGCTATTGAAGCTATTTTAAGTAATTCAAAAAATAATCTCTTCAAAAACTCATACATTCTTACATTTGCACAATTTGTTAAAAATGAGCAATACAATTTCTTTCAACGAATCTATCCCTTCCTCTAAGAAAAAAATAGTAGTATTAGGCAGTGGCCCCAATAGAATTGGACAAGGTATTGAATTTGATTATTGCTGCGTTCATGGCTTAATGGCTATTAAAGAATGCGGATACGAAGCTATTATGGTTAATTGCAATCCCGAAACAGTTTCTACCGATTTTGATATTGCCGATAAACTTTATTTCGAACCGGTATATTGGGAACATTTATGGGAAATTATTGAATTAGAAAAACCCGAAGGTGTAATTGTTCAATTAGGAGGCCAAACTGCTTTAAAATTATCGAAACGCTTAACAAAAAAAGGAATTAAAATTATAGGTACTTCATTCGATGATATGGATATTGCAGAAGACAGGGGAAGATTTTCTGATTTATTGAAAGAATTAGAAATACCTTATCCCGAATACGGAACCGCCTTTACCGCCGATGAAGCTATTGAAGTAGCCAATAAAGTTGGATATCCCGTTTTAGTAAGGCCCAGCTATGTTTTAGGCGGACAAAGAATGCGTATTGTTATTAACGATGATGAAGTTGAAAAAGCAGTTATTAGCTTATTAAAACATATTCCTGAAAACAAAATTTTAATTGACCATTTTTTAGATAGATGCCAAGAAGCAGAAGTAGATGCCATTTTTGATGGCGAAAATTTTCATGTAATGGGCGTTATGGAGCATATTGAACCGGCCGGTATTCATAGTGGTGATAGTAATGCAGTTTTACCCGCTTTTAACTTAACGCCATTAATTGTTGAAACCATGGAATATTATAGCGAAAAAATTGCAAGAGCTTTGTGTATTCGCGGATTAATTAATATTCAATTTGCTATTAAAGATGGAAAAGTATTTGTAATTGAAGCCAACCCTCGTGCTTCAAGAACCACTCCCTTTATTGCAAAAGCTTATGGAATTCCTTATTTAAATATTGCTACCAAAATAATGTTAGGCGTTGCCAAACTAACCGATTTTAATTTAGAAAAGAAGTTAGATGGTTATGCCATTAAAGAACCTGTATTTAGCTTCGATAAATTTCCGGGAGTAAATAAAGAATTAGGACCTGAAATGAAAAGTACCGGAGAAGCAATTCGCTTTATTAAAGATTTACGCGACCCCTATTTTAGAAGATTGTATAAAGAAAGAAGTATGAACCTAAGTAAATAAATTTTATTTCTATATACTTATGCAGATGCCACACTTTTGAAGTGTGGCATCTTTATCTAAAGTGGGCATCTGCATTAAAATGATAAAAAAATATTAATTTGTGTAATGCAATTAGTTAAAAATAATATTTATCATATTTACAATAGAGGCTTAAATAAACAACCTATCTTTTTATATGAAGCGCATTACCACTTCTTTATCAAAAAAATAAAATATTATCTTTCTCCGGTTTGTAATATACTTTCTTATTGTTTAATGCCCAATCACTTTCATATAATAATAGAAGCCACTTCAGAAAGTGTTATTGAAAAAAAAGCAGGTTTTGCTATCATGCAACAAACTTCTTATGCAATACAACATTTATTAAGTAGCTATACAAAAGCATTTAATAAACAACAAAATAGAACAGGCTCTTTATTTACTCAAAATACAAAATGCAAAAATATTTCCGAAAATGAACAAACCGAATATTATAGATTTACTTGTATCAATTATATTCATCAAAACCCATGGAAGGCAAGATTAGTTGAAAGAATGGAAGATTGGAAGTTTTCTTCTTTTATAGATTTTTTAGTAGATAGAAAAGACAAAAACATTATTAACAAAGAGAGAGCTTTTCAACTTTTTAATATTGATAAAAGTTCTTTTTATAAAGAAAGTTATGCCGCAATTGATGAAGATAAATTACGAGAAATATTTGTTTAGCTATTGATTATCTGCCACGCTTTAAAAGTGTGGCAGATAATCAACTTTGGCAGGTAATTATAACCCATCTATCATTTTATTTTTAATAGCATACATGGCTAAACCCATTCTGGTTTTAACGTTTAATTTTTCAAAAAGGGCATTTCGGTAATCATCTATTGTTCGCGGACTAACAAACATTCTATCTGCAATTTCTTTATAACTCATTTCGGTACAAGTGAGCCTTAAAAATTCTTTCTCTTTATCCGAAATTTTTATTTCATCGGGATTAACATCTACTGCTTTGTGTAAGCCACTAATTATTTTACCCGATATACTTTCCGATAAATAAAAATCTTTTTTAACTATAGAATCTAATGCCAAATGAAGTTCATCGGGTTCTACATTTTTCATTAAATATCCTTTAGCACCTAAACGAAGCATTTTTATAACACTTGCTTCATCGGTATTCATGGATAGTGATAGTATTTTTATTTGAGGATAGTATCTGGTTAATATGCTTGCTGTTTCAAAACCATTCATTTCGGGCATATTAATATCTAAAAGAACAATATCGGGAATTTGAATTGTTTGTATTTTTTCTAATAATTCTTTCCCGTTTCCTGCTTCATACACTACAGAAAAGTGATTAAACCCACCAATTAATCTGGCCAAAGCATTGCGCATTAATGTATGATCATCCGCAATTGCCACAGAATACATTTTCTTAAGTGCTATTCCCATAACTATTTACTTTGTTCTTCAAATAATTTTCTGTCTTCGTCTAAAGGTAAGGTTATTTTAACCTCTGTACCATCGTTAATGGCACTGTTAATTACCAATTTAGCGCCTATTAATTTTGCTCTGTTTGTCATACTTCTTAAACCTACACCCGCCGCCGAATTGGTATTTTTTTTCATTGCTTCTACATCAAACCCAATTCCATTATCTTTTACTATTAATATAAAGTTCTTTTTTTCTTTGTATTTTATTGTAACGTTTATATAAGTGGCATTAGCATGTTTTAAAATGTTATTGAGTAATTCCTGAAATATTCTAAATAAAAAAACGGTATTTTCTTTACTTAATGATTTTTGTGTAAAAGCATCCTCCGAACTAAAATCTACATGCAACAATTTGGCTTTATTTACGGTTTCAATTTCGTATTTTATGGCATCTTCTAACCCAACTTCTACAATTCTATCGGTATGTAAACTTTTGGTTAAGTGCGATACTTCATCAATTGCTCTGGTTAATATTGGAATAGTTGAAGATAACATGTCGTACTCGGTTGAAGATTTATTGACTAAATTGGCTGCTCCACCCACTGTTAATTTAATAACCGATAATAACTGACCTACATTATCGTGTAAATCCTGACTAATTTTTTTTACTGTTTTTTCTTGTATTTCTAACTGGCTTTTCAATAGTTCTTTATTGTATTCTTCTATTATTCGTTCTACTTCTTTTTTAAATTTTTTTTGCCTTTTCTGATATAAATATATCATTGTTACTATAAATACTACCAATACCCATGCAATAGTACTGCCAATAGCTAAAATAGTAATTATTTCGTTTTCCTGATTGTGCATAAAAAGGCAATACTGAACATTAAATATAATAACGAATTAAGCATGTTGATGATTATTTCTATATTATTTATAATTATTCTGGGCAAACTTGTTACAATATTGCTTAATCCAAAAAGCGGAAAAGTACAACTATAAAAAAATAATAACCCTGTACATATCCAAAATGCGGGCTCGAATAGTAAGTTTACCGGCTCGGGAATTAAAAATAACTCGTAAAAATAATACGTACTAAAAGTAATAATTAGTAAGCAACCCACTGCATAGGTAATGGAATGAAACCCATTTATGCCCTGAAAAAAATAAATATTAATACCGGCACCAATAGGATACAGCACTAATAATACTATTAATATTTTTTTTACCAACTTATTGCGAATAATTGCCCTAAGCAACCATATATAAAATACAAACTCGAATGCCGAAAACGGGTTATAAATAAAAAGATTGCTATGCCGTTTTAATACATAAATAAAATATATACCGATTAATTCAGCAGTTAAGGAAATTAATAAAAAAAAAGGAAATAGCTTTAAATATAAAAAAGAGAATCTTTTTTTAAAAAGACCATAAAAACCGATAAAAACATCAGCTAAAATAATAAATATATATATGTACAAGTTCACTATTTCAAAAATAATCAACAATTGGTAATTATATAAAAAAACCTCCGGTTTAGGAGGTTTAATTTTTTGTATTAACAACTATACATCTATACAATTACAAAGCTATTGTCTTTCTTTTCAATAATAGTAACGCCCGGCTCGGCATCATCTAAATCTTGGCTGGTACCGCAATAAGGCGGACATAATGCACCTAGATTATATGCTAATATTTGGTTACCATTTTCGGTATTAATATAAATGTCTTTATTTTTAGTAGTGCCATCGGCATTTTCTTTTTGTTTGGTACCTACCATTACCAAAGTTTGGCGGCCAATATAATTGGGGTCGTGTGCTGTTTTTTCGTCGTAAGCAGCAAAATAAAATTTAACGCCATCGGCTCCATACATTTTTGCTTTTTCTAAAAATTCTTCAACTTCTTCAACACTCCACCATGCACTTAAAGAGTCTTCTTTACCAATTCTTTCGCTATTATAAACCCATCTTTCAGTTTTATAATTTCTAATTACAGCATCTACATGATTGTTATTTACATACTTTCCAACCTTTAATGATTTTTTTTGAATTGTTTGCATGATGTTTAGTTTTTTGGGATGAATGATTTTAATTACACCCTAAAACTAAAAACGAAAAACGAGTATTTTTTTTCAAAAAATAGTGATAATCAATTAATTATAAATTAACAGAATTTATAAAAAGTTAAAAATTGATTATTTACGTTGAAAACACGGTAAAAAAAACCGTGAAAAGTTACAAAAAATACCGTGAAAAGTTACAAAAAAACACCGTGAAAAAACGGGTAGTTTTTACCGTTAAAACACGGTATAAAAATACCGTGAAAACATTTTGCCCAAATTTTTGTGTTATTTCATTTTCTTTTCGATATTGAATAACAATAAAAAAACATCCTGTATTCTTTATTTATTTTCCTTTATTCCTATTTAGTTTAAAATCCGTTATCTATTAAAAACTCCATCCAATTTCCTCATAAGTTTTTTCACTAAACTTACTGAGGAAATTATTTTGATACAACAAAATTATATTAAATAAAACGGTAACTTACTACACTTATTTTACTTACACAGGTAGCCTCCTCCCCCATTGCAATTACTTTAGTATAAATAGTATGCAAAAATTTGCCGGAGTTACTTTTTACAAACAAACACCTATGCTACGGCTGTTATTATTTGTAGTAGCAGGCATTATTGTACAACAATATACGGCTATTGCAGTATGGTATAGTTTTATTGCTATTACAATTGCAATAATTGCCTTAGTATTATACAGCCTATTTTCTATTCCCATACAATTTAAATATTCGTGGATAACAGGTACGGCAATTGGCTTACTGTTACTGGCTTTGGGTAATTTAATTGGCTATATACATTCTGCAGAAAATAACAAAAAATATATCGCACATCAACTTAGTAATTTAAAAGCAGTAAGTGTTATTATAAAAGAACCACTTATTGAAAAAGAAAGATCGTACAAAGCCATTGCAACAGTACAATATACATTTACAAAAAATACGTGGAGCAATAGTGCAGGTAATATACTATTGTATTTTAACAAAGATTCGGCAAAACCATTTGTAAGTTATGGCTCGCAAATTATTATTTATAAACCTCTGCAAGCAATAAGCAATTCAAAAAATCCGGGGGCATTTAATTATCGGCAATATGCTTTATTTCAAAATATAGGAGCACAGGCTTTTTTAAATCCATCCGACTACGAAATACTTTACAAAACCAATAGCAACACATTGGCTCAATGGATAAATGACAGCAGACTATCTATTTTACAGATTATTAAAAAATATATTCCACTAAAAAAAGAACAAGGTATTGCCGAAGCATTATTAATAGGTTATAAAAATGATTTAGATAGAGATGTGGTACAAGCCTACAGCAATACCGGTGTGGTGCATATTATTGCAATTAGCGGGTTACACATAGCAATGATTTACGGATTACTGATTGCAGTATTTAGGCCATTGGGCAATAAAAAAACCATTCGCTTAATTAAAGCCATTTGTACCTTATTTATTTTATGGCTATTTACTTGTATTGCAGGTAATGCTCCCTCTATTTTACGCAGTGCCATTATGTTTAGCGGCCTAATTATAGGCGA
Organism: Hydrotalea sp.; assembly: GCA_027364735.1. Classification (GTDB taxonomy): domain Bacteria; phylum Bacteroidota; class Bacteroidia; order Chitinophagales; family Chitinophagaceae; genus JAKAJX01. The sequence goes on along the minus strand of DAHXOT010000017.1, from coordinate 53,456 downwards.
CTTATTTAACAAGAAAATTAGTACCTACAACAACTTAGCTGCTTCGGCATTTGTAATATTACTTTTTCAGCCTTTTAGCTTATGGGATGTTGGCTTTCAATTAAGTTATGCCGCCGTATTAAGCATTAGTATTTTTGCAAAACCCATTCAGTACACTATACGCTTTCAAAATAAATTATTACAACTTATATGGGAGTTAACTTCCATTACGCTTGCGGCACAAATACTTACATTCCCTATTATTGTATATCATTTTCATCAATTCCCTACGTTATTTTTATTCAGCAATTTATTAGCAGTTCCTTTATCGGCATTTATTTTATACTGCGAATTGGCTTTACTTATTTTTTCTCCATTTACTACCATTGCAACTTTTATTGGTATTGTTACCGGCAACAGCATAAGCTTACTAAATAATTTTATTGATAAAATAAATACTATTACGTTAGCACAAATAACTGGTATTCAAATAAATTTGGTGCAAACCTTTATTCTTTTTGGTTGCATTGCGGGTATTGCTTATTGGTTAATGTATAAAAACAATAGAGCATTTATTTTTTCGCTTGTTACACTATCTATTTTTTATGCAATAAGAAGTTGGGATTTATTTGAGAAAACCAATCAACAAAAATTAATTGTATATAATATTCCCAAACACCAAGCAATAGATATTATTGAAGGAACAAAGTATCAATTTATAGGCGATAGTATTTTACAACAAGATGGTTTTTTACGAAACTTTCATTTGCAACCATCCAGAATATTACACCGAACAAACTATACCAATCGGCTCAATGGTATTTCGTTTCAAAACAATATCATCAGCTCTTACAACAAAAATATTATTGTGTTACAGCAGAATATACCGGCAACCCAACTTCCTCAAAAAATTAAAGTAGATGCTATTATTATCAGCAAAAACCCTACACTATATATAGCTCAAGTACATTCATTATTCGATTGTGATTACTACATTTTTGATACTACCAACCCGCTGTGGAAAATCAACAAATGGAAAAAAGATTGCGACAGCCTACATTTGCGACATTATTCTGTTCCCGAACAAGGAGCTTTTGAAATAAATTTATAACAACTTTTAATCAAGCTGTATTATTATTATTAGACCGCTGTTGCATTGTACAATTTTATGAAGCCAACCGCAACAAACTATATTAATACAACAGTTACTTTAAATAAATATTCTTGTACTAAAAAAAATTGGAGTATCAACCATGAAAAAAATTCAATCAGCTTTAATATCGGTATTTTATAAAGACGGATTACAGCCCATTGCCAATAAATTACACCAACTTGGTATTACAATTTATTCAACCGGTGGCACTCAAAAATATTTAGAAGATGCCGGCATTCCTTGTATTGCCGTAGAAAGTTTAACAACCTATCCATCTATTCTAGGTGGCAGGGTTAAAACATTGCATCCTGTGGTATTTGGCGGTATTTTAGGAAGAAGACAAGAATTACAAGATGTAGCAGAAATGAAACAATACAGCATTCCTGAAATTGATTTGGTAATTGTAGATTTATATCCGTTTGAAGAAACTTTACGCAACACATCGGAAGAAAAATTAATCATCGAAAAAATAGATATTGGCGGACCATCTATGATACGTGCTGCTGCCAAAAATTTTAAAGATATAGTAGTTATTGCGGCAAAAGACGATTATGCTTCGTTAGAAAATTTATTAGACACACAAAAAGGAGCAACTACAATTGAGCAACGTAAAACCTATGCGGCAAAAGCTTTTGAGGTAGTAATGAATTACGATATTGCCATTAATAATTATTTCAACCCTACTAATATTGCCACACCAACTTCTGCTGCAAAACAAGTATTACGTTATGGCGAAAACCCACACCAATCGGCAGTATTTTATGGCAATTTGCAAGAAACCTTTAACCAACTTAATGGAAAAGAATTATCGTATAACAACTTGGTTGATGTGGATGCTGCCATTCAGCTCATCAACGAATTTTCTGAAGATGCCGAAAATGTATTTGCAATTATTAAACATACCAATGTTTGTGGCGTAGCAAAAAGAAATACAGTAAAAGAAAGTTGGGATGCAGCTTTAGCCGGCGATCCGGAAAGTGCATTTGGAGGTGTTTTAGTTAGCAATGGCACTATAGATAAATTAACCGCAGAAGCTATTAACGAAATATTTTTTGAAGTATTAATTGCTCCTTCATTTCAAGAGGAGGCTTTACAAATTTTAAAATCGAAGAAAAACCGCATTGTATTATCGCTAAAAACTGAAAGAACTAATTTAAAACCACAGAGCAAATCATTACTAAATGGCACATTAATTCAAGAGCCCGATAAAGGTAATTTTTCTGAATGGAAAGAAGTAGGCGGAAGAGAAACCAGCTTATCAGAAAAAGAAAATTTAGCATTTGGCAATATTATCTGCAAACATTTAAAAAGTAATGCCATAGCCCTAATAAAAGATAAACAACTAATAGGTAAAGGTTGCGGTCAAACTTCGCGGATTGATGCATGTAAACAAGCAATTGCTAAAGCCCAACAATTTAATTTTAATTTAAAAAATGCAGTATTGGCAAGTGATGCTTTTTTCCCGTTTAACGATTGTGTACAAATTGCACATGCGGCAGGTATTGAAGCATTTATTCAGCCCGGCGGTTCTATTAGAGATAAAGATAGTATTGCTTATGCTGTAGAAAATCAACTAGCAATGGTTATTACGGGATTAAGGCATTTTAAACATTAATATTACTTGTGCTGCTGCTTTAATAATAAATGAGAATAACAACCAAACAAAAAGCATATTTAGCCCTTTCTGTTACTTGCATTGCATGGGGTACTACTTGGGTGGTTAGTAAAATTGCAGTTCAAAATATACCCGGACTACAAGTATCTTCTATCCGGCAAGGTATTGCAGGCTGTATATTTCTATTGTATTTTTTTTTAAAAAAAGAAAAACTTCCTACCAAACAACAATTTGTATGGCTATTAATGTCTTCTTTATTTTTAGTAGTATTTAATAGCGGATTAACTACCTGGAGTGTAAAGTATATTCCCAGCGGATTAGCTGCATTAATTGGTACATTATCGCCCCTTTTTGTTGTTTTAATTGAAATGATTTTTTTTAAGAGCAAAAACTATACACTATCCACTTTTATTGGTCTTATTACCGGCATTATTGGCATTGCTATTGTATTTTATGAAAACGCTTTCCACCAACATCCTGCCGGATATACATTTGGCCTATTATTATGTTTTGCAGGCATCATCAGTTGGAGCATTGGCACTATTGTTATTGCCCGTAATAAATATCAAATCAATCCTTATTATGCATTAGGTTGGCAATTATTTTTGGCGTCATTTATGATATTTATTCTGGCACTTGTTACACACAATTTTTATTCTATTGCAACCATTACAACCAAAACATGGCTATGCATTAGTTATTTAGTAATTGTAGGCTCTATTATTACTTTTGTTGCTTTTATTTATACTATAAAATATTTGCCTCCTGCATTAGCGTCGTTATACGCATACATCAATCCTATTATTGCTATTTTAATTGGATCGGTTGTTTTTAATGAACGACTTACCTTAAACATTCTTATTGGCTCAATCGTTACACTTGCTGGTGTATATATGGTAAATAAAAGTTTAAAAAAAATATAAGTTGGTAACCAACAGCCAATCCTTTACTCAGCTAAAGTTGCGTCGCACACTTGTACTTTCAAGTTAAAACATCAGCAAGTAGTTATTAAAAAGTTCTCGTATAATCTTCTCCATTCTACCCATTCTTTTTGTTCTGTAAGAAAATGATTATGAAACAAACAGATAAATTCGCCACCTACCAATTTTATAATATCAAAATAATGTTTCAATTCAATTGCAGCTTCATACACCGAATAATTTTTTTCGAAAATAGCATTAGTATCCATAAAACATAATGAATGCAATTGTAACGAAGTAATAGATTCTTTTTCTATATCGTACCAATAATACGGCAAACAATACGACGCTCTAAAACCATTGCTGCCACCATATCCCATAGAATATTCATCTGTAATTCCTGCACTAATTAACTTTCTAAATGTATGCGGAATTTCAAATCGTAAATAATGCTGCCTACTTCTTTTAATAGGCAGTTCAGTAATTTTGTTTAATGCCTGTATTTCTTTCAATAATAAATTATGCTTTTGTTTTTTGCTTAATTTCTCTTGTAATTCATCATCTCCCGATTTCCAACTAGGGTGAATTCCAAATGAATACTTTTCGGCTAATTGCCGATACAATTGTTGTAAAGCTTTATTTCGGATAGATAGGTTTTTATCGTATTTCCCTTTTTGAATACAAGTAAGAAAAAAGTAAATAGGCGTAAGCTGCATTTTTTCATGCAAGGCATCTAACCAATTGTACACATCAAAAGGATCACATTTTTTATTGCTATAAACAGCAGCTCTTTCAACTACTTTATCAAAATCAGTTTTCAATAAATCTTTATAAAATCCTATTACATTTTTTAAAATTGGCTGATGCAAATAAGCATACGCTATATCTATATCGTAAGTAGGAATAAAGCTAAATTTAGAACTACAAAATTGATACGCATTTCTATGCTTTATTTGCCACATAGCATTTACTTCTTTTTCCCATTCTTTCATCCACAGATTTACTAAGGGCAAGTGCAAAAAATTTTCTTTATACGCAAGGCTATTAGCAGCAGCATATCTTCCATAATTATCTTTTATGTGTGGCAAATATTCTTCGTACCGGCTCAATAAATAAAATGCTGCTGCAAAAATATCAAACGGAATATCGCCAATTGTTTTAAAAAAAACTGTGAGATCATTCCATTTAAAACATTCAATTAATTGTGATTGAATTGTTGTTTGCGATAACAATCCGTTAGGTTGAATAAAAAATTCGTTGTCACTTATGCGTTCGAAGGAGTAATTAATTTTTAGTGTTTTGCAAACTTTAAAATCTTCTTTAGATGAAGTAAACACAACCTCATTGCCTAATAAAGTTGTAGCAATCCACCGTAGCCTTAAAGTAATATCTGTTGAATATATAAGCACTCATTTATACTTAATCGCGAATTTTATACATTTTTTCTTTCCACATTTCATTAAATGTTTTATTGCTAAAATTTAAATCGCCTCTTTGCTTATTCCATCCTTTAAATACATTATTCACTACAAAATTTTTCATTTTAGCATTAGCCATATTATACATCTTCCTATTCATGCTCGCCATTTTCCACATCTTCCATGCTAATCTTTCACTTAAAGAACTTAATCCATCTGCTACAGATTCATGTCGGTTAGCTAATAACAATTCATGCAAATTAATTTTAACGGCACAAACTTCGGTACAGTTTCCACATAAAGAAGATGCATAGCTTAAATGCTTGAATGCTTTCATGCCACTTAAATGAGGTGTAATAACACTTCCAATAGGACCGCTATAGGTAGTTTCGTAGGCATGTCCGCCAATATTTTTATAAATAGGACAAGCATTTAAACAAGCTCCACATCTAATACAATATAAAGCTTCCCGTGCAATGGGATTTGCCAATAGATTAGTTCTTCCATTATCTAATAAAATTACATACATATCATCCGGCCCGTCCGTTTCATTAGCCTGACGAGGACCAGTAACAATAGTATTATATACCGTAATTTTTTGTCCGGTTCCAAAAGTTGAAAGTAATGGCCAAAACAAACTTAAATCCTGTAACGTTGGTATTACTTTTTCAATACCAACCAACACAATATGTGTTTTAGGAAAAGCACAACTTAACCGAGCATTGCCTTCATTTTCTGTAATGGCAATACCGCCAATATCTGCTACTATAAAATTGGCACCTGTAACACCTACTTCGGCTTGTACATATTTTTCTCTCAATAATTTTCTGGCAACCTGTGTTAATTCTTCGGGAGATAAACCACCGGGTACACCCAATTTATTAGCAAATAATTTAGCTACATCTTCTTTACTTTTATGCATAGCAGGTGTAACAATATGATAAGGAGGTTCTCCATCTAATTGCTGAATATATTCACCCAAATCTGTTTCTACACTTTCAATTCCATTTTTTTCTAAAAATTTATTTAGGTGAATTTCTTCGGTAACCATGCTCTTGCTCTTAACCAATGTTTTGCAATTTTTTTCTTTGCAAATTTTATTAATTTCATTTAGGGCATCTTCTGCAGTTTCGGCCCACAACACTTTTACACCACGAGCAGATATTTGTTTCTCAAAATGTTCTAAATATTTATCTAAATTTTCTATGGCACGCCATTTTGCATTTTTAGCATGCTCTCGAACAATATTTACATCGGTAAATTGTTGTTTCCCTTGCGGTACAACTGCATTGTATTTGCTAATATTAAAATTAATTTTTCTTCTATGATCTAAATCAGCAGCTTTAATAGTGCTTTTTGCCATAAATGAATCTACCGTATTACTCATACAAATTTTTTAATAAGCTTTTTATTGTTGGTAAACGTATGTTCTATTACTCAAACAACTGCAATATTACGCCTATCAATATCCGTTTACATGTTTTGCTGTTTCGTTTAAAGCATTATAAAAATCTTCACCATATTTTCTAATTAATGCTTCTTTCAAAAAAACATATACGGGTACTTTTAATTTTTTACCAAAGGCACAAGCAGAGCTGCATAAATCTTCTCGTGGAATATAATTCAAATACTCTACATCAGGATCCATTTTACTTTTAGAAGATTTAATAGGATACAAATGACAACTGATAGGTTTTTTCCAATCAATTTTTTTATCATTATATGCTTGTTCAATGGCACAGTAAATAATGCCATTTTTATCTTTAAACCCATACACACAAATACCTCCATTAATAGTAGGTGTTACCCATCCAAATTCTCTATCATATTCATATTTACCATTACGTTCTACTTGTGCAATACCTTCTGCAGTCATATAGTTTTTTATGGCATCGTAATGCTCTACCATATAATCCAATTCTTCTTTCATTAAAGGAGCACCTGCATCGCCTTGCTCGCAGCAACCGCCTTTACACTTTGATAAATCACAAACAAATTGTTCTTCAATAATTTCATCACTTATCAATTTATCATCTATTGCTATCATATAATACTGAATAATTTTAAATTAAAAGTAAAGTATAACATTCATAACGCATCATTCATTTGCAAGTATCATTTCCACTTAAAAGAATTAATTAAGTGCTTCATATCTTCTAATAAAAATTGGTTTACAATACTTAAAGAATCTTCATTAGGTGTGGCATCAAAATATAATGCTCCACGCAAAAAATGTTTGGTTGAATCGGTTAAAAAGAATTGATTGGCAGTTGCAACATCTCCTCCAATTTTAAAAAAAACACCATGCACTTTATTTTGAGTAAGCATTACAGAATCATCGATTGAGTTGGCTTTTGATGCATGCTTATTACTTAAATTAAATGCATCGTTTACTAATTTATCTAACTTGTTTTTTCCTATTTCTTTGTAACTAACATACATTCTTCCGTTAAACTGTGGAAAGTTAATATTAATCCACCATGGATTTTCGGTGGCCTCGCCAAAAAAGGTAGAATCTTTTACCACATTGGCATACACAGGATATTCGAACGTATATGGATAGCCATTTTGATTAAATATTTGATATTTTTTTTCGGGAAAATTAATGCTAAAATAGCCTTTAGGTTTTGGCATGTAAGTGTTGTTACATGAATAGTTAAGCGGTAATGTAGAAAAAATAAACATTAGCACTTGCAAGAATTTCTTACTGCTAAATTTCTCTACTTTATTTTTAAATAATTTATTCTTCACTTGGTTGTGGCTTAATAGTAATTTTAATTTTGTTAATGCGAGTTTTTTCAACTTCCATTACTGTAAATTCAAAATTACCACACAATATTATTTGATTTACTTTAGGTATTTCGCCGGCTAATTCTAATATTAATCCTGCTAAAGAATCGCTTTCACCTTTTACATTATCAAAAGTATCTACTGGCAATTCCATAAATTTACATACATCATTTATCATGGTTCTTCCTTCCATAATAAAATTATACTCATCTATTTTTTTAAATCCTGCATCTTCTTCATCAAATTCATCTTTAATATCTCCAATAACTTCTTCCAATACATCTTCTAAAGTTACAATTCCGCTGGTACCGCCAAATTCATCTACCACTACTGCAAAATGAATATGCTTACTTTGAAAATCGCGTAGTAAATCTTCAATCATTTTTTGTTCGTGTACAAAATAAGGTTGCCTCAATAATTGATGCCAGTTATAATTGTTATCAGAATTTAATAAAGGCATTAAATCTTTTGTATGAATAATTCCTACTACTTCATCTAAATCTTCTTTATAAACAGGCAATCGGCTATAATGTAGTTCTGTAACGCGTTGTAGCAATTCATGAAAGTTTGTATCGTAATCAATGCCATGCACTTCAAGCCTTGTTCGCATAATTTGTTTTACGGTTATGTTACCAAACTTTAAAATTCCTTTTAAAATATTTTTTTCGTTTTCGGTTGTACCGGTATCGGTAATGTCTATGGCATGGTATAACTCTTCATTACTAATAGTACCGCCGGATTTATTAGTAATTTGCTTTTCAATAATATCGGTATATTTTACTAACCAACCACTAAAATTTTTAAATACATAGTGCAATAATTCTATTACAGGACCGGTTTCTTTAGCGAAACGAATATTATTTTGAGCAGCCATTGTTTTGGGCATTACTTCACCTATAAGTAAAAGGATAAATGTTACTAAAATAACTTTTATTAAAAATTCAATCCACTCAAAATTTTTGCCGAAAGAGAGTAAGTCGTCAATTAAAATATTAGAAATGATAATTATAGCAATATTAATAAAGCTGTTGGCAATTAATAAAGAGGCTAATAATTTTTTAGGATCGTCTAACAGCTCTATAATTCTTTTATAGGCTAAATGCTGTTTAGTTTTTAAAAGGTTAATTTCTTTATAAGTAAGAGAGAAAAAAGCCACTTCGGCACCACTAACTATAAAAGATAAAATTAATAAGCATAACAATAATACTATCAACACAGTAGTTGCCTGTGGGTTAATTAGTAATAAAGTAGTAGTTTTTTCGAGAACCGAGTGATAATCCAAAATAAAATATTTAGTTTAATAATTCTTTATCACAAAAGGCCGATACATAAATCGGCCTTCTATTGCACATGCAAAAATATCTTTTTTATACAACTTCAGCTAAAAAGGCAAATTTTCTCCCGAATCGGCAATAGGAGGTACTTCATCGCCTCCAAAACCTTCTATGGCATCATGTGCACCGCCTCCATGTGTATGGCCTTCTCCTCTTTTATCTAACATAATTAAGTTATCTCCCACTACTTCGGTTGCAAATTTTTTATTTCCTTCCTTATCTTCCCAACTACGAGTTCTTAATCTTCCTTCAACATATATTAAGCTGCCTTTATGTAAATATTTTTGTGCCAATTCTGCTAAGCCACGCCACAAAACAACTGTATGCCATTCGGTTTGAGATACCAGTTTTCCGTTGCGGTCTTTATACGTTTCTGTTGTAGCCAATGGAAATTTAGCAACGCCAATATTTCCTTCTAAGAATTGCACATCAGGATCTTTACCTAAGTTGCCAATAAGCATAACTCTGTTTACACCTCTCATACTTAAAATTTTTAGAGCAATAAAATTTAGCCATCTTAAAGTTAGCTTTTTTTATAAAATAACAAGTAGTATTTCTGAAAATTAAGTTATGAGATGTAAATTATGTATTACCTAACGTTTATTAACCTTCTAAAATGTTTAGTTCTAAATCAACTAATAACTGTTTTACTTTATCTTTTATAAAATCTCGAACGGTATTAAATTCTTTTGGCTCCATATATTTTGGATCGGGGATTTGCCAATCGATAAATTTTTTAGCGGGCATCCAAGGACAAGCATCTCCACAACCCATAGTAATTACAGCATCGAAGGGTGCAAACTGTTCAACATCTTGTAATGATTTAGAATCATGTTTACTTAAATCATACCCTAATTCTTGCATTGCTGCAATTGCTTTAGGATTAACAATGCCACTGGGTTTACTGCCTGCACTAAAGGCTTCAACTTTATTTCCGCCTAACATAATTGCAAATGCTTGGCTCATTTGAGAACGATTGCTGTTTTCTATACAAACAAATAATAGTTTTTTTTTCATGTAACAATTTTATAAATTATCAATATTAATTGTACCCAATTTTGTATGTATATTTTTTAGAGTACTTGTTTATAATATTTTTTCTTTAGCCAAAAGGCTACATTTACTAAAGATATTAATGCCGGAACTTCTACCAAAGGGCCAATAACACCCGCAAAAGCTTCTCCACTATTAATACCAAATACACCAATGGCAACTGCAATAGCTAATTCAAAATTATTTCCTGTAGCAGTAAATGCTATAGAAGCATTTCGAGAATAATCTGCACCTAAATATTTTCCAATAAAAAAACTTAATAAAAACATTACAATAAAGTAAATAACTAAAGGAATAGCAATACGCAAAACATCTAAAGGTATTTGCACAATTAAATTTCCTTTTAAACTAAACATTATAATAATGGTAAATAATAAAGAAATTAATGTAATGGGTGATATTATAGGAATGAATTTTGTTTGATACCATGTTTCGCCTTTTAGCTTTAATAAAACATACCTGCTTATTATTCCGGCAGCAAATGGAATGCCTAAGTAAATACCTACACTTTTGGCTATTTGGGCAATTGTTACGTTTATTTCTATTGCTTTAACACCAAAATAAGGAAGCAATAAAGTAATAAATACATAAGCATACACACTGTATAATAATACCTGAAAAATGCTGTTTAATGCTACTAATCCTGCGGCATATTCTCTATTGCCTTCAGCTAATTCATTCCACACTATAACCATTGCAATGCAACGTGCTAAACCAATTAAAATTAAACCAATCATGTAATCGGGATAATTTTTAAGAAAAATTATAGCAAGAAAAAACATTAAAATGGGCCCAACTATCCAATTTAAAATTAAAGAAATGCTCAATATTTTTTTGTTCCTAAAAACTTCTCCCATTTTTTCATATCTAACTTTTGCTAACGGTGGATACATCATTAATATTAATCCAATTGCTAAAGGAATATTAGTTGTTCCACTCGAAAAAGAATTAATAAATGTTGCACTGGATGGAATAAAATAACCGGTTGCAACACCAACAGACATTGCTAAGAAAATCCATAAAGTAAGATAACGATCCAAAAAGTTTAACTTCTTTCTTTCTGCAGCCGGAAAACAATTTTCTGCACTCATATTTTATTATTGATTTGGTTTAACAACATCCAGTACTTGGTGTACAACAATTCTCTTCAGTCGGTTTTTCTGCATATACTGTAATTGAGTATATGACTGTAGGTTTATTGTTATAGTTTATTATTTCTTCTTCACTTAAATAATCTTTTAATATATCGTTTGGAACAATAATTGGTTTTTCCTTTTGAATGGTAATATTTTTAAACCCATTCATGGTAATAAATTCCAAATACACTTGTTTTTGAATTGCACTTGCTACACAACCGGCATACATTTCAGCTGCCGATTTAATATTATCGGGTAGCAATCCTATAAGTACAATATCGGAAATACTGAAGTGCCCACCGGGTTTTAATACACGATATATTTCGCTGAATACTGCATTTTTATTAGGCACTAAGTTTAACACACAATTACTTATTATTACATCTGCAACATTAGCCGATACAGGTAATTGATCAATATCACCTAACCTAAATTCAACATTATTATATTTCAATTTATTGGCATTGGCACGTGCCAACTCAATCATTTTTTCAGTAAAATCAATTCCTATCACTTTTCCTGTATCGCCGGTTATGGCTCTTGCAACAAAACAATCGTTGCCGGCACCGCTTCCTAAATCAATAACCGTATCACCTTTTTTTATTTTTGCATATTCGGTTGGCAGTCCACATCCTAACCCCAAATCTGCATCTGCATTATATCCTTCAACTGATGCATAATCATCACTCATAATGGTATAAACTTCTTTTGAACACCCACCCGATCCACAACAAGAACTTTTATTGGTGTTTCTATCTTGTAAAGCTATTTCGCTGTATTTCTGCTTTACTATTTCTTTTAATTCTGATTCTGATTTCATAATGTATAATTTAAAAATGATTATTAACAACAAGATTTTAATTTTCCTTCTTGCAACTTGCTGAATAGTGTATTAAATTCTGTATAAAATTTCTCAATTGTTTTCCAATTAATACAATAACAACTTTTGGGTCCATCAATCGTTCCTTGTATTAAATCGGCCTCTTTTAAAGCTTTTAAATGCTGACTAACCGTTGCTTGCGCCAATGGAATTACATTTACTATTTCTCCACACACACATTCGCTACGTTGTGCCAATACTTTTAAAATTGCAATCCGAGCAGGATGACCCATTGCTTTGGCAAAACTTGCAAGGTGTTGCTCTTTTTTACCAAATTCTTCTAATTTATGTATTGCCATAATAATATCGTATTTTTACGATGAACAAAGTAAATAAGATTTTTTCATTTATCGTATTTTTACGATAAATATTTTTTAAAAAAAGTAAGATGACTGAAAAAAATATTCTTGAATCAACCATAACCTGCCCAATTTGTGGATACCAAAAAGTAGAAACAATGCCCACCAATGCATGCCAATTTTTTTATGAATGCACAAACTGTAAAACAAGGTTACAACCTAAATTGGGCGATTGTTGCGTTTTTTGTAGTTATGGAAATGTAAAATGCCCTCCAAAACAAAACGAAAATGCTTGTTGCTCGTAAATAGCTGCTTGCCATTATTCGCTGTGCAATAATGTACTGTACCAAAAAAGTAAATTTAGCTTTTTCTAATAAGCCCCACTCATCCTCGCTAAATTACCACCTATCAAATTGGCGAAAAAGAGTTTTTCATTTTAATTAACTGATTACCAATAGAATATATCAAATAAATACATCTTACTACTACATATTACTAAAACAAACTTAGTACTATGTGTTGCATGGTACTAAAAATACCCTTATCTTTGTTCTATCAAAATCAATTAATCAATCAAAAAAATAGTTTTATGAACACAGCAGCAAATAACAACTTACTATCACATAATAACGAAGTAAAAGTTGCAGTAAAAGAAATAAAAGAAGTATCTACTCGTGAAACCAGCAATCAACACAAACCAAGTTTCGGAAACGTTGATATGTGGCACGTACAAAAATTAAGAAGAGATAGAATTTATAGAAGATACCTATAATACTATGTTGCAGTACAACGTAATTATTCTTACATTTTAAAAAAGATTTTTTGTTGCATATAGTTTTATACAACAAAATAAAATCGCAAAAAAATTGCCATGGATATTCAAAATACACAAAGCCAAATGCGAAAAGGTGTGCTTGAATTTTGTATTCTATCCATCATTCGCCAAGGAGAAGTATATCCGAGTGATATTGTAGAAAAAATGAAACTTGCTAATCTGCACATTTTAGAAGGCACATTGTACCCATTATTAACCCGATTAAAAAACGCCGGATTATTAAACTACAGATGGGTTGAAAGCAATAGCGGCCCTCCTCGAAAATATTTTATGATGACAGATAAAGGCATGCAATTTTATGATGAGTTAGAACTTACATGGAAGGAACTGGCCGATGCTGTTCATACATTAACACAACCTCCATCAAATACTGCATTTGATACAATTGAAACCCAACCTTAACCAAAAAATATTGAATAATGAAAAAGGTAATTAACATCAACTTTCAAGGCAGAGTTATACCTATTGAAGAATCTGCTTATGATATATTAAAACAATATATTGAAAGTTTGACAAAATTTTTTGCTCACGAAGAGGGTAAAGAAGAAATTATAAATGATATTGAAGGTCGCATTGCCGAGCTATTTGGAGAAAGCTTAAAGAAAGGAAGTACATGTATTACCGATGATGATGTAAATAGAATTATTGCCAGCATGGGACGTCCGGAAGATTTTGAAGAAGATGCTTCAACAGAACAAACAACCAAAACCAATGCATCTTCAACATCCAATTCATCTACCAATAGTTATACATCAGAAACTAAAAAACTATTTAGAGATGAAAACCATAAAGTATTAGGTGGTGTTTGTGCCGGATTTGCCAATTATTTTGGCATTGATCCGGTAATTATGCGGGTAATTACCATTATATTTTTTGGTGCAACTTTTATACCTTATTTAATATTATGGGTAGTGTTACCCAGCAGTGCCTCTACCGCTATTGGCTCGCAGCGCAAAAGATTATTTAGAGATCCAGATGAAAAAGTAATTGCCGGTGTTTGCAGCGGATTGGCACAATATTTTGGTATTAGTGTTATTATTCCCAGATTATTATTTATTATTCCTTTTTTATCTTTTGTTTTTCAATTTTCGCATTGGGGTTGGTGGGATTTTCCTCATTTTTTAAGTTTTTCATTTAGCCCGGGTTCATTCATATTTTATATTATTCTTTGGCTGGTAATTCCTGAAGCAAAAAGTAGTGCCGATAAATTAGAAATGAAAGGCGAAAAAGTAGATTTAAATAATATTAAAACCACTATTCAAAGTGATTTAGAAGGCTTTGGAAAAAAAGCCCAACAATGGGGCCAAGAAATTGGTGCAAGCGTTGGCAGCAAAAGCAAACAATTTAGCGAAGAATTTAGCCAAACAGTTTCTTCAAAAGGAAAACAATTTAGCACCGAAGCATCAACAGTTGCTAAAAAAGCCGGAAGAGGTTTGGGCGATATTATTGTACTAATTTTTAAAATATTTGCTTATTTTATTATTGGTGTAGTTTTAATTGCTGTAGTAATTGCACTTTTTGCAATGGGTATTGCCTTAACCAGTCTTATGCCTTTAAAACCTTTTATTATAGCTAATGGATGGGAAGAAGTTTTAGTATGGGGTACTTTATTATTCTTCATTTGGGTACCAGTAATTGGCATTATTACTTTAATTATTCGCCGCATTGCAGGTATTAAAAGAAATAGCAAACTTATTAGGTACTCATTTTTATCATTATGGTTAATAGGGTTTTTTTGCTTCATTGCATTAATTAGCAGTTTAAGAACCGATTATCATTATACCAATCATGCAACAGAAGAAAATATAAGTATATCAAATCCTAAAATTAATAAATTAGAATTAACAGCACCCAATACCATCAAATATTATAACCGCAGATGGTTAAAAATTGAACCATTTGTAAAATTAGATGAAGACACTGTTTTTGTTCAAAACGTAAAAATAAGAATTGTAAAATCTTTGTCCGACAGCTTTACAGTTACCATGGTAAAATTAGCCAATGGAAGTTCGAAAAGAGAAGCCGATAATATTGCTTCTAAAATTAAGTACGACATTATTCAGCAAGATTCTTTACTGAAATTAGATAAAGGCATTGGCATTACACAAGATCAAAAATTTCGTAATCAACATATTATTTTAACTATTGCTGTACCTGTTGGAAAGAAAATTATGGTAAACGATAATATTGGATGGAATGATGGATTTGATGTTCATATTGGTTTAGATGGTGATAATTGGGAAAGCTATTACTATCAAGATCAAGAAGAAGAAAGATGGAGACGCGGTGTTGAATACATACAAACCGAAAAAGGATTACAAAGAACCGATAATTTACGGGATGATGACAACAATTCTGATAATGGAGATTATAATAACACATTAGAAGAATATAAAAAGAGTAAAGAACAAATACTAAGAGAAAAAGAACAAAAATTAAAAGAACTAAAAGAAATAGATAAGCAATTACAACAAAATAATAATGATTCAACTCGATACCATTATCAGCCCAAACAAACCCCAACTGCACCGGCAACAAAAAATGCTGTTCGCTCTGCAAAAATTAATAATGGTAAGCCTTCTATTCAATTTGAGGATTTATTATTTCTTAAATTTTTAGTATAACTTGGTTGAAGTTGGGAACAAAAAGTGCCCATGCCGTTTTCGGTATGAGCACTTCCCTTTTTAATTACTTACTACATTATCTTTTTCCCTGCAAAAATCCTTGCTGCTTCAAAATATCCATCAATATATTTTTTCTAATTGTAACCATATCTATATCAGATTTTCCTTCAATATTTAAAACAAAAAAGTAGGGATGTTTATTTTCTTCAATCCACCCAACTATCCAACCAATAGAATTACCATTTTCTTTATTTCCCCATCCTGTTTTATAGGCTAAAATATATTTAGCATTATTTTCTTGAATCATTGCTTTTTTTACAATATCGGTTGAAAATTTATTGAAAGGAAGTTTGCCAAAATATAATTGCTTTACTAAGCCCAGTTGTTCATCGGCAGTAATTTTTAGCGAATTATCTAACCAAAAAGAGTCTATAGCATTTCCTATTTTTTTGTTGCCATAATGCAAACTATCTAACCAAATTTGCATAGTATCTTTTCCAATTCGTTTGGCTACTTGCTGAAAATAAGGAACCGCAGAAACTTTAAATGCTTCTTCCATTGTTAAATCTTTATTCCAAGCAGCTATTGGCCTTACAATACCATCCCATTTAATGATCATTTTGTCATTACTTATAACGCCGGTTTGCAAACCAATTAATGCATTAACAATTTTAAAGGTTGAAGCAGGCAAATAAGCCGAATCTTTGTACCGCGATAAATTATAAATAACAAAAGAACCTTCACCATTATCAAATAATGCAAATGAGCCGGTTACTTTATTTGCATCGAAATATTTTTTAAAGCTGTTGTTAATAGTTACATTATTATTTGAACAAGAAGCGAATAAAAAAATTAAACTCAAAAAACTTATTGTAACTTTTTTGTTGAATGGAAGATGCATAATAGTTAGTTGAAATTTATTTTAAATTACCTGCAACGCTTTACCCACTTTAGTAAATGCTGTAATTGCTTTATCGAGATGCTGTTGTTCGTGTGCTGCACTTAATTGTACGCGAATACGAGCTAAACCTTTTGCCACTACCGGATAGAAGAAGCCAATTACATAAATACCTTCTTCTAATAATTTGGCAGCAAAATTTTGTGCCACCACTGCATCGTACAACATAATGGGAACAATAGGATGATCTCCCGGTTTTATATCAAAACCGGCTTTGGTCATATTTGTTCTAAAATATTGCGTATTAAATTCTAATTTATCGCGCAATTCGGTTGTTTCGGTTAACATATCTAATACCGCAATACTTGCACCTACTATACTTGGAGCCATTGAATTAGAAAACAAATATGGACGAGAACGCTGACGTAACATTTCAATAATTTCTTTTCTCCCACTTGTAAATCCGCCACTGGCACCGCCAAGTGCCTTGCCAAATGTGCCGGTAATAATATCAACTCGGCCCATCACATTTCTATATTCGTGCGTACCTCTTCCTGTTTTTCCAAGAAAGCCAGAAGAATGAGATTCATCAATCATTACAATAGCATTATATCGATCGGCGAGATTGCAAATTGTATCTAACTGTGCAATAGTTCCATCCATACTAAAACTGCCATCGGTAACAATAATTCTGCTGCGTAAATTTTGGGTTTCGTGCAATTTTATTTCTAAATCGTTCATATTGTTATGCTCGTAGCGGTAACGTTGTGCTTTACATAAACGAACACCATCAATAATTGAAGCATGATTTAAAGCATCGCTAATAATTGCATCTTCTTCATTAAACAAAGGTTCAAAAACACCACCATTGGCATCGAAGGCAGCCACGTACAAAATAGTATCTTCTGTACCTAAAAATTTTGCAACTTTCTCTTCCAGTTCTTTATGAATATCTTGTGTGCCACAAATGAACCGAACACTACTCATTCCATAGCCGTGTGTTTCAATAGCTTTATGTGCAGCTTCAATAACTTTTGGATGAGATGACAAACCCAAATAATTATTAGCACAAAAGTTTAAAACAGTTTTTCCATTTACAATTATTTCCGGGCCTTGTTCGCTGGTAATAATGCGTTCTTTTTTAAACAAACCTGCATTTTCAATTTCGGCCAATTCGGATTTAATTCTATGCACAAAATGTTCGTTCATATTTCGGTGTTTATTTTTTATTAGCCACTATATATAAGTAATTGCTTTTAATATTCAATTATTTGTTCTTGAATATTGTCGGGAATAGTTCTCCATTCATATTGCTGATTACGCAATTGAGGTTCGAAGCCTGCTTCTTTAATAGCTTGTTGTATTGATTTATAGGTAAACCTATGAGGTGCTCCGGCAGCACTTACTACATTTTCTTCAATCATTATACTTCCAAAATCGTTAGCACCGCCATGTAAAGTAATTTGTGCTGTTTGTTTACCAACAGTTAACCAACTCGATTGAATATTGGTAATATTGGGCAACATTATTCTACTTATTGCAATCATTCTAATGTATTCATCGGGGGTAGTTAGGTTTTGTACGCCTCTAATTTTAGCAAGTAAAGTATCTACATCCTGAAATGTCCATGCTATAAATGCAAGAAATCCTTTTGCTCCTTCTGGTTTCATTGCCTGAACTTCTCGTATTCTTTCTAAATGAATAAATCTTTCTTCTAAAGTTTCTACATGGCCAAACATCATGGTTGCAGAAGTGGTAATATTTAATTTATGAGCTTCGTGCATAATGGCCAACCACTCATCGGCACCGCATTTACCTTTAGAAATTAATCTTCTCACTCTATCTACTAAAATTTCTGCACCGGCTCCCGGCAACGAATCCATTCCTGCTTCTTTCAAAGCCGTTAATACTTCTTTATGTGTTGATTTTTCTAATTTAGTGATATGTGCAATTTCCGGCGGACCAAGTGCATGTAATTTAATGGTAGGAAATTCTTGCTTTATTTGCTTAAAAGTATTTGTATAAAAATCTAATCCCAATTCGGGATGATGCCCACCTTGTAATAATAATTGATCTCCACCGTATTTTATGGTATCGCTTATTTTTTTCCGATACGTATCCATATCGGTAATATACGCTTCGCTATGGCCTGGAATTCTATAAAAATTACAAAACTTGCAATTGGCTATGCAAACATTGGTAGTATTTACGTTTCTATCTATTTGCCATGTAACTTTTCCGTGTGGTATTTGCTTCTTCCTTAATTCATCGGCCACATACATTAACTCTGTAAGTGGTGCATTATTAAATAAAAACATTCCTTCGGTTCTTGTTAAAAACTCAAAATTTAATGCTCGCTGGTATAAATCGGCTAATTGCATAATTATTAGTTAAATGCCAACAAAGGTAGTAATGTAAATGCTTGTACCATTAAAATATAGTTCAAAAAAAATAGCGTAGCATTTACCATCCTTCAATATATTTTTTCTTTAAAATAAAATATTTGCCTGTTATGATAAGTGTAATGTATGTTTCTGTAACTTAAAGTAAGATTTGATTTTATAGCAATGAAAAAAACAATATTATTATTTTTATTTTTTCAAATTTCAGTAAATATCTCAGTATTTTCTCAGGAAGAGTTTGTAAAACCTCAATCTAAATTCCTTACAAAATTTTCCTTTTCTATGTTATCCGGTGGCATTATTATAGTAAAAGCAGGTATAGATAATTTCCCCGATTCACTGAACTTTGTTTTTGATACAGGCAGTGGAGGTATCTCTTTAGATTCGCTTACTGCTGCAGAATTGCATTTAGCCACACAAAAAACCGATAGAACAGTAAGAGGTATTGCAGGTTTAAAAAAAGTTGATTTTGCCTTTAACCATGCATTACGCTTACCCGGATTAATGGTTGACAGTTTAGATTTTCATATTAATAATTATGAGCTTTTAAGTAGTGTTTATGGTGTTAGAATTGATGGTATTATTGGCTTTAGTTTTTTAAGAAGATATATTGTAAAAGTTGACTTTGAACATTACGTTATTGAAGTACACTCGCCCGGTTATATTAAATATCCTAAAGGAGGTTATTTGTTGCATGCAGGTTTTAACTCGTTACCCTATCATTCTGTAACCATTGAAGGCAATGCACCCATTAATGGAAAATTTATTTTAGATACCGGTGCCGGTTTGTGTGTACTATTTTCGCAAGACTTTGTTGATGATAGTTTACCCCTCAATAAAAAATATAAAATATTTGCCACACAAACCGAAGGTATTGGCGGTAAAAAAGAAATGGGTTTAACCATTGCCCAATCTGTTCGCTTTGGCCCTTACCGATTTAAAAAAGTACCAGCCTATATTTTTAATGATGAATACAATGTAACATCGTATCCTTTTTTTGATGGGGTAATAGGCAATGATTTAATGAGAAGATTTAATATTATTATTAACTATCCCGATCAAATTTTTTATTTTAAACCTAATATTCATTTTGGAGATTTTTTCGATTACTCTTATACAGGCTTGGGAATTTATGATATTGATGGAGATGTAAAGATTATAGATATTATTCCAAACTCCCCGGGCGATAAAGCCGGCTTAAAAGAAAACGATATAATTCTTGCTATTGATAATAATATTTCTAAAAACATTCAAACATATAAAACCTTATTACAGAATGCCGATTCTGTAGTTAAACTGCTTATATTACGAAACAACCAACCATTAGAAATTAATTTAAAAATTAAAAATATTCTAAAAAGAAAGTGATTGCTTTTAACAATTGCTGCCAATAGTTTTTGTATTACTTTGCAACAATATCTATTTACAATATGATTGAGTTTAATAAGTTTACCCTTTCTAATGGATTGCGAGTAATGGTGCATGAAGATCATTCTACTCCCTTAGCAGTTGTTAATGTTATGTACGATGTGGGAGCAAGAGATGAACAAGAAGATAAAACAGGCTTTGCACATTTATTCGAACATTTAATGTTTGGCGGCAGCATTAATATTCCGGATTACGATGAGCCACTTCAAAGAGCAGGTGGCGAAAACAATGCATACACCACTAACGATTTAACCAATTACTATTGCTCACTTCCGGCCGAAAATATTGAAACTGCTTTTTGGTTAGAAAGTGACAGAATGCTAAGTTTAGCTTTTAGCGAAAAAAGCTTAGATGTACAACGCAAAGTAGTTTGCGAAGAATTTAAAGAACATTATATTAATAAACCCTATGGCGATGTATGGCATAAAATGAGGGCATTGGCTTATACTGTTCATCCGTATAAATGGATGACTATTGGAAAAGAATTAAGCCATGTTGAAAATGCAAATATTCAAGATGTAAAATCATTTTTCTTCAAACACTATCGGCCTATAAATGCCGTTTTAGTAGTTGCAGGAAAAGTAAAAACAGATGAAATAAAACTACTGGCCGAAAAATGGTTTGGCAATATTGAAAGTGGAGAAAAATACCAACGAAATATAGTACAAGAACCTACCCAAACAAAAGCAAAATTATTAAACTATACTGCCGATGTACCTTTAGATGCAATAATTAAAACTTGGCATATTGGCGGCAGATTATCAACTTCTTATTATATAGCCGATTTAATTACCGAAATTTTAGGTGGTGGCAGCTCTTCCAGATTATATCAATCATTAGTAAAAGAAAAACAGCTATTTTCTTCGTTAGATTGTTATCATTTTGGAACAATTGAACCTGGTTTATTAACGATAGAAGGAAAATTGGTTAAAGGCATTGAAATGGAAAAAGCAGAACAAGCAATTGAAGAAGAACTGGAAAAAATTAAAACCAACTTAATCAACGAGCACGAATTAGAAAAAGTAAAAAATAAAAC
This sequence comes from Hydrotalea sp., assembly GCA_027364735.1. Taxonomy (GTDB): domain Bacteria; phylum Bacteroidota; class Bacteroidia; order Chitinophagales; family Chitinophagaceae; genus JAKAJX01. Next base: position 31,656 of record DAHXOT010000017.1, on the reverse strand, counting down.
AGAAAGTGTTTTGGCTTTTGAAGATATGAGCATTATGAACCGTGCCAATAGCTTAGCATTTTATGAACTAATTGGCGATGCAACTTTAATTAATACCGAATTAAGTAAATACCAAGCAGTAACTAATTTGGATATTAGAAATTATGCCAAAGAAATTTTTACCGATAACAACAGCAATACCCTACACTATTACAGTAAGCATTCATTATGATTAACAGAAAACAAGCTCCCACAATATTAGATGCAGTAGAATTTAATTTACAATTAAAACCATATCATCAATTTAATTTAGATAATGGTGTTCCGGTTTATGCAGTTAATGCAGGTGCAGAAGAAGTAATAATGCTAGAATTTGTGTTTTATGCCGGCAATTGGTACGAAGAAAAAAATATTGTTGCTGCTACTACAAATTTTTTATTAAAAAATGGAACAACCTCGAAAAATGCTTTTGCCATTAACGAGCACTTTGAATTTTATGGTGCTTATTTAAGCAGAAATTGTTATAACGAAACAGCCACTATTACCTTACATACTTTAGCCAAACATTTGCCTAAACTTTTACCCGTAATTGCTGAAATACTTACCGATTCGGTATTTCCGGAAGATGAATTGGCTATTTATAAACAAAACCAAAAACAAAGATTAGAAGTTAATTTAAAAAAATGCGATTTTGTAGCTAACCGCTTAATAGATGAATATGTTTTTGGATTTCATCATCCTTACGGAAAATATACATCTACCTTAGATTATGATCATTTACAAAGAGATGAATTAACCAAATATTATCAACAATATTATACTTCAGGAAAATGCTTATTATTTGTTGCAGGAAAATTACCCCAACAACTTGAGCAACAATTAAATGTTTTTTTTGGTTCGTTACCACTTAATCAAAATGCTATTAAAGAAACTGAAATAATAACCAAGCCGGCAACAGAAAAAAAATATACAATTATTAATGATAAAAATGGTGTACAGGGAGCTATTAGGTTAGCAAGACCTTTTCCTAATCGCCATCATCCCGATTTTCAAAAAGTACAAGTTTTAAATAATATTTTAGGAGGTTTTTTCGGCTCAAGATTAATGAGTAATATTCGGGAAGATAAAGGATATACTTATGGTATTCATTCTTATATTCAAAATCATATTCACGAAACAGCATGGATGATTAGTACCGAAGCAGGAAAAGATGTATGTGAAGCTACCATTACAGAAACGTATAAAGAAATGGAAATTCTTCGCACGCAGCTAATTGATGAAGATGAATTGCATTTAGTTAAAAACTACATGATTGGTGGGTTATTAGGCGATTTAGATGGACCTTTTCAAATTATTGCAAGATGGAAAAATTATATTTTAAATAATTTAACCGAAGCTTATTTTTATAATAGTATACAAACTATAAAAACTGTATCGGCCGAAGAATTACAATCACTCGCAAAAAAATATTTAAACCCTTCTGAATTTTATCAATTAATTGTAATATAACATATAAAAATGCCTCATTAAAAATGAGGCATTTTGCTTTATAATTATTACCTATTATTATCATCAAAAGTTGGCCCATACAATCCGGGCACTTTATTGCCTGTAGCTCTTAAATGCACTATCAGTTCACCTCTATGATGGTATAAATGATTAAATAAAAATCCCCTTACCACCTGAATTCTGGGCATAGCTGGAAATGCATCCTTTCCATTAAAAGTCATTCTCCACATGGTCATCATATTTTCATCTTTTGCTGCTTCTAAAACGGCTTGTGCTTTTTTTACATTCTCTTCAAACTTGGCTACAATATTTGCTGCTTTAGAAATATCTCCTTTATCGTATTTATAAGTTCCCATATCAAATACATCCGAGTTAAAAGTATCATCGAACCAGTTATATACTTCCGCAATATGAGAAGCCAACTGAGCCGTTGTCCATAATTTTTCTGCAGGTTTATAACTTAATGCTGAATCGGGAATGGCATTTAATAATTTACGCGTATTTTCTGCTTCATGCATAAATTCTCCTAAAAGAGATTGTACTATCATGGTTAATTGTTTAGTGTAAAAACTGTTATCGAAGCTACTCAAAAATATTCTTAGACAAAATATTTTATACTGTTAGCTTATACAAAAATCTATTATTAACTTACATGCATACTATTATGCTATGACACAATTTTTAACTAAAACATTAGTTACATCGGTAGCAATATTATTTGCTGTATTTATTTTACCCGGTGTTCATATTGATGGAACAATAACTGCCATATTAGTGGCTGCTGTATTAGGTATTTTAAACAGTTTTATTAAACCCATTCTTATTGTTTTTACTATCCCTATTACTATAATAACCTTAGGTGTATTTTTACTTGTAATTAATATTTTAATTATTAAATGGGCATCCGATATTGTTCCGGGTTTTACAGTAGATAATTGGTTTTGGGCTTTATTATTTAGTATTATTGTTTCTATTATTAGTTCTTTTATTAATACCCTAATTGCAAATAATAAAAAATAAATTACCTACATCTCGTTTTTATTTTCTATAAAATATTTATCAAGATATTGGTTAATAAATTTAGGAAAAGCCAATTCATACATTTTATTACGCGGATACCATTTATACTGCTGAATATTTTTGGGAATACTTGTTAGCTGAATGGTTATAAACTGTCCTTTTATTTTTTGATGCGTTAACTGTTGTTCAATTGTAGGAGAAATATGTAAAAGCGTATAGTTTGAAATATGTAAATGATTTTGCAAAATATTTTCAATTTCTTGTTCATTCCATTTAATTGTTTCATTCGATTCTATTAAATAAAATTCATGCAAATTTTGCCAAATATCTTGCTGTATTCGCTTTCGAACCATTACAGTATCGTTCTTCAAAAAAATAAAATAATACAACCACCGGTTTTTCTTCTTAATTATTTTTTCTTTTATTGGTAAATCATTTACAATTCCTTTTTCAAATGCTTTGCAAATTTTATTGATACTACACAGATTACATGCTGGTGCAAAAGGCTTACAAACTGTGGCACCAAAATCCATTATTGCCTGATTGTATAAGCCCGGTCTATTTTTATCGAGCAGGCTATTGGCTAACTCCAAAAATATTTTTTTACCTTCTACAGTATCTGTTGGAACTTGAATGGCAAATACTCTTGCTAATACTCTAAAAACATTTCCATCCACCACTGCATAAGGCAGGTTAAATGCAAACGATGCAATAGCCGAAGCTGTATAAGTACCTATTCCTTTTAAATTAATAATTTCATCAAAACTATTCGGAAAAATACCCTGGTAATTGGTTACAATTAATCTTGCTGTAAACAGTAAATTTTTACATCGGTTATAATAACCTAAGCCTTCCCATAATTTAAAAACCTCTTCATCATTGGCTTGTGCCAACTGTTGTACCGTAGGAAATTTTTGAATAAATCGTTCATAATAGGCCCAGCCTTGTTCTACGCGGGTTTGCTGCAAAATAATTTCGCTAATCCAAATTTTATATGCATCTAATTCTCCCTTCCAAGGCATTATTCGGGTATTTTCATGTGCATTCCATTGCATTAAATAGGTAGTAAAATCCTTTCTTAACATAGCGTACAAATATGGTTAATCATCTTCAAATAAAATTATTTTAATTACTGCAAATTTTATACCTTCAAATATTGCATATCAAATACTAACATATTCAAAAAAAATGTTCGCTTTTCTTGCAAAAATTAAAAAAAATAGTTTTCTTTATTATTACAATTTTTCGAATCAAATAACAACCATATGAGAAAGTCTGATTTGATTAACAATATTTCTGAGAAAACCGGAATACCTAAAGTAGATGTGTTGGTTACACTTGAAACCGCATTTAAAGAAATAAAAGATAGTTTATCGGATGGAAATAATATTTACATACGTGGTTTTGGTAGTTTTATTACTAAAAAAAGAGCTGCCAAAATTGGTAGAAATATTAAAAAAAATACAGCAGTAGATATTCCCGAACATTTTATACCTGCATTTAAACCTGCAAAAGAATTTATGAACGAAGTGAAAAGCAATCTTCGGTCTGAGTAAATTTGCTGCAAATATATTCATGTGAAACGTCAACAACTATTTCTGGTTGGTGGAGGATTGGCACTATTCCTCCTTATTTTTTTCTTTGGAAAAACAATTCCGCCTAAAAAAGATACTTCCGCTACACCTATGCAGCAGGCTGCCGGTAATAAATCTATAAGCACTACAGAAATTATAGCAACTGCCAAACAAAAATTAAACTCGGCACAAAATGAACGCTTAATAAGCATGGAGAATGCAGTAATAAGAGGCGATGTAAAAGAACAAAAAATTCACATTTACCATCAATTAGCCCACTATTGGAAAGATTCGATTCATGCATTTGAACCCTATGCTTATTATACCGCCGAAGCCGCTAAGTTGGAAAATTCGGAAAAAAGCCTCACCTTTGCCGCCCAACTTTTTGTAGATAACCTAATTGGCTCTAATGATGCACCTATGCAAAATTGGTTGGCTACAAATGCAAAAGTTCTTTTAGATAAGGTTTTGGAAATCAATCCTACTAACGATTCGGCAAAAATTGGAATTGGTGCCTGCTATTTATTTGGCAATATTTCTACCAGTCCAATGGAAGGAATTATGAAAGTGCGTGAAATTGTTCAAAAAAATCCTAACAACCTATATGCGCAATTAGTATTAGGTTTAGGAGGTAAAAAAAGTGGACAGTATGATAAAGCCATTGAGCATTTTACGGTAATAATTAATAAACAACCGGGAAATGTTGAAGCACTTTTTCAATTAGCAGAATGTAATGAGCTAAAGGGCGATAAACCCAATGCCATTAAATGGTATGAGGCATTGAAAAAACAAATTAACAACGACCAGATAAAAGAAGAATTGGATAAGCGAATTCAGAGTTTAAAATAAAATTTTTAATAATTAAAACATTCAGTGTATGCCTTGTGGTAAGAAAAGAAAACGTCATAAAATTGCTACGCACAAACGTAAAAAACGTTTAAGAAAAAATCGTCATAAGAAAAAGAACAAATAGTTCTCTTATTAAACCTATAAAGAAGCCCTCTCCTTAAAGGGCTTCTTTATATACTTATGTGTTTGCCATAACTCTTCTATTGCTGCAACTTTACCTTTCCTTCCTTTGAGCAAATACATAAAATTTTTTACCGATAGTTCCTACAGCTATTGTATGGAACATTATTGTACATTTTAAAGTTGCAAATTTTGTGAATAAAGAACTGATAATAAATTCTACCGGATCGGGTGTTGAAATTGCATTATTAGAAGATAAAAAACTGGTAGAATTACATAACGAAAAAGCAGATGCCAATTTTGCCGTTGGCGATTTATATCTTGGAAAAGTAAAAAAACTAATTCCCGGATTAAATGCTGCATTTGTAGATGTTGGTTTCGAAAAAGATGCCTTTTTGCATTATACCGATCTTTCTCCTTTTGCTCGCTCTATATTAAAATTTACCCATCTTTCTGTTGCTAATAAGGAAGAAAATAGTTTCGATTTTTCTACTTTTCATATAGAACCCGAAATTGTTAAAACCGGAAAAATTAATGAAGTTCTTAACGGAAAACCGAATATTCTTGTTCAAATTCTTAAAGAACCTATTGCCGCAAAAGGCCCAAGATTAAGTTGCGAATTAAGCTTGCCTGGCAGATTTGTTGTGGTTACACCTTTCAACGAAATAGTTGCCGTTTCTAAAAAAATTCATTCCTCCGAAGAAAGAAAAAGATTACAAAAAATTGTAGAAGCCATTCGCCCAAAAAACTTTGGTGTAATTGTAAGAACTGCTGCAGAAGGAAAATCTACTGCAGAGCTTCATCAAGATTTATTAGATTTAGTTGAAACATGGAAATCTATTCAAGCAAATTTAAAAAATGCTGAAGCACCTGCTAAAATTTTAAGCGAACAAGATAAAACTACAAGCATACTTCGAGATTTATTAACCGAAGATTTTAATAAAATTATTGTTAACGATAAAAATATTTTTAACGATACCAAAAGTTATATTCAACGCATTGCTCCCGATAAATCGGATATTGTAACCTTCTACAATAATAGTTCATCCATATTCGATCATTTTGGAATTACAAAACAAGTAAAAAGCTCTTTTGGTAAAACAGTTAATTTACCAAGTGGTGCCTATTTAATTATTGAACATACCGAAGCTTTGCATGTAGTTGACGTAAATAGCGGTTATAAAAGTGTTAGCAATAACCAAGAAGAAAATGCTTTAGAAACCAACTTAGAAGCCGCAGAAGAAATTGCCCGACAATTAAGATTAAGAGATATAGGCGGAATTATTGTAATTGATTTTATTGATATGAAATTGCCCGATAATAAAAGAAAATTACAAGAGGCAATGGAAGATTTTATGAAATACGATAGGGCTAAACATGCGGTATTGCCTATTTCTAAATTTGGATTGATGCAAATTACCAGGCAGCGTATGCGACCCGAGGTAAATATTAATACTACCGAAATTTGCCCCTCTTGCGGCGGCACAGGCAAAGTAGCTTCCACCTTATTATTAGAAGATGAAATTGAAAAACGTTTACATTATTTAGCAACACATTCGCACCAAAATTTAACCTTATTGGTACATCCTATTGTATATTCGCATCTTACCAAAGGCTGGTTTAATTCAATTGCTAAACAATGGAAAAGAAAACATAAAATAAAACTTACCATTGCATCCAATAACAATTATCAATTAATTGAATTCCATTTTTTTGATACCCACGAGGAAGAAATTAAATTTTAAATAATTAAAAAACCCATTCAAATTTGAATGGGTTTTTTAATTGAAAGAACCAAATATTATTGTTTTTGTAAAATTAATTTGGTTGGTCCATTATTATATCCGTTACCACCTGCTGCATTGGCTACAACATTCATAGTTAAAGTAATGTACCCAGTACAAGAAAATACATATCCGGCAACACTATTGGCACCAACACCAACGGCAGTCATATTATAACCACCACCATAATTACCGAAATTTACTTTCTTAACAGTAGCAGTACCTGTTGCAGGATCTACATCTACCACTAATGGATTAACAACATTGCCATAAGCAGCATTTGGCCAAACCTGACTTAAGTTAACTTCATTTGGTCCGGGACCATCGGTTACTTGCACTAAATCACCCGGATTCCAATCTGCCCAACCATCTTGTATAACTTTATAAGTACCGGCAATTGGTGCAACAAAGGGGCATACCACATAAGCAGAAAAATAAAAAGCACTGTGATAGTAAAATCCAGTAATTAAACCACTACCACTATTATTACCGGTATTGTTTACATCGTATGTTTTACCCGATTTAGTAATAATACGGTTATAAAAAGTATAATTAGAGCCTGGAGTAATAGCACTGGCGCCACCCAAAGCAGCAGCTAATTCTGCACCAGAAACACTAATAACTGTTTTAGCACCTGCATAGGCTACTGTTTTTACTTTTGCCCATTTGGTGGTATCGTAAGAGCTGCCTTGCACAGCATACACTACAATATTTGATATAGCTTCTCCATTGGGGAATTGTGTAGCCATAATACCAACCGTAGAAGTAGCTAAAGAAGCATAGTTAAGATTTTGATTTAAAGTGCTATCTAAGGTTAAATACGAGCCAACCCCCAAATTACTTATGCTGCTTAATGGATTGATACTACCTCCTGTTTTTTTACAGGAGTTAGTAATCGCCAATAAGCCAAAAATAGCGGTTATAAAAATTAACTTCCTCATATTAATAAGTTTTAAAATTATTTAATAAAGTTATCGGGGTTATTGTCCCAAAATACTTTGTTTGCTGCATCACCTGGAGTTTTTTGTGCCGGAGCATTTGAATTTCTATTAACAAATACCGATGGATAGAAGAATGAACGCATAAAAAATCCTGGTGCAGGTGTGGTTAAAACTAATTGCAAATTAGCAGGTTTGCCCGTTCTTCTTAAATTATTATATGCTTCAATACCATTACCCCATAGAGCAATATAGTATTCGTTCATTATAATATTTAATTTTTGATCATCAGAAGTTGCAGCATCATAATTGCTTAATACCAAATTAATATAATTGGTTATTTGTGCTGAAGTTGGCACATAAGAAGCGGGAATGCTGTTGTATCCAATAGAAGAAGGGAAATTAATTACTTTATTGATAGAGGTATTTACACCTGTTTGCAATAAAGATCTCGCACTTCCTTGTGTGGTAATACCCAAAGCAATAGCAGCTTCTGCTTCTAAAAAAGAGGTAAAAGAAGATAACCATATTGGACTGATACCTGCACCTTGACCACCCATAGTTAAAGTTACAGTTTTGCCTTGGTCTGCATCGAACTGCCCACCTGCAGGATAAATACCCCAAGCAGTTCTGTTATTACCATCCGGTGGTGCACCACTATTATCACCATGATCTCTTCCTAAATAACCTCTTCCAATCACACAAAAAGGTGTTTGATCGGGTACACTTGGATACCAAGCAGGGAAATTGGAGTTTCCATACATTGAATTAATAAAACAAGGAAGACTTGATTGATTTGCCCAAGTATAATCTAAAGACTGCCTGTAAAAATAATATCTTGCCCTTGGATCGGCAGTACTAGTTGGGGAGTTAGTAATTCTAACACTTCCGTTATATTTTTGAGCTGTTACATCCCACATGAAATAATTACTCAAATATTCACCAACACCACCAGTTTGAACATAATCGGTACCATAATGTGGATGACGGCTATCCGGAGCGGTTAGGCTAGTGCCATATTTAAATACAAAATCTTGCGATGGGTCATTAATAAGGTTATTTTCGGTTAATAATGCCTGAATTTTTGGTAATACAGTATTATCCACCAAACGAACCTGCATATAATATTTCAACTTCAAAGTTTTTGCAAATGCAATCCAATTAGCTGCTTTTCCAGCATAAAACAAATCATTGGTTGGCGTTGAAAAGGATTTCTTTTGAAAATCGACAATAGCACTATCTAATAAACTCTGAATAGCAGTATAAATAGAAGCACCACCATCAACTTTAGGAGTAGTATTAGCCTGACCTAATAAAGCTTGTGAATAAGGCACATCACCAAATTCATCTACTAAAGTTGCGAAAGTATAGGCTTCTAATGTACGAGCAATTCCGGAATGCATATATTTTTGTTGTTGCTGGGCCAGCGGAATTAATGCGTTGGCATTTACTAACATACTAGAATATGCATATTGCCACATAAGATCGAAGGTAGCTGGTTGATACGCATTTTTATATAAAGGACCTCCCCAATTTTGTTGGCGACTTAGCTGGCCAGTGTAATCGGATACATTAGACCAAAAATTATTAAAATTGATTTGAACCTGGTTTAGATACAAATCTACATCTGCATTAGGCAGTTGGGGATAATTAGGGTTATTTAATAAGCTATCAAACTGTTTTGTACAGGAAGATATGCCTGTTATAAGTAATACCCCCAGTAAAATTTTTTTATACTTCATAAAGTTTTGATTTATTAAGTTGATTTAAATTAAATTTAGAAGGTAACCCTTATACTAGCTCCATATCTGCGTGCAGAAGGACCTGACAAGAATTCCATACCTCTACCATTTCCAACTCCTAAACCATTTGATTCCGGATCGAAATGAATATATTTAGGAAAATTAGGTGCAAAATACCATAAGTTAGTACCAGAAATACTTATTGAAACAGAACCAAATGGAGTTTTAGATATCATATTTGCAGGTAATGAATAAGATAATGAGGCTTCTCTTAATTTAATAAATGTTGCATCGTAAATGGCAGTTTCATCTGCAGCTCCACCAGTAATACTATTACTAAAATAAGCCTGTGTAGCTGAAATTTGTATGTTATTAGGCTGACCATTTGCTAATACACCCGGAAAAATATAAGGAGCAGCTCTGTCGAACTGTGTATCCTTAGTAACACCACGACCTAACAATGCGCCAGAAGTTCCAGAATACATATCGCCACCTACACTATAATCCCACTGCATTCTAAATGTAAACGCTTTATAACTTAATTCACTGATACCGGTTAATTTATATTTTGGATTAGGATCTCCAATAATTCCAATATCGTTAGCAGTAATATAATTACCATCAACACTTACCATTTTCTGTCCACTTTTAGCATCGCGTTGAATGTAAGTACCCATAATAACGCCTAAAGCCTGACCATTGATAGCAAATGTACCTTGATTAGAATATCCTGAAGTATTTACTCTGGTTAAATAGCTGGGTAAATCAGAAACTAAACTTACATTTAAGCTATACAAGGCATCTACATGCCATTTCCAATCTTTATTTTTAATTACATCATAACCTAAAGCCAATTCAATACCCTTATTGCTTACTTTACCGGCATTAATTTGTTGGAAAGTATAACCGGTTGAAGGATCCAAGAATCTGTTTAAGATTTGATTGTTGGCAACTCTATTATAGAATGAAAGGTCGGCACTTACTCTATTATTAAAAAATCTACCTTCAACCCCTACTTCAGTTTCTTTTAACAATTCCGGCTTCAAATTAGGATTGGGCAATTGATTCTGCAAAGAATTAGTATTAATAGCTGTTGCATTAGCAGTTAGAAATTGACGTGTACCAATATTTAAAGAAGGTCTGGTGCTATATGGATCCGGGAAATTAGCACTGGTTGAATACCCTACTCTAAATTTCAAATAGTTGATGTTTTTCTTATCCTGCAACCAAGAAATAACACTGGTTGGGATAAATGAAACACCTACATTAGGATAGAATAAACTTCTATTATTTGGCTCAACGGTGGATGACCAGTCGTTACGACCACCAAAATTTAAGAACGCATAATCTTTATATCCCAATTGACCTTGAGCAAAAGCACCTACTAATAATCTTTCTTGGATATAATTTAATGGACTTCCATTTTCACTCTTACTATCGTGATTTATAAAATTTCCATGATTCAATAAGCCATAAACCAATTGCTGAGTGCTTGTCATACCGGTTTGGCTGTAGCTATATTTACGAGCATTTACACCCGCATCCACATTTAATGTAAAATCGGTATTCAAGTTTCTGTTAAAGTTCAACAATAAGGTATGATCCATAATGGTATTGATACCGGTAGAAGTACGTAAAATACCGGTAGGCGTAAATACACCTCCTTTATTTTGAGCATAAGTTTGAGATTCGGTATAACTATCAAATCCTACATGATAAGAAAGATTTAAACCTTTCATTAAATCGTAAGCTATTTTCATTTGACCATATACACGTGAAGTTTTATCTTTTGTAAATGCATTGTATAAAGTCCAGCGAGGATTTTGAATATCATTTCCATTTCTATAATATACAGAAGAATTATCTATAGGATTTGCATAAGGAAGTCCCATTAAATCTACTGCAGTTGGTGTATACAGTACATTACCAAATACAGATGCGTTAGTCGGGTTATTACCATAACTATTACTTGTTGGAGGAGAGTTTACATCATCTACAACATAGTTAAATGTACCGCTAACAGTTAAGTTATTGGTAAGTTTAGCAGAACCGCCTACTCCAAATGTATTTTTATACAAAGAGTTCATTGGAATATATCCATTATCACCAGTATAACTATAATTCATATTATAATTTAATTTACCGGAAGTGCCATTAATATTAATGGACGTATTGCTGCTATTTCCTGTTTGGAAAAAATTAGGAACACTATTATAAAATTTGTAGTAATAAGGAGCCCCTGTAAATTGCGGAAATACACTGGCTAATGCAGCTCTATCGTAAGGATGTTTTACCACCTGCGGAGGATTAGTAAATTTAGCACCCCAGTTACTAAAGAACGCAATACCTAAACTTAAATCAAAACCACCTCCATATTGTGTATTATATTCAGGAAGAATGGCTTTAGTTTGAAAATAAGATTGAGATACTGTAATTTCTTGCTTTTTGCGAGCAGTAGAGGTTGAACCATTTTTAGTTGTAACTAAAATTACACCATTTCTACCGGCAGAACCATAAAGGGTAGTAGCACTTAAACCCTTTAAAATGTTAATACTTTCAATGTTGTTAGGATCTAAATCCAAAAAACGACTGGAGGTTTGAGTACCAAAGGTAAAATCGGTAGAAGAATTGTTTGTACCGCCATCGAATGGCACACCATCTACAATCCATAATGGTTGAGAACTTCCAGTAATAGTGCTAATACCACGAATATTAATATTGGTACCGCTACCACTTAAACCACTAGTATTAACAATACTAACGCCAGGAGCTTTACCATTTAATACTCTAGCAATATCGCCTTCAGGTCTCATTTCCAATTCATCCCTTTTTACAGTTGAAACCGCATAACCTAAGGCTTTCTTATCGCGTTTGATACCCATTGCGGTTACAACCACTTCGCTCATATCTGCACTTACATATTTAAGTGAGGTATTTACATTAGAGCCCGAAACTTTTACTTCTTTCCTTTCTAAACCGGTTCCGGAAAAAATTAGAGTAGCACCTTCTCTAATTTTTAATGAATAAGTTCCATCGGTGTTTGTGCTTGTACCATTTTTGGTACCTTTTTCTTGTACCGCGGCACCTGCTACTGCGGCGCCTTTTTCATCGGTAACTTTTCCTGTTACTGTAGTTGTTTGTGCAAATGTGGTTAAGCTAAATATAACCATAGCACAAATGCCCAAAAGTAATTTTTTTCTCATGTTACATCATTTTGGTAATAAAATGCCTTTAATAAAGACCATTGACCACACAAATTAAGTAAAAGCTGCTCATCCCGATAAAAAATCTTTTACTTTTTTTAACAAATATTAGTAAAGTATAGTTTTAAAATTGAAATTAAGTTTTAATTTATATTATATTTAAATTTATAAATAATTAATTACTAATAATTTAATTTGAATTTATAACGAAATGATTTTGTATTAAAACAATTGCCAGCAAGGGCGAAGCAATAGCTATTCATGCCCCCGAAAGGTTCTAACCTGTTGTTCATCAACATACTATAAAATTTTCAAATGCCACAAACTCAATTTCATAAATAATAGTTTTTATTTATTTACGAAATAAATCGTAAAAAAATTATCAACAATTTTCAAAAATTATTTTGTCATCTGCCTCATTATTGTAATTTAGTGTTAGAATTTAATGGGTTAGTAAGTAAAAGGGCCAACAGCAATGTTAGCCCTTTTGCATTTTAATAATATAAATTAGTTTACTTACTAATGCTTTTATCTGCAACCGATTAGCTACACATATATACATTATTATTTTAGCACAATTTCGTTTTTAGTTTTACAATTATCTTTATACAATGAGCAAAATAAAAACTGCATTTTTTTGTAGCCATTGTGGTTACGAAAGTACCAAATGGTTAGGCAAATGCCCTTCATGCAACACATGGAATAGTTTTATAGAAGAAATAATTGATAAAGGAAATAATAAAGAACAAAATTGGAATGAATATCATACCGAAAAAAAATCATCGAAAGTAATTGCACTAAATGAAGTTACCTCTTCAGAACAAAAAAGAATTATTACAAAAGATGCTGAACTAAATAGAGTATTAGGCGGAGGTATTGTTACAGGCAGTATTGTTTTAATTGCAGGAGAACCCGGCATTGGCAAAAGTACTTTGTTTTTACAAGATGCTTTGCTGATGAAAGAATTAATTATTTTATATATCAGCGGTGAAGAGAGCGAACAACAAATTAAAATGCGTGCCGATAGATTAAAACTAAATAACAACAATTTTTACTTACTTACAGAAACCGGATTACAAACAATTTTTAGCGAAATAAAAAAATTAAAACCGCATTTAGTAATTGTAGATTCCATTCAAACTTTACAATCTTCTTTAATCGATTCTAGTGCAGGAAGTATTTCGCAAATTAGAGAATGTGCTGCAGAATTTCAACGATTTGCAAAAGAAACTAATACACCTGTTTTTTTAATTGGCCATATAACAAAAGACGGAACAATTGCCGGACCAAAAATTTTAGAGCACATGGTTGATACTGTATTGCAATTTGAAGGCGACAGGCATTATGCTTATAGAATTTTACGTACACTAAAAAATCGTTTTGGTAGTACCGCTGAATTAGGCATATATGAAATGACAGGAGAAGGAATGCGTATTGTAACTAACCCATCAGAAATATTAATTACACAAAGAGAAGAACCATTAAGCGGAAGTGCCATTGCTGCTACATTAGAAGGCATGCGACCTTTATTAATTGAAGTACAAGCATTGGTTACTCAAAGTGTTTATGGCACACCACAAAGAACAGTTAGCGGCTTTGATTTAAGAAGATTACAATTATTACTGGCTGTATTAGAAAAACGTGGCGGCTTTTTATTTGGAACAAAAGATGTATTTATAAATATTGCCGGCGGATTAAAAGTAGAAGATCCTTCTATTGATTTGGCAGTAATTGTTGCACTGCTTTCATCGTACGAAGATACTCCTGTTCCGCATAATATTTGCTTTGCCGGCGAAGTAGGATTGAATGGCGAAATACGTGCCGTAAACAGAATTGAACAACGTATTGCCGAAGCAGAAAAATTAGGTTTCGAAAAAATAATAGTAGCTAAATACAATAAAAAAAGTTTCGATCCCAAGAACTATAATATAGAAATAATTGCTTTAAATCAGGTTCACGAAGTGTATCAAAACTTATTCTAACAGATAAAGCTATTCTACACTTTTACGTTATAAATAAAATTCATGTATTTTTATTTATGTTTTCAACTATTAAATTATATACCCATCATTTTTTACATTTATTTTTTCCGCATAATTGTATAGAATGTGGTTCTGATAATTTAAATACTTCCGATGTACTTTGTTTACAATGCTTACATCAATTACCCGAAACCAATTTCTTCTCGCAACCAAATAACCCTGTAGAAAAAACATTTTATGGCCGATTAAATATTAATGCTGCTGCCGCCGGCTATTATTTTACCAAAGATGCTTTAATACAACATTTAATGGTTGAATTAAAATATAAGAAAAATAAAAAGGCAGGATATTTTTTAGGAAGAATGATTGGCTTAATGATACAACAGTCTAATAGGTTTAATACTATCGATTACTTAGTTCCGCTTCCGCTTAACCCCAAAAAAGAAATACAACGAGGTTATAATCAATCTACAATTATTTGCGATGGAATAGCATCTATCATTCATAAACCCATCCTAACCAAAACGGTAATTAGAACTCATTTTACAGCAACTCAAACCAAACAAAATAGAATACATCGTTGGCAAAATATGGAAAATGCTTTTGCAGTTACAAATACCAAGGTACTTGAAGGAAAACACATTTTATTGGTGGATGATGTTGTTACTACAGGTGCCACTTTAGAAGCTTGCGGAAATGCTATTTTAGCAATTGGCAATACACAATTAAGTATTGCTACTGTTGCTTATACAATTTAATTGCATTTTCAACTTTAATGCTTTCTATTTGTTGTATAAAAAAACTCAATCATGAAATACGCAGCAATTTTTACAATTATGACAGCATTATCTGCATTTACCATTAACAGAACTAACATCACCAATATTTATGCTTTTAAAGTAAAAGCACTAAATGGCAGTGAAATTAATTTTTCTTCCTTTAAAGGAAAAAAAATTTTAATAGTTAATACAGCTTCTGAATGTGGTTTTACACCGCAATACGAAGCATTACAAAAACTGTATACCGAGTATAAAGATAAACTGGTAATTGTAGGATTTCCGTGTAACCAATTTGGCGGTCAAGAGCCCGGATCTGCACAAGAAATTCAAACATTTTGTAAAAAAAATTATGGTGTAACTTTTCCTTTAGCCGCAAAGATTGATGTAAAAGGAAATAATATAGCACCGATTTATAAATGGCTTTGTAATAAAAGCGAAAATGGCGTTTTAGATGCTACCATTACTTGGAACTTTAATAAATTTTTGATAGACGAAAACGGAAAACTTATAGCCTATTTTCCCAGTAAAGTAAAACCAACCGACGATGAAATAACTAAATACTTAAAATAATAACTTGTGATAAAGATTATTAAAAAGAAGATGTTGCATTAACATCTTCTTTTTATTTTGTGCCACATTTATGCTTTTTAATGAAGTAATAGGATTAAACGATGTAAAACAACATCTTACCGAAATGGTGCAACAAAACCGTCTTAGCCATGCATTATTATTTTTAGGCAAAGAAGGTAGCGGTGCATTACCATTAGCATTGGCATTTGCACAATATGTTGTATGCTTACCGCAACCATCGCCAATGGTAGAAGATTTATTTGGCGGCTTTACAGCAATAGAAACTGTTCCATCATTTATTCATCCCAACGAAATTTATTTATTACCCTCTTTCCAAAGAGCACAACAATTAATTCATCCCGATCTTCATTTTTCTTATCCCGTAATTCCTAAAAAAGCCGGCGATAAACCAGTTAGTACCGATTATATAAGTGAATGGAGAGAGTTTATTAAATTAATGCCGTATGGCAATGTATACGATTGGTTACAATTTATTGGTGCAGATAATAAACAAGGAAATATTACTGCCGAAGAATGTAACGATATTATGCGAAAACTAAACCTTAAAAGTTTTGAAAGCGACTATAAAGTTTTAATACTATGGATGCCCGAATATTTAGGTAAAGAAGGAAATAAATTATTAAAACTTATTGAAGAGCCTCCGCCAAATACTTTATTTATTTTAGTTGCAGAGAATGAAGAACAAATTTTACCTACCATTTTAAGCAGATGCCAATTAGTAAAAGTTCCTTCTCTTGAAAATAACGATATAGAAAATGCACTACTAACCAGAGCCAATGCCAATGCTGCAATATCGCATCAAATTGCTGCCATTTGCGAAGGCAATTATCGCGAAGCCCTGCAATTATTACAACATAGCGAAGAAGATTGGCAAAATTTATTAAGAGAATGGCTAAATGCAACAATTAAAGGTGGGCCTATTGCCCAAATTAAATTTACAGAAGACGCCGGCAAATTGGGAAGAGAAAAACAAAAACAATTTTTACGCTACTTTAATCACTTATTACAACAAAGTATTCGTATAAAAATACTTGGAGCAGAAAATATTGTTATTGCCGATAAGGAAAAAGATTTTGCACAACGTTTAAATAAAATTGCATCTGTAAGCCAACAACAAGCTATTGTAGAAGAAATTGATAAAGCCACTTACTATATTGAACGCAATGCCAATGCAAAAATGTTATTTCAGGCACTTACCATTAAACTGCAACACATTATTCAAAATAAGGAACAAATGGTATTATAATATCAAAAGTTTTTAAAGTTAATCCCCAAATAAATTATTCCCTTTTACTACCGGCAATTACAAAGTTTATTGCTGTATATAACTTTTATTTCCCGCCGGAGTGGTAGCAATTTTATTTACACTTACTAAGCCTACAGTTAATTTCCTTATTTTTGAATTTTATCAAAATGGATAAGAAGGATACTATTTCTATCATATTTATCCTAACTTAACCAATTAAATTACAAATCTTAAATTATACCTATAAATGGCTTGTGGATCTTGCGGAATAGGAAAACCAAATGGTTGTAATAGCAATGGCGGATGCTCTACCGGCGGATGTAACCGATTGAATATACACGATTGGTTATGCAATCTTCCTATGACTGATGTAGAAAACTCTTGTAAAATTATTGAAGTAAGTTTTAAAAATGGAAGCAGAAAAGATTATTACCGAAATACTACCCTACAATATTTAGAAAAAGGAGATTATGTTACCATTGAAGGTGTTGGAGGTTTTGATGTAGGAGAAGTTTCGCTAACAGGTGAATTAGTTCGTTTACAACTTAAGAAAAAAGGAATTGACGAATGGAATCCCGACATGAAAAAAATTTTACGCAAAAGCACCGATAGAGATATTGAAACTTTTAACTTTAATAAGTCACGCGAAGCAAAAGTTCAGGCTCGAAGCAGAGAACTTGCCATTGCATTGAATTTACAAATGAAATTGAGTGAAGTAGAAATTCAGGCAGATGGCAAAAAAGCAACATTTTTTTATACCGCTGATGACAGAGTTGATTTTAGAGAATTGATTAAACAATATGCCGGCGAATTTAAATTAAAAGTAGAAATGAGGCAGATTGGTATTAGGCAAGAAGCTGCAAAAGTTGGCGGTATTGGAAGTTGTGGAAGAGAATTATGTTGCAGCACTTGGCTAAGCGATTTTAAAAGTGTGAATACTACTGCTGCACGTTATCAAAACCTTTCTATTAATCAAACTAAATTAAGTGGTCAATGTGGCCGATTAAAATGTTGCCTAAATTTTGAATTGGATACTTATTTAGATGCACTACAACATTTTCCGGATAATGCCGAATCGCTTGAAATAGCAAAAGGCAGAGCCTCATTAATAAAGAAAGATATTTTTAAAAACCTAATGTGGTATATTTTGGAAGGAGGCAATAAACATTATCCATTAACTATTCAACGTGTAAAAGAAATTTTACGATTAAATGCACAAGGAATAAAACCCGATGAGTTAGAAGCTGTAGATGTAACCAGCAATAAACCAAAAGAAGTTGAACATCAATTTGTAGATGTGGTAGGACATATTAGTTTAAAGAGTTTAGAGAGAAATGATAAACGCAGAAAGGAACAACAAGCTATCAACAAAAATCAATTTCAAGAACAAAAACCCAAACAACAAGATAATAGAAATAAAAACAGAAATTTTAAAGATAACCCATATCCCAATCAACGACCCGGTTCTTTACCTAAAAAATAATATTCAATACATCCTATGAATTTCGTCATATTATAAGCAATTAAATAAATATATTTTTGCACAATAATGTTATTACAGAATTCAACTTTTATTGAATGGAATCATCCAATACAACTGAAGTAAAAGATTTAGGCTCTCTATTATTAGATGTTGGTATTATGCTATTAAGCTCGGGTGCCAGTTGCAGCAGAATTAGATTAACCATTACCAGAATTGCTTCAGCTTTTAATTATCATTGCTATACCACTATTGGTCCAAAATCTGTTTCACTTACTTTAAATAAAGAAGATGACAACTCCTTATTTAATGGCATGCGAAGTATTAATCAGCAAGGAGTTAATTTAAAATTAATTTCAGGAATCAGTAGATTAAGTTGGGATGTTGTAATTAAAAATTTATCTATTCAGCAAATTAAAACCGAACTAAACAGGTTATCTGCATTACCCCATTATCCCCGATTAATTATTTTATTTTTAGTAAGTTTATCCGGTGCATCTTTTTGCTATTTATTTGGTGGCAATGCCATAGAAATGCTAATTACTTTTGGAGCAACATTTATAGGATTATTTGTTAGACAAGAGGCTGTTAAAAAAAACTTCAACCAATATTTTTGTGTTTATTTCGGTGCATTGGCTGCCTCACTTTTTGCAGGTGCTTTTATTAAAGCCGGTTTACCAATTGATTTAGAACATGCATTTGCAACCTGTGTATTATTTTTAATTCCCGGTGTTCCACTAATAAATTCTTTTACCGATTTAATTGATGGAAATATTCAAAACGGAATGGTAAGAGGTATTAATGGTTTAATGATTGCATTTTCAATTGCATTAGGATTGGTAACCGCTATGCACATTTATAATTTTAAATAATGAATGAGATAATTTTATTTGAAAAATTTTTTTGGTTTGGCTTTGCCGCCTTAGGGTTTGGAATATTATTTAATGCCCCTCCTCGAACGCTGTTTGCTATTTGGCTTGGTGGAGCAATTGGTGGCATACTAAAAATTATTTTACTGTATTACAATAAAGATGCTATTGTATTGGCTTCTTTTACCGGAGCTATTGCCGTAGGAATTTTAAGCATACCAATTGCACACTATAGGCATGTACCTCCAATGATATTTGCCATACCATCTGTAATACCTTTAATACCCGGTGTTTTTGCATACAGAACAACTTTAGGGTTTATTAAATTAACCGGTGCAATAGGAGCAGATTATAATACCATATTAGCTGAAACCATGAATAACGGACTTAAAACATTATTCATTCTTATGTCGCTGGCTGTAGGCGTTGCCATACCTATGCACGTTATGCGAAAAGAATCGGCAAAAAATATTCGATTGATAAAGAAATAGTGCTACAATTTTTCCATTTGCTCATTTACAAATTCCATTAATGTTTTAATATAGTCAGGAGAGAAATCAAATTTTAATCCGGCTGCTGCATATAATTCGGGTAAGGTTTTAGTGCCACCTAAACTTAATGCATGTACATAATTCTCTAATGCTTGTGCAGGATTATTAATGTATTGCATCCATAAACCAATTGCACCTAATTGTGCAATACCATATTCAATATAATAGAAAGGCACTTCAAATAAATGCAATTGACGTTGCCAAGATATTTTTCTGTATGCTTCTAATCCGCTAACATCAATAGCATTGGTAGAAAACTCATTCACAATTTCAATCCACTTATCAGTTCTTTCATTAACAGTATGTGTTGGATTTTCGTATACCCAATGCTGAAATTTATCAATTATTGCAATCCATGGAAAAATGGTAATGGTTCTTTCAAGCTGATGTTCCTTAGCACGTTTCAAATCGGCTTCATTATCAAAAAAACTATTCCAATGATTCATAGAAAACAATTCCATACTCATACTTGCCACTTCTGCAATTTCCATTGGATATTCTTTAAAAGCACTTAATTCTAAATTATGCGATAAAAAAGAATGAATAGCATGGCCACCTTCATGAACCATAGTGGTTACATCAGACATTTGTCCGGCTGCATTCATAAAAATAAATGGTGCACCGCTTTCTGCTAACGGGCAATTATAACCACCCGGTGCTTTTCCTTTTCTACTTTCTAAATCAAAGTGTTTCATCTCATCCATTTTTCGTAAGCAATTGGCAAAAAATGGATTCATTTCATTAAAGCAGGTTACAGATTTTTCTAACAAATCTTTCCCGGTTGTAAAAGGCTTTAAAGGCAACACACCAATGGGTTCAGCCTCCGTATCCCAAGGCTTCAATACATCTAAACCCAATTTCTTTTTTTTGTTTTGATAAATTTTATCAACTATGGGCAATACATGTAATTTAACTGCTTCATGAAATTGAAAACAATCGTCTTTCGTATAATCAAATCTGCCTAATTCTACAAACTTATAATCGCGATAATTTTGATACCCTGCATTTAATGCTATCTGATGGCGTTTTTCAATCAGTTTTGTGTATAAATCATGCATGGCATCTTTATCGTGCAATCGCCTTTCTTGTATTTTTTTATACACTTCTTCGCGTAAGTTTCTATCATGACTTTCTAAAAACTTGCCGGCTTGTTGCAAAGTATATTCGTTGCCATTAACTTCCACCGTCATCTTGCCTGCAATAACACCATATTGTTGTTGCATTACACTCAACTCCGATTGTAATGGAATATTTTCTTCTCTAAATAAATCAATATTCTTTTTTACCGAACGTAAATAAGTAAAATATTTTTGTTGATCTAATTCTTTGCTATAAGGCGAGTTAATTAATTTTTTATTTAACGCATCGGCATAAGGCTGAATATGCGGTTGAATTTCCATCATAAAAAAAGTAAATGCTTCTTCTAAATTTTTATTGGTAGTATCGCAAGTCATTTTTATTTGACGCCAGCAAGCTTCTTCGCTTATTACCGCTTCCAATTCGCTCATATCTTTTAACCATGCTTGTAAATCGGCAGCATTGTTTATTACTCTATCGTTTAAGTTTTTAAAATACGGTTCTAAATCTTCCCAAGTAGTAACTGTAAAATCTGCAGGTAAAAAAATTCGTTCTATTTTTTTTATATCAGCACTCAAATTCATAGTATAAAAATTTTGAGGCGAAGATAAAGAACCATCATTAACAACATTTAATTGATTATCACTAAAATCAAATTATCATTTAAATAAAGGTTCATCAATATGCTTTATTTTTACCGCCTCTAAAAATAATACTTCTGTGCCCGACATTATTCATTTATTGCCCGATAATATTGCCAATCAAATTGCTGCCGGTGAAGTAATTCAGCGTCCGGCAAGTGCTGTAAAAGAATTATTGGAAAATGCAGTAGATGCAGAAGCCACCCAAATTCAATTAATTATTATAGATGCAGGTAAAAGTTTGGTGCAAGTAATTGATAATGGTATAGGCATGAGCGAAACCGATGCTCGCATGGCTTTTGAAAGACATGCTACCAGTAAAATTAAAAAGATAGAAGATTTATTTCATATAAAAACAATGGGGTTTCGTGGTGAAGCATTAGCCAGCATTGCGGCTGTAGCACAAGTAGAAATAAAAACTAAAAAAGCCGGTGCTGAATTAGGAACTTATATTGAAATTGAGAATAGTGCTGTTGTGCAACAAGAGCCTTGTGCTTGTAATATAGGAACAAGTATAAGCATGAAGAATTTATTTTTTAACGTTCCTGCCCGAAGAAATTTTTTAAAAAGTAATGCTGCAGAAATGCGACATATTGTAGATGAATTTATTCGCGTAGCAATGGCTTTTCCAAAACTATTTTTTTCATTGATAAGTAATGGGCAGCAAGTATTTTATTTAGAACCCGGAAACTTAAAACAACGTATTATACAAATTTTAGGCAATAACTACACTGCTAAATTGGTAAGCGTAAAGGAAGAAACTGACTATATGAATATTTACGGTTTTATTGGCAAGCCCGACACAACCAAAAAAACCAGAGGCGATCAATATTTTTTTGTAAACAATCGCTTTATTAAAAGTGCTTACCTTAACCATGCCGTAAATAATGCTTTCGATAATTTAATTGCAAAAGATAGTTTTCCGAGTTACGTTTTATTTATTGATGTAGATCCATCGCAAGTGGATATTAATGTGCATCCTACCAAACAAGAAATAAAGTTTGAAGATGAAAAAATAATGTATGCATTTGTACAAGCTGCTGTAAAACATGCATTGGCACAATTTAGTATTGCCCCTTCGTTAGATTTTTCGTTAAACGCAGAAATACAAAACTTAGATGCCATCAATCAACCATTTACCGATGAAAAAAAAGGAATAACCACTTCATCGAATTTATATCAAGGATTTACAAAAAAAAATCAAGCACATTTTATTGAGCCTTCAACAAAAAACGAACTAAAACATTGGAAAGAATTTTTAGAAAAAACTAAACCCACAAGCGGTACAATTCAGGAAACTGAAGATAGCACCGGATCTCAATTATTTAATTACGAGAAAAAAAGTAGTACGCAACCTTTACTTTATCCTAATTCATTTTCTTCAGCATCTTTTATTCAATTACACAATACTTATCTTATTGCAGCAACGCTAAACGGATTTATTGTAGTGCATCAGCAATTGGCGCATGAAAGAATTTTGTACGAACGATATAGCACAGCAGCACACAGTAAACAAATGCCTACACAAAAAAATTTATTTCCTGTAACAATAGAATTGGCAACTGCCGATGCCGTTTTATTAACCGATTTATTACCCGAATTAACAATAATAGGCTATCAAGTTGAAGCGTTACATACTAATAGCTTTATAATTCAAGGTACGCCGGCCGATGTATTACAAGGAAATGAAAAACATGCTATTGAATTATTGATAGAGCAGTTTAAACATTTTAGCAGCGATGTAAAATTTTCTAAAAGAGAAAAACTTATTCGTTGTATAAGCAGGCAACATGCTATTAAAGCAGGACAAGCCCTATCGCAAAAAGAAATTCAAACATTGGTAGAAGAATTGTTTCAGTGTACCACACCCAATATTACCATATCCGGTGCTCCTACCTATTTGGAGTTTAAAGAAGATTATTTAGATAGAATGTTTGGAAAATAAAAGCTAATATTTTTCAATTATTGTTGTAATAAATTTTTCAATATCTTTTCGAATAATCATGGTGGATGATTGATGATTATTTATTAGCACAGAAAAAATATACCTATGTTTTTTATTAGTAATAATATATCCGCTTAAAGCAATATTATTACTTAACGATCCTGTTTTTGCAAAAATTTTTCCAACATAATTTTTATATAATCCTTTTAATGTTCCTTCATTTGCGGTTGGTAATATATTGGCAATTCTACTCCATTCAAATTCGTTTTGCATTTTTTCTAAAACAAATACAAAATCTTTGGGCGAAATTAAATTATATCGGCTCAAACCGCTTCCATCAACCCATTTAGGTTTTTGAGGCAATTCTTTATAATCGGTTTGTAATAAAGTATCAATCATTTTCTCATCATTCATTACACCCAATAATTCATTACTTACCATTAATAAGCTTTGTTCTGCAAAAAAATTATCGCTTCTGTGCATCATAATTTTTAAAACCGAATCGGTTGGTTGAGAATGAATTTTTATTACATCGGGCCAACGATCAATTTTAAAATGAACTTGCTCAACGCTTGTGTGTAATGTATCTTTCAATAAGTTGGTCAAGATATCTTTCTCGGTAGTATAAAACGGAATATTAGTTGCTTCGAAATTTTTTGCAGAAGAAATTGTTTCAAACTTATTAGCTGCAATTGCTCTTTTAATACTAAACTTGTAAGGCGAACTAGTATTGATTATTCTATTCTCAAAAAAAGGCACAAAAGGTTTTCCTTCGGCATTAAAAGAAAGTACATTACCATAAATAGGCATTACACTTCTTTCGGCCATATAATCATCATTATAATCATCCCATGCCCATCCCAATCCTAATGAATTTTCTTTCCAGTTTTCATCGGTTAATACAATTTTTTGCTGAGATTGTAGAAAGCTGAATACCGGCTGATATTTAAAATCGGGATGCAAAAAAGTAGGATCTCCGTTTGCTTCTACTTCAACAATTCCATTTCTCTTCTTTACATATCTTATTCCTGTTAAACTATCTCCTAAATATTTCATGGCAGCATAACAAGTAAATAATTTAGTATTACTTGCCGGAATAAAATATTTTTCGCCTTGATAATTGTAGAGATATTTTTTTTGAGAAGGACTATACACTACAATGCCAATATGTGCTGTAGAAAGATGTGCATCATTTAAAATAGATTTTTTGGCTTCGTTAGCTATTTTTTTTTGTAAGGAACAAGATGAAAATAAGAAAAGCATTATACAAAAAATGGCTAATGACTTTACTACACAAAGCTTACTTTTCATACTATTTGATTGTAGTTTTTTTGTACAATTAACTTCTTTCTACCGCTCTTAACCACCTTTCTGGAATATCGTTATTGCTGGCAATTAAATAATCGGTTTTACTGCAAGCGGTATATTTTCCATCGGGTAATTGCATCCACCACCTACCGGTATGTTTGCTTTGTAAAAAAGCGGTAGCTACTTCTGCAAAAGCAATATTAAATTCATTAAAATGGCTTTTATCCGATAAATGCGTTTCTTGTTTTCCTTTATAAATACCATCCATTAAATACCAAAGCATGTGCGAAATTTGTTTGGCCGTTAAATCATGTTCATCCTGCATAGAATTATAGCCATAAATGCCGATAGTATTATTATGAATGCTCATGCCGGCATATTGCATTAATGTACAAGCTTCTTCGCCGTTAAATCCATTAGGTGTTAATCTATTGGCAGGAGCATTGGCATGTTGAATAGCAGCAATATCGAATGAAAATAATTGTGCATTGCGAATAGCCGGTTCCATTTCTTCTAAATTTTCTTTTACTTTACCAACTCTATAGCAATCAAATCTTAATTTATCGATAGTTTCTAACATTTGCGGATGCACCAAATAACTCTGAAACCCAATATGGTTATAATGTTTAATAAAGTTAGGTTCGGCAGTAAGCATATTCATTAAAAAAATATCGGCGGGCAATACACTATCCATATCCAAATCTATTCTTGCATCAATACAAGCCACTTCAATAATTTTTTCTAACTCAACATACGCCTGATATTGAGCCAATGTATTATCATGCGATCCGCCTATGATAACAACTCGCTTACCTTGCTCAATTAATTCTTTTATTACTGTTTTTAATGCGGCATAACTATCTTGCAATGAAGCACCTTTTTTAACATTGCCAATATCGGCAACATTAACCATAGTATGCCAATGAAATAAACTATAAAATTGTTTGCGAATGGCATTAGCAGCATCGGTATTATTATATTCCACCCCTTCGCCACGCATCTCCGAGCAACCAACTATTACAAAATCTGCATTACTTATATCCGGAAATTCCTCTTCATATATACTGATATGACGACCCAATTGCGTGTCTTTATACCCTTGATCGTCTGATAATTGAAACCTATTAACAGGCTCTAAAAAATCGATGATAGTTGATAAACTCATGAAATGCATTTGTAATTTTTTTACAACGAAAAAAAATGCTTAGTAGTATGTGCAGCAAAAAATACTTAACGCCCTATTTCATTCGGTATATTTATATCCTGCACCGCGTGCCGAATGAAAGTGTTTTGGATTACGACTATCCTGTTCAAAGTATTTCCTGAAATTCAAAATAAAATTATCAATAGTGCGAGTATTGGGATATACATTATATCCCCAAACAACTTGCAATATTTTTTCGCGTGTTACTACATCGCCTTTATTTTCAATCAATAATTTTAAAAGCATGGTTTCTTTTTTGCTTAGTGCTATTTTTTTTCCATCAAAAGTGGTTGCTTCTTGTGCTTTAAAATCAATAATATTATTTGCAAACAAGTAAGTGTCGCCAATAGTTTCTTTGTCTTGAATTTTTTTATTTTTATGAATTAACTTCTCAATTCTCAATAATAATTCTTCTAAATTAAATGGCTTTGTTAAATAATCATCGGCACCTTTTTTTAAACCTAATACCCGATCGGCTCCCGAATTTTTTGCACTTAAAATTAAAATAGGCACTTCATTATTATTTACTCTTACACTTTCTGTAATTCTTATCCCATCAACATCGGGAAGCATTATATCTAAAATAATTAAATCGAAGTATTCATTACTAATTGCCTTTAATGCTTCCGATCCGGTAAAGGCCGATGTAATTTCGTAGCCTTCCATTTCAAGATTCATTTTTAAGGTTTCATGAAGATTTTCTTCATCTTCAACTAATAATATATTGGCTTTACTCTGTAGGTTCATGACATTTTAAATGTAGCTGTAAAAATAGTACCCGTAGGTATATTATCTGTTACTAAAATTTCACCTCTATGCTTTAAAATAATTTGCTTGCATAAATATAACCCTAATCCCGAACCTTTTGCTTTACGCGTATTTTCGTTGCCTACTCTATAAAATTTTTGAAATATTTTTTTCTTTTCTACATCGGTAATTCCAATACCTTCATCAGCCACTTTTAATACAGCTTTATCTGCTTTTATTTTTAACTGAATAGTTATTGGCTTTTCGGCAGGCGAATATTTAATTGCATTTTCGGTTAAATTATTTAGCAGCATTTGCAACAATAATTCTTCTCCTAATAAATATACCTCGCCATCAATATCGGTATTAAATTTTCTTTTGGGAAATGAATTTTTAAACATTTCTATTTGCTTAGTAACCAGCTCGGAGAAAAATATTTTTTGCTTGAAAGAATGATATGCTCCGCCATCTAATTGAGCAGCCAATAAAATATTATTACACAAACCATTTAACCTATTGGTTTCATTTAGCGTATTATGTATTAATTTTTGCTGCGTTTCTTCATCTAATTTTCTTTTTTGTAAAGTTTCTAAATTTAATTGTGCAACAGCAATTGGTGTTTTTAGTTCGTGTGTTACAGCCATCATAAAATTATGTTGCTGATGCGATAAATGCAATTGCCGCCTTGTAGCACGATACACAAAAACGGCACCAATTAAAATTAATACCAAAAAGAAAAAACCCTCGCCAACATATTGTGTAGTTTTTCTTTTTTTATCGTTCATAATTTTTTGATACTGCTGAGCATATTGAGGTGTATTTTTTTGTAACTGCGAAACCTGTAAATTAATCATTGCATTATTTTGTTTGTTTAATGCAATAAACCACCATAACAATGCTGCTACAATATATGCTAACAGAAACCAATAAAAAGCAGTAAGTATGGATAACTTATGTTTATTAAAGAAATTCATGGTTTCATTTTTTCTATCCTAATGCCGGCATTTAAAACATATTGCAAAGGATCTTCTCGCATAATTTGCTGCAACGTAAAAGTATAATTCCCTTTTTTTAAATTAATGGGAAGTTGGTTAAAACTTATTCTATGCTCAATAATATCATCCATTCCGGTACCTAACCAATGTGTATTATCTGCCAACATAAATTCGCGTTTAATAGTATAGGTTGAATCGGGATCTTTTACAATAATATTTAACCAAATATTTTTAAAGTGATATGCATCCTCATGCCTTATTACTAAAAATAAATTATAGGCAACTGTGGTATCTTTTATGGCAAAAGTAAACGAGGGGGTTTCTTTACTTTTCCAAACATGCTGTGTAAAAGCAGCTTGCTTTTCATACACATCTAATGTAGTACACGAAGTGGCTATGAAAAGAACAAAAAGTATTACTGTAACAATTTTATTCATACTGCCATTTTATAAAACATTCAATATTTGCTCTTTTGCTTTTTCTAATTCATCTTTCATTAATACTACTAATTTTTGTATTTCGGAATCATACGCTTTAGATCCGGTGGTATTAATTTCTCTTCCTATTTCTTGTAAAATAAACGATAATTTTTTGCCTTTACTTTTAGATGCTTCTTTTACAACAGACCTGAAATAATTGCAATGATTACTTAAGCGAACTTGCTCTTCACTTACATCAATTTTTTCTATATAAAATATAAGCTCTTGCTCTAATCTATTGGTATCATAATTTTCTTTGCCAACATTTTCATCTAATACTTTCTGTAATCCTTCTTTAATTTTTTGTCTGCGTAAAGGTTCTAAAATCGAAATATTTTTTTGATGTGTTTCTATTTCGGTAATACGTTGTAACAAATCGTTTTCTAATACATTTCCTTCATTTTTTCTATGCAAAGAAATTTGCTCTAACGCAGTTTGCAGCACTTTTTTAAATTGATGCCAATCTTTTTCTTGCAGAATTTCTGTTGAATTAACAACCACTTCGGGTAATCGTAAAATTGCGGCTAATAATTGGTTGGTATCGGCATTTAATTCATCGGCTATTTCCATTACCGATTGGTAATAAGCTTTCAGCATTTCGTTATTAATTACTACCGGTTTTGCCCCACCATTTTGTTTAATGGTAATAATACATTCTACACTTCCTCTTTCTAAAGTTTCATTTAAAATATTTCGTACTTCAAATTCGTAGGGTTTTAATAATGCAGGTAATACCAATCTTAAATCGAATTGTTTACCGTTTAATGATTTTACTTCTACTAAAAAAACTTTATCGTTAATGTTTTCTTCAGCCCTTCCAAAACCAGTCATTGAATATAGCATACTAAAAATTTAATTCATGCAAAGTAACAAATGTTTGATATGAGATAGAATAGAAAGCCAATAATTGTTAAAATAAAAAACGCCTTCGATAGGAAGGCGTTTTAATTAGAATGATATTATTATTATTGAATGGTATAAGTTGAGTTATATTCATTCACTGTAATAGTATACGTTCCTGCAGTTGCAATTGAAATGTTTGATCCGTTTTGATAGGATATTACTCCATTGCTTCCGCCATAACTAAAGCTCCAATCTCCTTTTTTCACAATAAATTTAATTGAACCGGGTGAAAGAGCTACAGAACCAGACCATACACCATTTCCTTGATAAGTTAATGGTGGGCGTTGAACATCGGTTTCATTACCATTATTACTCCAACCGCCTACCGTTGCATCGCCAATAACCCACATTCCATTTCCTTCGGTTAAACTAAATTGAGGATTGCTTACATTACTATAATCAAAAATTGCCCTTACTTTACCAGTGGCACCCGTCCATTTAAAATTACCTCCCGCACCAGATCCATCAATTATCACAGAACCAGAACCCGTAAGGTCAAACCAACGAGAACTGCTATTTGTTGAATTATCCCAAGCATTGCCATCATGGAATTTAAATTCATCATTTTGAGTCATATTAGTAATGAAAATGAATTTATTAGGTGCAAGAGAAACCATTTTAATAGCTGCAGATGGTGTCCAGTTTTGGAAAGCACCTACTAAACCTACTGCACCAATTGGTCCGGTTTGTAAATAATATTTATTATTTGCTAAATCAACGGTAACACGATAAATACCATCGGCCGGAACATTTACATTATTTCCACCACCGGCAGAAGTAATAGTACCCGAAATTCCGTTACCATTGGCATCGCCATAAACTATTTGTGTAGGAGAACTCCAACTGGTATTTTCAGATAAAAATTTAATGCCATATCCTGTAACAGTTAAATTAGCATAGGCAAAGAAAGTACCCGGGAAACGTGGATCCGGAATCATTTGAATAGCTGCAGAGGGTGTCCATCCGGCAGGTGAACTTCCGCCTACAATATACAATGCTGTTGCATACGTGCTTATTGTTACATTTACTACGTTTGAATAAACAGTAGCACCTGTAGCAGTTACTGCCATAATTCTGTACTCAACAGTTCCTGTACTACCTCCACCAATACCCGATGCAAGAGCTGTGTTATTCATATCGGCTTGTGTTAACGATTTTGTATACACATTTGTTCCGATAGCCATACTTGCCGGAGCTACAAAGTTTTTACCTTTTAAATCGTATTGCAAGGTATACGTTACATTACCTGTATAGCCTTTAAATGCCGGCGACCAACTAAAGGTATTAGACAATTGTGTAGAAGTAGCTAAAGCAGCTGTTACCGATGTTTGTGCACTGGTTAATACCGAAGAATCTTTAAACGGTGTAACAGATACCGTAATAACATTCGATTTGTATTGTTCGTTATTATTTGGATAAGATGAAGTTAATCTTGCATCTATTTTACCCGCTACACTTAACGGAAAACCATAAGAAACCATTACATTATTTAAATCTCTTCCGGTAAATCCTTTGGTTAAACTACCAATAACAGTATAAGAAACAGATTTGGAGAAATTTCTTCCGGTAGAATCTATTTCTAATATATATTTTACTTTAGACGAATCTACAGCATAGCCTGGATTTGACCAGCTAAATGATAGCACTGTTTTACTTGTATCGGCAATAGTTGGCGATACCGAAGCAACCGAAGATTGCAAACTTACAGGCGAACCATTTCCATAAAATGGCAAATTGCCCAATTTGCTACATGCCATTAATATCACTGACAGTAAGAAACTGAGCAAGCCTAATTTTAATAAATATTTCATAAGTTTTTTTTTATTTGAATGAACTAATTAAGGATAATTTAGGTTCGTTCTTTTAAAAATTTATTGTTTGGTAACAGTAAATATGCCTTGTTGAAAATCAACAACAATTTTATATGTTCCTGATACTGCAGGTGCAAGAATATCATTGCCTCCTACTTGAAAAACACCACCATTAACTTCATTTGGATCATTTTTAATTGCAATGCTGTATTTACTGCTCCAGTCACCATAAACAGGCACAAATGTATATGACTGGCCACCTGTTAAAGCAATAATTATCTGATATAAAGTAGGACTTATTTGAGTAAACTTTTGGCTTGACAATGGAGC
>DAHXOT010000007.1 GCA_027364735.1 Hydrotalea sp. | reverse complement strand
GGGTAGGAATACAGCAAGGATAAGCGGTTGTAGCGGTGCGATGTGAGTAGCCTGCCTTTTTTATTTAATATTTCTACTATGAAATTTTTTATTGATACAGCTAACTTATCTCAAATAAAGGAAGCCAATGATTTAGGAATTTTAGATGGAGTTACTACTAATCCTTCTTTAATGGCTAAAGAGGGTATTAAAGGTAACGATGCCGTAATTCAGCATTATAAAACCATTTGCGAAATGGTAAATGGAGACATTAGTGCAGAAGTTATTTCTACAGACTTTGCAGGAATTATAGAAGAAGGAAAAAAACTTGCAGCTATTCATAAAAACATTGTAGTAAAAGTACCCATGATTAAAGAGGGTATTAAAGCTATAAAATGGTTTACCGATAATGGCATTAAAACTAATTGTACGTTAGTTTTTTCTGCCGGTCAAGCAATTTTGGCTGCAAAAGCAGGTGCTACTTATGTTTCACCATTTATTGGCAGAATTGATGATAGCAGTTGGGATGGTGTTCAATTAATTGAGCAAATTGCCAACATTTATGGTGTACAAGGGTTTAAAACAGAAATTTTAGCAGCATCTATTCGTAATGCATTGCATATTGTTAAGTGTGCCGAAGCCGGAGCCGATGTTTGTACTTGTCCTTTAGATTCTATTTTAGGATTATTGAAACATCCATTAACCGACATTGGATTGGCTAAATTTTTAGAAGACGCAAAAAAGTTTGCATAAACAGCAATTGATATATTTTTAAATGCATGAAGCAGCTCGTATTGAGCTGCTTTATAGTTTTTGTTCATCCTTATATTTGTAACGTGTTACCGGCATCATTTTTATCATCATTACAAAATGTAAAAGGCTTTAATAATAATTCCTTCGAGGCAATACATGCCTCTGGCGAGCAAGTAACTTCTATTCGCATTAATCCGGCAAAATGGACATTAGATACGAATAGATTTCTAAATAATTCTATTTCAATTTCGCCCGAGAATACTGTTCCATGGTGTAAGCACGGCTATTATTTATCCGAGCGACCATCATTTACACTCGACCCACTATTGCATGCAGGTGCTTATTATGTGCAAGAGGCAAGCAGTATGTTTTTATTGCAAATGTTAGAACAACTAATTCCAACTACAGCTAATAAAAGAGTATTAGATATTGCTGCTGCACCAGGTGGAAAGTCTACCTTACTGGCTTCTTATTTTTCCGATGGATTGGTAATTGCCAATGAAGTAATTAAAGCACGAGCAGCTATTTTAGTTGAAAATACTACAAAATGGGGCAGTAATCATGTCATTGTAACTAATAACAATCCGGTACATTTTCAATCGCTAAAAAACTATTTTGATTTAATTGTTATTGATGCCCCGTGTAGCGGAAGTGGGTTATTTAGAAAAGATATTTCTGCAATTAATGAATGGAGTACCGAAAATGTAAAACTTTGTAGCCTCCGTCAGCAAAGAATTGTAGCCGATGTATTGCCTGCTTTAAAAAAAGATGGTATTTTAATTTATTCTACTTGTTCCTACTCGCCTCAAGAAAATGAGGATATTTTAGATTGGATGGTTGAAAATTATCAACTATCGAGTATGGCATGTAATCTTTTACCCGAATGGAATATTGTTGAAAGCACATCTGCAAAACATGGAGCAACTGGTTATAGATTTTATCCCGATAAATTAAAAGGAGAAGGCTTTTTTATTGCAGCATTTAAAAAAGATTTTTTTTCTGAGAATGCCTATTTAAAAGAACAAGAGTTAGCATATCCTTCAAAAAAAGAATTACAAATATTACAATCATTTTATCCTTATGCAGCGAATGGTGCAATATTTAAGCAAAACAATTTATATAGATTAATTAATAAAGAATGGATGGCTGATTTAAAGATTATTGCCAAACATTTGTACATCAAAAAGGCAGGAACAGAAATAGGAGCCATTAAAAATACAGATGTAATTCCTTCGCATGAATTGGCATTGAGTAATTTACCACTCGAAAAATTTACTGTAATAGAAACCGACAAAG
Source organism: Hydrotalea sp. (assembly GCA_027364735.1). GTDB lineage: Bacteria > Bacteroidota > Bacteroidia > Chitinophagales > Chitinophagaceae > JAKAJX01. The sequence continues at coordinate 85,708 of DAHXOT010000007.1, read as the reverse complement.
AAACTGCCTTACGTTATTTGAGAAAAAAAGAAATTACAATCAGCAGCAATACCGGTTGGCAATTAATACAATTTTGTGAATTGCCATTGGGCTGGGTAAAAGTTTTACCCAATCGTATTAATAATTATTATCCGAGTGAATGGAGAATTTTAAAAGATTAATTTTACTTTGTTAAATGATTTTTATGAACAAAAGTTGTAAAGCTACATATTGGTTAGTAGTATTTTTAGTGTTGCAGGTTACTTTATTTGCACAAGACGATTATTTAGTTCATACCATAAAAAATGGAGAAACATTATCGAGTATTGCCAAACATTTTCATACATCTGTTGGCAGTATTATGCGTTTAAATGCAATGAATGCAAAAACTAAATTACGAATTGGACAAAAAATAAAAATTCCGGCAGAAGCCGATAATGCAAAATCGTTAATTGCTCAACCTTCAGCTGAAAATAACGAAATAAAAGTTAAGGAATCTAACTCTAAAGTAGAAATGCAACCATCTACATTTCATGTGGTAACCGGAAAGGAAACCTTGTGGAGTATAAGTAAGAAATATAAAACTTCGGTGGATAATTTAAAAAAGTGGAATCATCTTTCAAACAACAATATTCATTCCGGCGAAAAATTAGTTGTAGCGGTTGAAGCTGCTGGTGTTGTTGCTGCACACCAATCAACTTCCGAGGCAGTTGCAGTGGTTAAAACCGAATCTCAACCTCAGCCAATTGCTGTTAAAAAAGATACAGTAACTGTTCAGTCTAACACATCATCCACTCCCGTTACCAATAAAGTAAGTGAAGTAACTGCTACTGCAGTAACAAATAAAAAAGAAAAAAAAGCTGTTGAAGTATCAAATAATTCAATAGCAGTTGGAGAAGAAGGATTTTTTGCATCGGCTTATAAAAGCACAAACAATGAAATTTCGGGCAATGCTGCAACATTTAAAACTGCCAGTGGGTGGTTAGATAAAAAGTTTTATGTTTTGATGAATAATGTAGCCGAGGGCACTATTGTTTGTGTTACAGCGAATACCAAAAAGATATATGCTAAAGTATTGGGACCATTACCCGATATTAAAGAAGATAATGGTTTGTTATTACGCATTAGTAATGCCGCTGTTACTGCATTAGGTATTGGTAATGATAAATTTTCTGTTACAGTAAATTATTAATTGTAAGCTAATAAAAAAGGCTAAACCGTATACTTAATTATGCTGAAAAAGTTATACAGTTTAGCCGCTTTATTGATAGTTATTATTACAGTTGATTTTCTTTTATCTTCATCATGCCAATAATTTGTTGCATGGTTTTTTCCATTCCTTCCGGACTTCCATCTAAGAAAATAACATTGCCTTTACCATATTCTGCAAAATTTTTAATGGCTTCAGTCCACATGCTAAATAAAATAACATTGGTATCTAAATTAGCGCGTTTCATTTGTTCAGCAGCTTCACTCATTCCTCGTGCTACTTCTTCTCTAAATAAGGCAACCCCCTGACCACGTAAGCGTGCAGCTTCTTTTTCGGCCTCTGCCGAAATTTTAATAGCATTTCCTTCGGCTTGTGCAGCTTTGGTTTTGGTAATTAATAAAGCTTGTCCTTCATTTTCTGCGGCAGCTTTTAAATTATTACTGGCAACTACTTTGCTCATGCTTTCCATAATTACCTGATCAAAAGTGATGTCGTTAATTTGTAAATCCTGTAAATGATATCCCCATTCTTCAAGCGATTTATCAATTTGCTCTTTTACAAATTCAACAATTTCTCTTCGTAATAATAAAATTTCTGCTTGTTTTTTTGTTGCTACAAAACCGCGAATACTTCCTTCAACAGTTCTTATCAATGCTTGCATTAAATCTTTATCGCTAATAAATTTAAAAGCAACATTTTTAATAGTTTGTTCTTCTTGATTAATTACCGAATACAGTAACATGCTTTTAAAATAAACATTTGCTTGATCGAGTGTTACTGCTTGAAATTCGAGTTCTACTGAACGATTTTGTATGCTAATGGTTCTAAAAACTTGTTCAATAATAGGAATTTTAAAATTTAGTCCGGGACGTAATATGCGTTGATATTTTCCAAACAAGGTTACTACTGCAATATTACCTTGCGTAACGGTAACCAAACCGCTGAAAAAAACAAAGAGCACCAACAGTACCCACCAGAAGTGAATAATTATTTCCATAAATAAAACATTTTGTGTAAGGTACAAATATTATTGTGTGCAGCGTGTTTTACTACCAATTTGTTATTGAATATTTTATTGTTAGAAATGCGATTAACTTTTTTCTTCCCAAACTTGTACCAAGTTTACCAGCATTCTAACTGCTTGCTCCATATCTTTTACGCCAATCCATTCTTTTTTGCTGTGAATGGCTTGCATTCCGGTAAACAAATTAGCACAAGGCAAGCCCATAAAGCTTAATCTGCTGCCATCTGTACCTCCTCTAATGGGTTCTTTAAGAACGGTTAATCCGGTTCGGCGATAAGCTTCAGTAGCAAATTGTACAACTTGCGGATGTTTATCTAACACTTCTTTCATATTTCTGTATTGTTCTTTTATCAAAAATTGATAAGTTGCTGACGGATAATTTAACAACACTTTTTCTGTAATACTTTTTAGTAATGCTTCATGTTTAGCGAGGTTGGAGGTAATAAAATCTCTAATTATAAATTGTATTTCAACTTTCTCTGCAATTCCATTGATATGAATGGGATGAATAAATCCTTCTCTTTTTTCTGTTTTTTCCGGACTCAACTCTACTGGCAATAAAGCAATAATCTCTGCAGCAATTTTTAAAGCATTTACCATTTTATTTTTTGCTTGACCGGGATGTGCAATTACTCCATCAATTATAATTTGAACACCATCGGCACTAAATGTTTCATCTTCTAAAGTACCTGCTTCTCCGCCATCTAAAGTATAAGCGTATTGTGCATGTAGTTTCTGCAAGTTTAATTTATCAGTTCCTTGTCCTACTTCTTCATCGGGTGTAAATAAAATCTTAATAGTACCATGCTTAATTTCCGGATGTAATAATAAGTATTGAACCATATCCATAATAATGGCAACACCAGCTTTGTCATCGGCACCTAATAAGGTTAATCCGCTTGCGGTAATAATATCGTTACCAATATGGTCTTTTAAATAAGGAAATTCTTTGGTAGAAATAATTTGTGTATGGTCATCGGGTAAAATTATATCCTCTCCGGAGTAATTTGTATGGCGAATTGGTTTTACGCGATAACCGCTACAATCCGGTGCGGTATCAATATGGCTACAAAAGCAAATTGTTGGAACATTCTTTTCTGTTGTAGATACAAGTGTTGCATATACATAGCCAAACTCATCGGTATAAGCATCTGCTAATCCTAAACTCAATAGTTCAGTTGTTAATAAGGCCGATAAAGTTTTTTGTTTTTCTGTTGTAGGGTGTGTGCTGCTGTTCGGATCACTTTGTGTATCAATTTGCACATATTGTATAAACCTTTCTGAAACTGTAAATTGGTAATTATCAAACATCGGTGTTAATTTGTAAGCAAGATAAATGAAATGAATAAAAAACCGTTCATACAACAAGCTTGGTTAAGGGCTTTATTATTTATTTTAATTGCATTTCCTATTACAATTGCTATTGGCTTTGGAATTGATATTGTTTTAAATGGATTATATGCGTATGATTATGCTACAGGTTCTATTCCTATCGCTCAATTTTTAAAGCAATACGTAACCGGTAATATTGGTTTTATTATTATCATATTAGTATTTGTATATTGGATTGATAAGCGAACACTTTTTTCTCTTGGTTTTGAATGGAAAGGTTTTCAAACAGATGCCATTACCGGATTGGCTGTATCAATGGCTATTTTATTTACAGGCTCTTCTATTCTTGTTATTACTCAAAACCTGTACATTACCAATGCCATATTTAGTTTGCAACAATTTTTAATTGCAATTGCATTATATATTATAGTTGCATTTAACGAAGAAATTATTTTTAGAGGATACCTATTAAGCAATTTACTTAAAAGCATGAATAGGTGGTGGGCATTAATTATTGTTTCGGTATTGTTTGCTTTATTGCATAGCCAAAATCAGCATATAAATACAATATCGTTTATTAATATATTTTTAGGAGGAATACTTTTGGGCATCAATTACGTTTACACTAAAAATCTATGGTTTAGTATCTTTTTTCACTTTGGATGGAACTTTTTTCAGGGTTCTGTTCTTGGATATAATATAAGTGGTACCGGTATAGAACAAGGTAGTAGCTTAATGCAGCAAACCACATTGGGATCGGTTTATTTAACAGGAGGTAATTTTGGTTTTGAAGGTTCTATTTTATGCACTGTACTTATTCCGTTAATGATTATTGTTTTGTTTGTTCATTATAATAGAAAAGAAAAAAAAGTTGCGGAATAGAATAGCATAAAAAAAATCCTGCTATAAAATAATACAGCAGGATTACAACATAAGTTACTTAATAATTACGGCATTATTATTAAAGGACTGCCACCTATAATTTCAACTAATTCTAAATCAAAAATTAAATCTTTTCCGGCTAATGGATGATTAGCATCTAATACAACCGCTTCCTCTTTTATTTCAACTATTACTACCGGAAATTGTTGTCCTGATTGATTACTCATATTTAATTGCATTCCTATTTCAGGTACTAAATCGGCAGGAAAATTTGATTTAGAAAATTCAACTATCATATCTTCTTGTACGGGTCCGTATGCTTCCATAAAAGGAATATCAATAGTTTTCTTTTCGCCAATACTCATCCCTGTTACACCGGCATCAAAACCGGCAATTACCATTCCACTTCCTACTTCAAATTCTAAAGGTTCTCTTCCTGCAGAGGAATCAAAAGTAGAACCATCGTGTAAACGACCATGATAATGTATTTTAACTTTATCACCTTTTTTTACTTGTTGCATTGTACTTGTTTTAATTAATAATTTTTTATCGGCACCATGTAATTTTCATTTGTAATGATCATTTACAGCCTTTAAAATTTCGGCAAAGTACATGCTTTCTTAGTATCCCCCAATTAATTTTATATCTTTCCTAATCAACTAAAATATGGCAATGAAAAAGTTAGCATGCTTTTTTATTTTAATTATGCTTGATGTGCATATTTTGGCTCAAGTAGTTATACCTGCTGCACAAAGAACCGAACTATACGTTCATTTATTAAAAGGGAAACGCGTGGCAATATTTGCCAATCATACTGCCACTATTGGAAAAAAGCATTTGGTAGATAGTTTATTGAAACTTGGAATACACATTGTAAAAGTTTTTGCTCCTGAACACGGGTTTAGAGGCATTACCGATGATGGCAAGTTTTTAAACGATGATATAGATAGCTCCACCGGTATTCGAGTTATTTCTTTGTATGGAAAAAAATTAAAGCCTACCCCCGATGATTTGCACGATGTAGATATTATGTTATTCGATATTCAGGATGTAGGTACAAGGTTTTATACATTTATCTCTTCCTTACAATTATGGATGGAAGCTGCTTTTGAAAATAGTAAGTCTTTAATAATTCTTGATCGCCCCAATCCCAATGGTTTTTATGTAGATGGACCGGTTTTAGATACTGCTTATAAAAGTTTTGTAGGTATGCAGCCAATTCCCATTGTATACGGATTAACCATTGGTGAATACGCAAGAATGATTGCAGGTGAAAAATGGTTGAGCACTAATTTAGCCAATATGCAATATCAGCATTATGTAAAGAATACAAAATTGAAAGATTCGGGTATTTATTTTAAAGTAGTTAAGTGTGCTAATTACACGCATAAAACCAAATATATATTGCCCATAAATCCATCTCCCAATTTACCCGATATGGCAAGTGTATATTGGTATCCCAGCAATTGTTTATTCGAAGGAACCATACTTAGTGAAGGCAGAGGAACCAAGCATCCGTTTTGTATTTTTGGTAATCCATTGTTGCCTCAAACATTATATTCATTTATTCCTACAAGTACAGTAGGGGCAGCAGAGCCTAAATTTAAAAATCAAATATGTTACGGATGGAATCTATATAATAGCAATACAAATATTCTTTTACAAGAAATTGATAATAAAATTCAACTAAAATACCTTATTCAAGCTTATCAATTATTTCCTAAAAAAGAACTTTTTTTTACTAAAAACAAATTAAAAAATGGCAATACCGTGTATGCAATAAATAGGTTAGTAGGCAATGCTTCATTGGTAGAGCAAATTAAACAAGGTAAATCCGAAGCAGCAATAAGAGCCGGTTGGCAGCCACAATTAAATGCGTATAAAAAAATTCGAAAGAAGTATCTCTTATATTCCGATTTTGAGTAGAATGGAAATTTTACATTTGCAAAATGGAGTATAAAAATGTAAGAATAATTTTCATGGGTACGCCCGATTTTGCTGTTGCTTCTTTAGATGCTTTAGTAAATGCAGGTTGTACTATTGTTGCTGTTGTAACTGCGCCGGATAAACTCGCCGGACGTGGAATGAAATTAACCGAAAGCGCCGTAAAAAAATATGCTATTACCAAAGGACTAATTGTTCTGCAACCGGAAAAACTAAAAGATCCCAATTTTATTGCTACACTGCAACAGCTAAAAGCCGATATGCAAATTGTTGTTGCATTTAGAATGCTGCCGGAAATAGTTTGGAATATGCCTCCCATGGGTACAATAAATGTTCATGGTAGTTTATTGCCCAAATATCGGGGTGCAGCACCTATTAATTGGGCTATTATTAATGGTGAGAAGGAAACAGGAGTTACTACATTTAAACTAAAGCACGAGATAGATACAGGTAATATTTTATTGCAAAGAAGTTTTGTAATAGGCGAAGAAGATACAGCAGAAATAGTACACGATAAAATGAAATTAATAGGTGCCGAAGTATTGATAGAAACTATAAAAGGGTTGGCTTCGGGCAATTTAAAAGAGATACCTCAATTGTTAACCAATCATGAAAATACTATAATACCGCATGCTCCAAAAATTTTTACAGAAACATGTAATATTAATTGGAATAAATCTGTTGAAGAAATATATAATTTAATTAGAGGCTTATCTCCCTTTCCTGGAGCATTTACTTATGTAGATGGTAAATTATTTAAAATTTTTCGTAGTAAAAAAGAATTGGCTGTACATCAATTTCCAAATGGTAAAATAGTAACCGATGGAAAAACATTTATAAAGTTTGCATGTGCAGATGGCTTTGTTATAGTGCTTGAAATGCAATTGGAAGGAAAGAAAAAAATGAATGTTGAAGATTTTTTGCGTGGATATAAAATAAATGACCAACTAACCAACCAAAAATAAATACTAATAGCTAATTATGTAGATGCTTTAACTCATAGATTCTGGCAAATTTGGTTACCTTCAAATACTTATTAACGGAAGAAATTTTTGTGCTATGACAACTCAAGAGGTTATTTCAATAATTGAACAATCTAATACAGAAAAAATACGCTTTGCTGTAACCGATATAGATGGTGTTTTACGTGGAAAAATTATTAATAAAGATAAATTTTTTAAAGGGCTGCAACAGGGTATAGGCTTTTGTAATGTAATTTTTGGATGGGATAGTAATGATGTTTGTTACGATAATGGAACAATAAGTGGTTGGGATACAGGATATCCGGATGCATTTGCTCAAATCGATTTAAATACATTTAGATCCATTCCATGGAACGAGGATACGCCTTTTTTTTTAGCCGATTTTAGTAATGATGAACGGTTACAAACAGCTTGCCCTCGAACATTGTTAAAAAAAATTCAACAACAAAGTATTGAATTAGGATTTTCTCCGGTTTTTGCAAAAGAGTTTGAGTGGTTTAATTTTAAGGAAACGCCGCAGAGTTTGTATAATAAGCAATATGCAAATCCTACACCTTTATCTCCCGGAATGTTTGGCTATTCAATTTTAAGAACATCCGAGCATCAAAATTTTTATAACGATCTTTTTCATTTATTGCGACAATTTAATGTGCCATTAGAAGGCTTGCATACCGAAACGGGAAACGGAGTATATGAAGCTTGTATTGAATATACCAATATTTTAGAGGCTGCAGATAGAGCAGTGCTCTTTAAAACAGGTGTAAAGGAAATTGCTTATAAGCATGGTATTGTAGCTAGCTTTATGGCTAAATGGAATAGTAATTTGCCGGGATGTAGCGGCCATATTCATCAAAATTTATTTGATTCGGCCGACAATAACCTATTCTTCGATGCAAAAGATAATAATCATATCAGCAATATTTTAAAGCATTATATTGCCGGTCAGCTATACTGTTTGCCTCACATTATGCCCATGTTTGCACCAACTGTAAATAGTTATAAACGGTATGTGTCGGGTGCTTGGGCTGCTACAACCATTAGCTGGGGAATTGAAAATAGAACTACTGCTTTAAGGGTTATTAATCATGCCCAAAATTCTTTGCGTTTAGAAACAAGAGTACCCGGTGCCGATGCTAATCCTTATTTGTCTTTTGCTGCCAGTCTTGCATCGGGTTTATACGGCATCAAATATCAATTGCCATTAAGTGTAGAAGCAACTATTGGCAGTGCTTATAATAACAGCGAACTTCAACAATTACCCAAAACATTGGCCGATGCAACAGAATTAATGAAACATTCGGCAGTGGCTAAAGAATTATTTGGAGATGCTTTTGTAGATTATTATGTGCGAACCAGAGAATGGGAATGGAAGCAATTTTCACAGCAAGTTACAGACTGGGAATTGAAAAGATATTTTGAAATTATCTAACAGAATATTCAACCCATTATTCTATCATTTATCATCCTTAATTATTATTACAATCAATGTCGTTTATAGATTTTATTTCCATAGTAAAAGAAGCATGGCAAGCATACGATAATACTAGGCCTATTGCACGAATTAATGATATTAGTGCTCAGGTTTCAACCAATCATGTATATAAAATAACTTTTGCCGATAGAAGTTTTATAGTTGCCAAACTTTCATATTTTGGCAAGTATGAACATTTTCTTGAAGACCATAGCATTATCAATGCCTTATCTAATAATCTTCCTGCTCCCTTCGAAAATTTTTTAGCCCGCTCTTTAATGAAAGGAAATGCTTTATTTGTTTATCGTTTCCAAAACAAAATATTAGATGCTTGGGTAGTTTTTTATAGGCCAATTCAAATTAAAAAGAAACTGCCAAGAAGATTATCTGATAATCAGATTGAAAAATTAGGTGAGCAAATGGCCCTTTTTCATAAAGCTTGTTACCAAATACGCAACACTTTGCCGGCTTCTTCTAAAACATTAAAATTTGATATAGATTATTTATTGCGAATATTAGAAACCGATTATGGAAAATTTGAACACCGACAAAATGAAGCTATTATAAAAAAACAGTGCGATTTATTTTTAGAAAATAGAGCATTACTTAATGCACCTGCATTTGATAAAATACCCGTTTTTGTTGATTGGAATATTGGTAATTTTTCTGTAACTAATTCTTTAAAACTTTTTTCAAGATGGGATTACGATTGGTTTAGAATGAGTACCCGAATAATGGATTTTTATTTTTTTAGTAGAGTTGTTTCGGATATTGGCGATAGAACTGTGTTTAGTTATGTAATAGGTCCTTTAATGGAAGAAAGGTTTTTAATTTTCTTAAAAGCATATCATGCTGTTTATCCATTAACTGTTGCCGAAATTCAATTTATGAAAGAAGCTTATCGATTTTTTATTTTAAATTATGTAATAAAAGATGGAAGACATTTCTTTCATGAAATATTTGCTACCAAACTGCAAAAAGAAGCCTATGAAATTTATTTTCCATCAATAGAAAAAGAATTCGATGCCAATAAAATAATTAAAGCTTTAAACCTATAAATCTATACCATGAAATCTACCAAATCATTTCTAAAAACCGTTGTTCATTTTAAAGCTGTTTTTTTAGATTCTTATGGTGTTTTAAAAAATTATAAAGGATTAATTGATGGTGTTCAGAATACAATTGATTTTTTGAGAAGTAAAAAAATAGCTATTCGAATTTTAACAAATGATGCATCGCGTAGTCAGGAGCAACAAGCCGAAAGCTTTACTAAAATTGGGTTACGTGGCATTGAGGTACATGAAATTATTACGTCGGGTATGATGGCGAAACAATTTTTACAACAAAAAATTACGCATGGTAAAATTGCTTACTTAGGTACGCAAAATTCTGCAGAATATATTCTTCAATCGGGGTTAGAACATATTCCGGTTGCTGATATTGATTTTGATGATTTAACGTCCATTGCCGCTTTTGTTTTTTTAGATGATGAAGGATTTGATTGGAATACCGATATTACTAAAACCGTGAACTTATTGCGGCATAAAAATATTCCGGTAATTGTTGCTAATTCCGATAAGTTTTATCCGGTTTCAAAAAATGATGTGGCTATTGCAACCGGCGGAATTGCTAAACTTGTTGAGAGTATGTTGCATAAAAAGTTTATTCATTTTGGAAAGCCCGTTTCGCAAATGTTTATGTTTGCTTTTGATGAAATAAATAAATTGACCTCTTTTAATAAAAACGAAATATTAATGGTAGGCGATACTTTAGGAACCGATATTTTAGGCGGAAATAAATTTGGAGTAAAAACTGCATTGGTATTATCGGGGAATACCAGTGCCGATGATGTTTATATGGAAATAAATGCAAGCGGAATTATCCCCGATTATATTTGCGATTCTATAGCTATTTAAATTAAAAATATATGTGGGCATACATCAATCATAATTTTATTGCAGCCAATAATGCAACTATTTCTATTAACGATCTGGCTTTGCAAAGAGGCTATGGTATTTTTGATTTTTTTAAAACCATTAATCATTCTCCCATATTTTTAGACGATCATCTAAATCGCTTATACCAATCGGCACAAATTATGCATTTGGATATTGAGCTAACAAAAAGCGAATTAAAAAAACTTATTTTTCAGCTTATTGAAAAAAATAATATTTCAAACTCGGGAATAAAAATATTAATTACGGGTGGAAATTCTTACAATGGATATTCTATCGAAAAAACTAACTTAATTCTTACACAACAGCCTTTGCAAATAGCTAATGAGTTGAATGAAGAAGGCATTTCTCTCATTACTTATTCTTATCAACGACAATTTCCTATTGCTAAAACATTAGACTATTCAATGGGTATTTGGTTGCAGCCTTTTATAAAAGCACAAAATGCCGATGAAGTTTTATATAGGCATTGTAATATTATTAGCGAAACACCAAGAGCTAACTTTTTTATGGTACTGGAAAATAATACCATAATTACCCCTAAAAAAAACATATTGAATGGAGTTACTCGCAAGCAAATAATTGCTATGGCTAAAAAAAAATATACAGTAGTAGAAGCTGATATTGATTTAAATGATATTACTAATGCAAAAGAATGTTTTATTACAAGCACCTCTAAACAGGTATTGCCGGTACTGGCAATTGATGGAAAAATAGTAGGAAATGGGAGGTCGGGACTTATTACAAAATGGCTTTTTTATCAGTTACAGCAATGCTATCAATTAGCATAAAAAGTATAATTTCAATATTCAACCTAAAACTATCAGATTTGTGTAATATTTTAATTTATTTTCGTAATTGTTATGAAGAAGATTGAATTAGAAATTGTAGCCCTATCGCACAGTATTACGCAAACTCATTCGTATGCTGTTGTTCTTGGCGAAGTAAATGGATTACGCCGATTGCCTATTGTAATTGGTGGGTTTGAAGCACAAGCAATTGCAGTTGCTTTAGAAAAAATGCAACCAAGCAGGCCGCTTACACACGACTTGATGAAGAACTTTATGAATTCTTTTAACGTTGAATTGCAAGAAATAATTATCAACGATTTGCAAGAAGGAATTTTTTACTCGAAATTAGTTTGTTATACCGAAAACGATACTATTGAAATTGATAGCAGAACCAGCGATGCATTGGCATTGGCCGTTAGATTTAATTGCCCGATATATACATTTGAACATATATTAGAAAGTGCCGGCATTTTGATGGATGATGCTTCATCCGGAAAAAAGAAAAAATCCGACAACGTAAATGTGGAAGAAAATACTTCTGCCGAAACCGATTTAAGTAAAATGAGCGTAGAAGAATTGCAGAACTTATTAAATGAAGTATTGGAACATGAAGATTATATACGTGCTATTTCTATTCGGGATGAAATTAATAAGCGTAAATAATATTGTATGAAAGTTGCAATTGATAGGGTATTGATAAAAATGGAACATGATACTGTTAATCCTCAATTATGATTAGCTTTCCAAACTGCAAAATAAATCTTGGATTAAATATTATACATAAAAGAACTGATGGTTATCATAATATAGAAACGGTTTTTTACCCGTTACAGCTAAACGATATTCTTGAAATTATTCCTAATAATGTTTCTTGTGCCATCTCCGAAATTAAAAGCAATCAACTAAATATCGAATTTACCAGCAGTGGTTTATTTATTGAAGGAAATGCCGATAATAATTTATGTATAAAAGCATATCGGTTACTTAAAAAAGATTTTCCTACACTTCCCTCTGTTCAAATTCATTTACATAAACATATTCTTATTGGTGCGGGATTGGGAGGCGGCAGTGCAGATGCTGCTTTTACATTGCAGCTGCTTAACAAAAAATTTAATCTTAATCTTTCTCAAGAACAATTAATTGATTATGCTTTACAATTAGGAAGTGATTGTCCTTTTTTTATCTATAATCAACCTTGTTTTGCAAGCTCTCGAGGCGAGAAACTTCAGCCTATTGATCTTCAATTATCAGCGTATCAATTTGTAATAGTTAATCCTGCCATTCATATTTCTACTGCATGGGCATTTTCTCAAATAAAGCCAAAAGCACCCGATCAATCCATTCATAAAATTATTACAATGTCTATTGAAAAATGGAAACATCAATTAATAAACGATTTTGAAGAACCGGTATTTAAAGCGTATCCGGAAATTGAATTGATTAAAAACACATTATATAACGCAGGAGCAGTGTATGCATCAATGAGTGGAAGCGGAAGTACTGTTTATGGAATTTTTAAGAAAGATGCATTGCCTGACATTCATTTTCCCGAACATTATTTGCATATTCGGATATAATTTTAAATTAGTGCCATAAGATATTTTATATTTATTGTTTGTATTGTTTTACTATGAAAGTTATTAGCAGGTCTTTTCGTTTTATTTATAGCATATATGCCTTACTTACTTTTATTGCAGTAATGTTATTGGTATTTCCATTTATAATAATTGCTTCTTTGTTTGGTGTTAAAGGAGGAAATATTATTTATCAGCTTTGTTCAATTTGGTCGCAGTTTTGGTATTTATTAATTGGTATGAGGCATCAAGAAATTTATGAAACACCACACAATAAAAATCGGCAATATATTTTTGTAGGGAACCACATTTCTTATATGGATGTTCCGCCGATTGTTTTAGCTATTCATCAGCCTGTTCGGGTTTTAGGAAAGTATGAAATGATAAAAATTCCCATATTTGGATGGATATACAGAACTGCAGTTATTTTAGTGGATAGAAGAAATGTGGCTTTAAGAGCTAAAAGTGTTAGAGCATTAAAAGCCGCAATAGCAAAAGGAATTTCTATTTTTATTTTTCCTGAAGGAACTTTTAATGAATCGGAAAAACCGTTAAAATTTTTTTATGATGGTGCATTTAGAATAGCCATAGAAACACAAACACCCATCAAACCTTTATTGCTGATAGATACTTTTGAGCGAATGAATTATAATAAGGGATTATTTACATTAACTCCGGGAAAAAATCGCGTTGTTTATTTGCAAGAAATAAGCGTAAATAATTATACGCTTAAAGAGGTGCATAAACTTAAAAATGAAGTATATCGTGTAATGGAAGATGGTTTGAAGCGATATCGTAATTATACTAACTTGTATTAATACGCCACCCGTATTTGGATGTAACTTAAGTAACACTTGTTAAATTAATGAGCAATTATTTTTGCAAAAAATTCATTAATGAAGCAAGTAAAATCGTATGAAGAGTTTTTAAGTTGTAAGATAGATAAGCAAAAAGTATATTTATTATTATATAAAGCAGGAAGTCAAACCAGCGAATGTGCTTTTACCAATATAGCTCATGCAGCAAAACAAGTAGCAGCAATTCATCTTTTTTATGCCGATGTAACAGTGGTTAAAGATATTCATATTCAGTACAATGTAACTTCAGCACCAGCATTATTAGAATTTGAAAAAGGAAAGTTTATGAATTTAATAAAAGGCTGTAATGATACACAGTATTATAAAGCATTATTCGAGAATGCTATTTATTTAGCTGCAGTTAGCAATACTACTAATCAAAAGCGTGTAACGGTTTATTCAACACCAACTTGTACTTGGTGTAATACACTTAAAGCATACTTGCGAAAACATCATATACCATTTACAGATATTGATGTATCAAAAGACCAGCGAATGGCAGATGAGTTAGTGAAACGAAGTGGACAAATGGGCGTGCCTCAAACCGATATTAATGGCGAAATTATTGTGGGCTTTAATCAAACACGCATTAACCAACTTCTCGGAATTAAAAGTAATTAGTAAAATTGAAACATAATTATATGAAAGAATTACAACCTATTAATCAAAATGTATTATTAGATGTTACGGAAGATAAAAATGAACAAATATCTTCCGGCGGTATAATTATTCCTGATACTGCTCGAGAAAAACTACCTTTTGCCAAAGTGATAGCTATGAGTAAAATTGAAAATGCAGAAATAGCTGTAGGTGATATGGTTATGTATAAATCATTTAGCGGAACCGAAACTGACTTTGAAGGGAAAAAGTATTTATTAATTAAATACTCAGAAATAATGGCAAAAATTGTTGAAACAGAAGAAATTTAAAAAGATAGTACATGTAACATTTGCCAAAGTAATTTATCAATTCTGGTGCTTCTTATTTTGTTGCAAAAAAACTAACTTTAGAAGGCTTCTTTATTAATCATCCTAAAACTAAAGTTATGAGAAACACATTAGAGCAAAGACTTTCTTTGTTAGAAAAGCGAATTCGTACCTATCAATTAGCTTTTGCCGGGTTTATTATTGTATCAATTGTAATAATTACTATGGCATTTAAAAATAAAAATGCCTATCCCGATGTTGTTCAAGCAAAATCTTTTCAAGTTGTAGATGATAATGGACATGTAGCTGTAGAATTAAATATGGATGATGGAGATGGAAAAATTACAACCTATAATGCTACAGGAGGTAAACTTATGCGATTATATTCTACTGTAGATAGAGCCGGTAGTATTGATGCTTACGATGGAAAAGGAAATTTGAACTTTAGTGTTGCTAATACCTCTGGCGGTGGTGGATATGTAGCAGTGTATAACGACAAGGCAAAAGAAGTTGCCGAAATGGGTATTACTGATAATAGTTCGGGATATTTTAGAATAAATGATAAGCAAGGCAATAAACAAGCCTATTTAACCTATACAATTGGCGGTGGTGGATATTTATCTTTAAGCAATAATGGTGTAGAGAGCATACGGTTAAGTACGGAACAAAACGGTGGAAGGATAGGCGTATATAACAACAATAACAACCGAGTTGCCTATATGGGAGCAGAGGATAATGGGAATGGTAATATTGTTACATGGAATAGTGCAGGAACGTGGACTGGCGCAATTCCGCATTAAAATAATCCACAATTATTATAGTAAGATGTTGGCATTTGCTAACATCTTTTTTGTTATATAAACATCCCAATTTAATTGCACCGAATAAACTATTTTTGAAAGAAAATAATATTGTACGCCGAAGTTATTATACCATTAGCATTACCTATAACTTATACATGGAGTATTCCTGATCATTTGCTTGCTGCTGCAAAAGTTGGCGTTAGAGCCGAAGTTCAATTGCGGAATAAAAAATATGCCGGAATTATTAAATCAATTCATCACCAGAAACCAAAAAATTTTGATCCAAAAGAAATATTAAATGTATTAGACGATGAAGCGATGGTGCATGAAAAGCAATTACAGCTTTGGCAATGGATTGCTCAATACTATATGTGTAGCGAAGGAGAAGTAATGCAAGCTGCTGTGCCCGCCAACTTGAAATTATCGAGTGAAAGTATTTTAATATGGAACGAAGAATATGGTATTGATTTTAGTAATTTGAGTGATGAAGAGTATATAATAGCCGAAGCGTTAGAATTAAAAAAAGAACTGCGATTAAATGAAGTTCAACAATTATTAGATATTTCGAATGTATATATAGTAATTAAAAAGCTAATTGATAAGAAGGTTTGTTTTGTTTGGGAAGAGTTGAAAGAAAAATATAAAGAAAAAACAGAAACCTATATTCTACTTCATCCTAACTATCATAATGAAATGCAGCTTTCTAATTTATTAAATAATTGGAGTAAAGCACCCAAGCAAATGGAATTGTTGCTTGCGTATCTTCATTTAATTAAAACAGAAGGAGAAGTTATTCAATCTTCCTTGTTAAAAAAAGCCAATGCTTCAGCAGCACAATTAAAAGGCTTAATAGAAAAGCAAATTTTAATAGTTGAAAAAAAATCGGTTAATCGTATTAAATCTCTCTCCAAAGAGGTGAATAGTGTTTTTCATTTATCTCCTGCTCAGAATAGTGCTTTAGAACAAATTCAGCAAAACTTCCTGCAAAAAAATGTTTGTTTGCTACACGGGGTTACTTCAAGCGGAAAAACAGAAATATATATTAAACTAATTGAAAGCTATATTAATTCCGGAAAACAAGTATTATACATGCTGCCAGAAATAGCACTAACTGCACAAATTATTAGAAGATTACAAAAGCATTTTGGAGAATATATTGGAATTTATCATTCTAAATTTAATGCTAATGAGCGAGTAGAAATTTGGAATAAAATAAAAAGTGGAAAATTGAAAGCAGTACTTGGTGCAAGATCATCTTTATTCCTGCCATTTACCAATTTAGGATTAATTATAGTTGATGAAGAGCATGATGCTTCGTATAAACAACAAGATCCTGCACCACGTTACCATGCAAGAGATACAGCCATTTATTATGCTTCTTTGTTTGATGCAAAAGTGTTGTTGGGTAGTGCAACACCCTCTATTGAAAGTTATTTTAATGCTGTACAACATAAATATAGCTTAGTTACTTTAAGCGAGCGTTATGGAAATGTTGCTCTTCCGGATATTGAAATTGTTGATGTAAAAAAAATAGTTGCTGAGCAGAAAGGAAAAATTGCTTTAACGCCTCAATTAATACACGCAATACGCCAAACGTTAGAAGAAAAAAAACAAGTAATCATTTTTCAAAATAGAAGAGGATATTCTCCATATATGCTTTGTACAGTTTGTGGCTGGATTCCTCATTGTAATAATTGCGATGTTACACTTACCTATCATAAAGCTAAACACCTGCTAACTTGCCATTATTGTGGAACGAGTTATCCTGTTATTCAAACTTGTGCAGCTTGTGGTAGTCATCATTTTATACAAAGAAATTTTGGAACTGAAAAAATAGAAGAACTGTTGTATGAAAATTTTCCGGATGCAAAAATTGCCAGAATGGATTATGATACTATTAAAGGGAAAAATGATCACGATAATTTGATAAAGCAATTTGAACAACAACGTATAGCAATTTTAGTAGGTACGCAAATGGTAGTAAAAGGATTGGATTTTGAACATGTAAACTTGGTAGGCATTGTTGATGCAGATGCTATTTTAAATTTTACCGATTTTAGAGTAAATGAAAGAGCCTATCAATTAATGGAACAAGTGAGTGGAAGAGCCGGAAGAAAATATGCACAAGGGAAAGTGCTTATTCAGGTTAGTAATATTCATCATCCTGTTTTAGAATTTGTAAAAACACATAATTACTATCAATTGTTTGAGTTTGAACTGCAAAGTAGAAACCTATATCAGTATCCACCTTTTTATCGCTTAATCGTTATTGTTTTCAAGCATAAAGGTAGTAGCATTGCAGAGCAGGCAGCCACAATTATGTTACAAGGGTTGCAGCTAAATTTTGGTAAATATATCAGTGGCCCTGCACAACCAATAGTGAATAGAATACGCAATCAATATTTGTGGGAACTTATGATTAAGTTGCCGAAAGATACTGCATTAATTAATTTGTGTAAAAATGAAATTGAACAGCAGGTGGTTATTATTCATAGTAATAAAAACTACCGAAGTGTAACTATATTGCCTGACGTAGACCCAATGTAATATGAATATTCAGCAAAACATATCGCTTAAACCATTTAATACTTTTAATATTGATGTTGTTGCAAAAAAATTTGCAACTTTCTCATCTGTTAATGAGTTGGAAGAAGTTTTACATTCTAGTAATTCTACTATTCAACAAAAATTAATTCTTGGTGGTGGCAGTAATGTTTTATTTACTAAAAACTTTGAGGGTTTTGTATTAAAGAATAATTTGAAAGGAATTGAATTGGTGAAAGAAGATGAAACATTTTATTATGTAAAAGCAGCAGCGGGTGAAATATGGCATGATTTTGTACTGCATTGCATTAGCAATAATTATGCAGGTATTGAAAATTTAAGTTTAATACCGGGTACTGTTGGTGCTTCGCCTATACAAAATATTGGAGCTTACGGTGTAGAAATTAAAGATGTTTTTTATGAATTAGAAGCATACAATATTTCGGATAGATGCATGCAAACTTTTTCTTTAAGCGACTGTGCGTTTGGATATCGGGAAAGTATTTTTAAGAAAAAATATAAAGATCAATTTGTAATAACTTCTGTAACGTATAAGTTACTTAAAAAGCCTCAATATGTTATTGCTTATGGTGCCATAGAAAAAGAATTAAATAAAATGCAGGTGAAAGAATTATCTATTCAATCAATTTCACAAGCTGTTTGTAGTATTCGTGCATCAAAATTACCCGATACAAAACTGATTGGTAATGCCGGAAGTTTTTTTAAAAATCCTGTTGTTTCAAAATTTAGGTGGCATGTAATATGGGAGCAGTACAGAGATATTGCCGCCTATCAGGTGTCGGATATGTTGTATAAAATTGCAGCCGGATGGCTTATTGAACAATGTGGGTGGAAAGGATATAGAAAAGGCGATGCAGGTTGTAACCCTTTGCAGGCATTGGTTTTAGTGAATTATGGCAATGCCACCGGAAAAGAAATTTACGATTTAAGCGAGGAAATAATTCAATCCGTTAAAATCAAGTTTGGGATTGAGTTAGAAAGAGAAGTTAATATTATATAATGTAGCAAATAAAATTTTAGATATATAGAAATATTTTGTATATTGGTGTATGAAAAATCTACTATTCTTGATGCTTCTAATAATCACTTCAACAGTAGTAAGTAAAGCACAAGATAAAATTTATCGAAATAATGGAAACATTATAAAAGCAAGAGTAATTGAAGTAGGTGCTGCTGAAATAAAATATAAAAATTTTGATACGGTTGATAATCTTATTTATGTTTTAGAAACAGATAGAATTAAAAAAATCGTTTTTGCAAATGGAACAGTAAAGAGTTTTGAAAATAATTATAAGGATATTGAACGATATGCGGGTCAAAGTAATAAAGCAATCAAAATTAATTTCTTTGCTCCTTTATATGGCTATACAGAAATAAGTTATGAAAAAAGTACGGGAGTAGGAAAGGGGTATGAATTTTCATTAGGTATTATTGGTGCAGGAAAATCTTCAACTTTAAACTATTATAATTTAAGTTCGAATGATGTAAAGCGAGGCCAATTTGGTTTTTTTGTTTCGGGCGGATATAAATTTGGCAAACTTCCCGATTTTATTCTTTTCGGAAAAACAAGGCCATCTCATTTAATGCAAGGTGCGTATCTAAAGCCTATTGTATATTTAGGAAATTATAACGAAAATATTATTGTTGATAAAGGAGGCAGTGGAATTGAAGTAGGTAAGCAAAATGTAACCTTTGGTGCATTACAATTAGAAATAGGAAAACAATGGATTTTTGGAGAAAAATTAGTGTTAGATATTTATTATGGATTTGGATATGGCGTTGATAACAAAAAAGATACGTATCAATCTTATTACAACAATACTTTACAGTACAATGATCTAACGGCATTTAATTATGCTAATTCTCGTTTGGGTAGAAGCCCGGGTGTTTCTTTTACATTTGGAGTAAAGCTGGGTTTATTAATTAAATAACATTATCAGCATTTATCCAATGCCTGTAAAATATCATTTAAAATATCGTCTTTGTGTTCTAAGCCAATACTAATGCGTATTAAGCCTGGAGTAATATTTACAGCCAATCTTTCCGCCTCTGTTAGTTTTGCATGGGTGGTACTTGCCGGATGTGATGCAATACTTCTGGTATCTCCCAAATTAGCAGTAAGCGACAGCATTTTCAAACTATTTAAAAAATTTCTGCCATTTTCTAATCCACCTTTTACTTCAAAGCAAACAACACCACCGCCATTTTTCATTTGTTTCTTTGCAATATTATATTGTGGATGCGTAGGTAGAAACGGATATTTTAATACTTCAATTTTGGGATGATTGGTTAATTGCTCTGCTATGAATAATGCGTTACTTGCATGACGTTCCATTCGAACATCTAAAGTTTCTATGCTTTTACTTAAAACCCATGCATTGAAAGGAGACAAAGCCGGTCCGGTGCTGCGGCAGAATAAATAAATTTCTTTTATCAACTCTTTTTTACCCACGACAACTCCGCCTAAAACCCTTCCTTGTCCATCTAACCATTTGGTTGCGGAATGAACAACTAAATCTGCTCCCAAAGCAATAGGCGTTTGGATGATTGGAGTGGCAAAACAATTATCTACATTTAAAATAACATGATGTTTTTTAGCAATTTTTCCAATCAATTCAATATCTATAATATCCAAACCCGGGTTGGTTGGTGTTTCCAGATAAATCATTTTGGTATTGGGTTTAATTGCTGCTTCCCATTCGGCTTCTGTTGCATTTACCGGAATGTACGATTCTTCAATCCCATATTTTGGTAAATACTTAGAAATAATAGTATGTGTACTTCCAAAAATGGCATTACACGATAATAAATGATCTCCTTTTTTTAATAAGGCCATGAATGAACCAAAAATGGCACTCATTCCCGATGCGGTAGCGTAACCACTTTCTGCACCTTCTAATGCAACAATTTTATCGGTAAATTCTTTTACGTTCGGGTTACTGAATCGGCTGTATATATTATCATCATTTTCATCTGCAAAGGCTGCACGCATTTCTTCGGCATTATCAAAACAAAAACTACTTGTTAAAAACATAGGTGTGCTATGTTCCATTTCATTTGTTTTTTCTGTTTGAATGCGGATGGCTTTAGTAATTGGGTTCATTAATTAAAAATTAAAAAATTAAAATGGAGTGTTTTCAACTACCATTTATGTTAATTATTTACAACTGCTTTCCATTCTATAATACAACCTGCTGCACGTAGTGTTGCAGCAACAGAGCAATATTTATCAATAGAAAGTGCACATGCTTTATTTGCTTTCTCTAAATCAACTTTGCCGCTAAATTGAAAGGTAATATGAACATATTTCCACAAAGCAGGTTCTTTGTCTTTTTCACGTTCACCTTCAATTATCATTTTAAAATTTGCAATATCCTGCCTTTGTTTTTTAAGAATAGAAACGATATCAATACCACTGCATCCGCCCAAACTCATTAATAAAACTTGCATAGGACGTACACCGCTGTTGTTACCACCAATGTCAATTGCACCATCCATTTTTATAATATGCCCATTATTATCTTTTGCTTCAAAAGCATAAGCTGTATCTACCCTATTTAATTCTAATTGTATCATTAAAAATAAATTTCTGCAAATGTAATTGATTCAAGTGCTTACTTTGCGGCGAAATGCAGAATGTATATGGAACTCTTTAATTATAAAAATGATTTTGTATTAGAAAATGGAAATGTTTTGCCAGAACTTACAATTGCATTTAAAACGTATGGCAAACTTAATGCAACCAAAACAAATGTAATTTGGATTTGCCATGCATTAACGGCTAATGCAGATCCGGCAGATTGGTGGAAAGGCTTGGTAGGAGAGAATTGTACTATTGATTCGAATAAATATTTTATTGTTAGTGCCAATATTTTAGGTTCTTGTTATGGAACAACAGGCCCATTAAGTATTAATCCAACAACCAATCAGCCTTATTATTCCAATTTTCCGTCTATTACAATTAGAGATATGGTGGCTGCTAATATTTTATTACGCAAACATTTAGGGATAGATACTATTTATTTATTAATGGGCGGAAGTATGGGAGGCTATCAGGCATTAGAGTGGTGTATAATGGAAAAAGAAGTAATTAGGAATGTTTTTTTAATTGCAACTTCTCCATCGGAAAGTGCATGGGGTGTATCGGTACATACTGCACAGCGATTGGCTATTGAGGCCGATGCTACTTGGCTTGAACATACATCGGATGCAGGTACTAAAGGTTTAAAAGCTGCACGGGCTATTGGTATTTTAACGTATCGTAACTATGCTATTTTTCAAGATAAACAAACTGATCCCGACCCCGAAAAGATTGATAATTTTAAAGCATCTTCCTATATTATTTATCAAGGCGAAAAACTTGTTAAACGATTTAATGCTTACAGTTATTGGTTATTAACCAAAGCCATGGATAGCCATCATTTGGGAAGAAAGCGTGGTGGAGATTTAATAAAAACTTTAAATTCTATACCACAAAAAGTATTAATTATAGGAATTAAAAGTGATATACTTTGTCCGTTAGATGAACAAAGATTTATGAAACAGCATATACCCAATGCTCAGTTAGTTGAAATAGATTCTGCTTATGGGCATGATGGTTTTATTATTGAAACGCATCAAATTTCTGAGCATTTAAGTAAATGGATGAAGAATTTGTAAATATAATTTACAGGTAAATTATTTATCTTTTTTCGCTTCAAATAAAGTCCATGGATATGCTTTCATATCCTTTAAATATTTTTCTTGCCATTTATATTCTGGGTGAAGGGTATAAAATTTTTCACCAATAAAATCTTGTCCACACGGATGCCCCATTCTTGCCCAAAACTTCATATCCTTTGCCAATGCGGCTGTGGTTACTTTTCCTTGAACAGCACCCATTGGATAAAATGGAGCGTTATCCCATTCTTTACAACCTAAAGGGTCTTCATCAATATGTCCGCAAATAACACATCGGTTATTGGCATTTTTATTTTGTAATATGTCAAAATGATCGGCTTCTAATTTCATTCCTGTTTCAGCATCTAATTGTCCTCTCCAATCCATCATTAATTTTTCCATTCTAACTTTTCTTGCATTGGGCGATGTTGTTTTATTGTTTACATCAAAAGTGGTTTCTTCTTTAATCAACTTTTCATCGCTCGGAAAATTAGATCCAACCATTGCGGTGTCTTTACTTCTCCAAACTTTATAATTTTTTAAACCCAATTCTAATTTAGCTACTTCATTTGTTTTGGTATCACCAATCAACCAATCGTTCGCATAACCGCCATTATTATCGGTGATAAAAATTTTAATTACATCATTAATGCTGTTACTGTATTGTGCTGCTTTACGTGCACGAGCAAATTCGGGAGTTGCAGTTGTATCGAATCCTTTAAATTGTGTAATGGTGGTTTCGGTAATTAAAATGCCATTGGCAGTAATTAAAAAATCGTCGCCACTGTGAATGAAGCCCGGCATACAATCCATTAAAATGTGATTGCCTTTTTCAGGAACAATATCTGCAATTATATTCCAATGCTGGCCGAAAATATATTCGGTCCATGCATTATGCCCCATTACAATTTTACCATCTTTGGTAAAACTACCTGTAGCAATAAATGCACTGCAATTGCCCGGTGCTTTATTATTGCCGCTGCCCGGTTTTATTTTATCCATTAATTGCGGAACATAATAAAATGCCAGTTCTTCCATGGCGTTGTATGCGGTAATGTCAAGACTATCGTACTTCAAACCCTTTGCCTGCAAGCCTTCAGCAATGCCGTTAATTTCATCTTTGTATTCACGATCTAATTTTGGCCATAAAAAATTCTTTGCTGCGGTTCGATAAAAATTCCAATCTTTTTTGTGTCGTGATTCAAATAATAACTAACTGATTGAATGGCTGTATCAATTTCGGTTGATAATAAATATCCATGCTGATAACCAATATTGGATGGTGAACCTTCGAGATGAACATACACCCAACCATTTTTATTTTCTTTAAATGATTTAGCTAAACGACCGCTGTTTTCTTGTTTTGTTTTGCATGAAACAAAACTGAGAATAATGAATAGAAAATACAGAACTCGCATAAGTTTTGGTTTGAAGAAGAAAGATAGAAAATAAATTCTATCATTTCAACGTGCCCAAATGCGTATGTTTAAAAGAATCGGTGAATTTTAATCCGTATCCCATGATGCGGTCGAACGAAGAATGTGCATACAATAATAAACCTATTGCCATTAAAATAGTATCCTTCAAAAGAAATCCTGCAATAATAAAAATGGCAGCCACTAATTTGTGATGAAATAAATTATACGTGTATGCACCAATTTTTTTGTTAACTAAATAGCCAAGCATCGAAATATCGGGGCTGAAAAATAAAATCAACCACAGCCACCACGATAGTGAAATGAGTAAAACATGCAAACCAAGGATGGTCAATGCTAATTGCGCAACCTGTTCGAGTGATAATATTATTTTCATTGATACAAGGAATAGTGATTGCACAAAATAAATCCTTTTATCGAAGAAAATTATTTCAAATGTATAAGTAAATGCTGCGATTTTCATTCAAAGATTATAAGGCAACTGAATCGGATATGAGTTTAAATTGAAAGTGTAGAAAGGCGGAGAAAAAATAAATTTGATAAAACTAAATAATTTAGTAATTTGCAGTCTAAAATTATTAGTTATGAGTTATGCCGGAAAAAATCTTCGTTACCTACGCAAGTTGCGTGGATGGACTCAGGAAGTATTTGCAAATAAACTCGATATTAAACGTTCATTAGTTGGTGCATACGAAGAAGAACGTGCCGAACCTAAATTAGAAGTACTTGAAGCAATGTGTACCATTTTTAAGTTAAGTTTGGATGAACTGTTATTAAAAGATTTATCGGCAACAAAAGGCAATAGTTATATCGATCAGCGGCGAAAACAAAAAATGGCTTCATTAAGTGCTGCTGAAATTCAATTTGTACCTTTTAAAGCAGCAGCAGGATATTTGGCCGGATATGCTGATTCGGATTTTATTGATGAGTTGAATACATTTACTTTACCTATGTTAGCTCCGGGGCAGTATCGTGCATTTGAAATTATTGGCGATAGCATGTTGCCTACACCAAGTGGTAGTGTGATAGTTGGCGAAAAAGTACAGGATATAGAGGATGTTAAAAATAGTAATACCTATGTGGTTTTATCTAAAAGTGATGGAATAGTATACAAGCGTATTTTAAAGAATAATAAATTGAAAAAGAAAATTACGTTAGTTAGCGATAACCCCATTTATGAGCCTTATTCTGTAAATGAAGAAGATGTATTAGAAATATGGAAGGCTATTTATATTTTACATAAAGCCAATGCAGTTCAACAATGGGATGTAGGCTCTTTAGCAGGAATGGTAAATAACCTGCAAGAGCAGGTTGCCAATTTACAAAAGAAATTAAATTAGGTTAAATGTGTTAGTAAGTAGTAGTCCCCAATTTTTATTGGGGATTTTTAATTTGTATAAAAAGGCTTTCATAAAGTTTTTTAACCTTTGATATATAATGAGATTATAGAAAATAGTATTCGTTGTATTTTCGATATAATAACCAAATCATGCTGCAAAAATTTTCTATTTTAATAGTCTTTATATTCTTATTGGCTACCGTCACTGCTCAAAAAATGCTGCAAGCAGTAAAAATTACACATGCTCCCAAAATTGATGGTGTATTAAATGAAGAAGTTTGGCGTACTGCACCAATCGCAGATAATTTTATTGTTAATCAACCAAAATTTGGCGATACCGCTTCTCGGAAAACAGAAGTAAAAATTGTATACGATGATGAAGCAATTTATGTTGCTGCACATTTATACGATAATCCTTCATTAATTCGTAAACAACTTACAGCCAGAGATAATGAAGATAGGCAAGATGTTGATTTGTTTGGAATTGTATTTGACACCTATAACGATAAGCAAAATGGATTTTTATTTCTTGTAACAAGTGCAAATGTGCAAACAGATGCTAAAGTATCTTCCAATCAAACCGTTGACAATTCAAATAGTTTTGGTGCTAAAATAAACAGTTCAGGTATTGATAATACATGGGATGCGGTTTGGGATAGTGAAGTAAAAATTGTTAATGATGGATGGATTGTTGAAATGAAAATACCCTATATGAGTTTGCGATTTTCTAAAAGCGAAATTCAAGATTGGGGTATTAATTTTTATCGGTTAATTAGGCGATTAAATGAAGTAGATTATTGGAATCCTATTAATCCTCAAATATCCGGATTGATGAACCAATCAGGTATTTTAAAAGGATTAAAAAACTTATTACCACCACTTCGATTATCTTTTTTGCCCTATATTTCTACCGGCTATAGCTCTACACCTACTAATAACGGAAGCTTTAATTCTGTTTTACATAATGGAGGAATGGATGTGAAATATGGAATTAACCAAAGCTTTACAATGGATATGACATTGATTCCCGATTTTGGTCAAACTCAAAGCGATAATGTAGTTTTGAATTTATCTCCGTACGAATTGCAATTTGCAGAAAATAGACCGTTTTTTACTGAAGGAACAGAATTGTTTAATAAAGCCGGTATTTTTTATTCGAGGCGAGTTGGAAGAACACCTCGGCTATACGACAGTGTTAATGCATGGGCTAATGATAGTGGATTTACCATCATAAAAAACCCAACATTAACCCAATTATATAATGCCACTAAATTTTCAGGAAGAACCAACAATAATTTAGGTATTGGCATTTTTAATGCTATTACTGCTGCCGAAACTGCTGAAATAATTGATAAATCCGGAAAAAGAAGAGAAGTTCAAACAGAACCAGCCTCTAATTATAATATTGTTGTGTTAGATCAGGCATTAAAAAACAGAAGCAGTATTACATTTACCAATGCTAATGTATTACGCAAAGCAGGCCAGCGAAATGCAAATGTTTCTGCAATTGACATAAGTTTATTTGATAAGAAAAATATGTATAATCTTCAATTAAAAGGCCGATTTAGTTCTGTAAGTGCAACTAATTTGCAAAATGGTTTTCGATCGGATGGTGGTAACGATGCTCATTATGGCTTTAGAACAACAGCAAGTTTTGGAAAAGTTAGCGGTATATGGCAATGGGAATTAGCCAATACCATTACTAGCGACAGATACGATCCTAATGATTTAGGCTATTTGCATAATCCTAATGAAGTGGTTAGTTCTGTAAACCTTACTTACAATCAATTTCAGCCCAATAAATATTTCAATTTACGAACCTATAGTTTTAATGTACTCTATCGTAATTTATATAATCCTTTTGTTTTCCGCGAGTTGTTATACAATTTCAGTTTTTTGCATGTGTTTAAAAATTTTTGGGATGTTACCTTTAATTGGGTAGGTAATCCTAATGTGCAAAACGATTATTTTGAATTAAGAACTCCCGGTAGAATGATGCATAGATGGCCTTGGAGTTTTGGTGGAATTTTTGGTGGATCGGATAGTAGAAAGAAATTGTATGTTAGAGCAGGTGTTGGATATGCTATTTCTTATGGCTGGCCAGAATATTTGCCTTTTTATATGGCTAATGGAAATGTGCGATATAGATTTAATGATAAATTTTTACTGAGTTTAAGTGTACGTAAAGAATTCGATCCAGGTGAAACAGGTTGGGTATATTTTGAGCCGGGAACTAATGAACCGGTAATTGGTAAAAGGCACACTGAAAGGGTGGAAACTATTGTAAATGGGGTGTATAATTTTAAAGCTAGAATGAATTTATCGGTTAGAGTAAGGCATTTTTGGAGCAATGTTCATTATGTAAATTTTTATAAAGTAGGTATGGATGGAGATTTTTTTAGTCATCAACTTCCATATCAAACAGGATATGATAATGATTATAATGCATTTAATGTAGATGCTTTTTATACTTGGGATTTTAAACTTGGAAGTAGATTAATTGTTGCATGGAAAAATGCTATTGGTCCCGATGTTTCAATTGATGGATTTACATACCGAACGTATATTCAAAACCTAATGCAAACTTTAGCTGCACCGCATAGTAATATGTTAAGTGTTAAGTTTATTTATTTTGTAGATTATAACCAACTAAAACGAAAAAGAAACGTATAACTAACTGTTGATGCCTTTAGTTAGTTAAAAAAGTAAGTTGCTGCTTTGCAGTACAATTTATAAATTCAATCTTAATTACAGTAAACTTTTATGATTGAAAAGCTTTTTAAACTTCAGCAGCATCAAACAACTGCTAAAACAGAAATTACTGCCGGATTAACTACCTTTTTTACAATGGCATATATTCTTGTAGTAAATCCGTTAATACTTTCTAAAACCGGAATGAATTTTAATGCCGTAATGGTAGCTACTGCAATTACAGCTATTATTGGAACACTGCTAATGAGTTTATTGGCCAACCTTCCAATTGCTGTTGCACCCGGAATGGGGTTAAATGCTTTTTTTTCTTATAGTATTGTAATGGGAATGGGCTATAGCTGGCAATTTGCATTAACCGCTGTTTTTTTAGAAGGTATTTTATTCATAATTCTTTCTTTATTAAATATTCGCGAAGCAATTATTAATAGTATTCCGGCCGATATTAAAAAAGCAATATCTGTTGGAATAGGGTTATTTATTGCACTTATTGGGTTAGTAAATGCCGGAATAATAGAAACAGGAATGGTTGTTGGTAATAATAAAATCGATGGGGTAATTGTAAAGCTGGGTAACATTAAATCTGCAGCTTCAATTATTGTTTTTATAGGATTATTTGTAAGTGCCGCATTGATGTTTAAAAAAGTAAATGCTGCTTTGTTTATAGGAATAATTGTAGCAACAATTATTGGCATTCCACTTGGATTAACGCATTTGCCAAAGCTTCAAACTATAGTAAGTTTACCACCTTCATTAGCTCCGGTTTTTTTTAAAATAGAATTCTCGAAAATATTTTCATGGAATATGCTTATTATTTTATTTACATTATTATCGGTAAATGTATTTGATACTGTAGGTACATTAATAGGGTGTTGTTCGGCAGGAAATTTATTAGATAAGGATGGAAAAATTCCAAATGTAAAAAGAGCGTTATTGGCCGATGCTATTGCAACAACATCGGCTGCATGTTTAGGATCGAGTGTGGCTACTGCTTATATAGAAAGTGCCAGTGGAATTGCTTCGGGAGGTAAAACCGGATTAACAGCTTTAACAGTTAGTGCCATGTTTTTTTTGTCGCTATTCTTTGCACCACTTCTTTCTATTATTCCTGCTGCTGCTACATCGCCGGCTTTAATTATTGTTGGGTTATTAATGTTAAAAGAAATTCAGAAAATAGATTTTTCGGATATCACTAATGCGTTACCTGCATTTTTAACCATTATAATAATGCCTTTTACTTATAGCATTGCAGAAGGTATTGTTTTTGGAATGGTAAGTTATGTAGTATTAAAATTAATTAGCGGAAAACACAGAGAAGTGAATACTGCCATGTATGTATTGGCATTTTTATTTGTAATAAGTATTATTATAAAATAAAAAAGGGTAACGAGAACGCTACCCCGGAGTTGCGGTGCAATGCAACTTTGATTATGCCAACACGTAAAAAGACTAATGAAATTGTGCAGCTTCTGTACTCTCTTTTAATGCTATGGTAGAAGCACCTTGCTGAACAGTATTTTGCACATAATCAAAATAACCTGTTCCAACAAAACTTTGATGTTTTATAGCACTAAATCCTTTTTCTTGTAAAGCAAATTCTCTTTGCTGCAATTCAGAAAATCCTGCCATACCTTTTTCAAAATACGATTTACTTAATTCGAACATAGAAGTATTGAGCGCATGAAAACCTGCTAAAGTAATAAACTGAAATTTATATCCTAATGCGGCCAATTCTTCTCTAAAAATTTCCATTTCTTTTTTGGTTAAATATTTTGCCCAATTAAAAGAAGGAGAGCAATTATATGCTAATAATTTTTCCGGATATTTTGAATGAATTGCTTCTGCAAATTCTTTTGCTACTGCTAAGTCGGGTTTTGAAGTTTCCATCCATAGCATATCTGCATAAGGTGCATACGAGATGCCACGAGCTATACATTGTTCTACACCATTTTTAACAAAGTAAAAACCTTCCGAAGTTCTTTCACCTTGTATAAATACTTTATCTCTTTCATCAATATCACTTGTAATTAAATTGGCAGCTTCTCCATCGGTGCGTGCAATAATTAATGTAGGAACATTGCAAACATCTGCAGCTAATCGGGCAGCAATTAATTTATTAATAGCTTCTTGTGTTGGTACCAAAACTTTTCCACCTAAGTGGCCACATTTTTTGGCAGAAGATAATTGATCTTCAAAATGAACTGCAGCAGCTCCTGCTTCAATCATCTCTTTCATTAACTCGTACGCATTTAAGTTGCCGCCAAATCCGGCTTCGGCATCTGCAATAATAGGTTGCATCCAATCTTTTGTATTATCTCCATTTACACTATCAATTTGTTCGGCACGTAATAAAGCATTATTAATTCTTTTCACCACTTGCGGAACAGAGTTAGCGGGGTATAAAGATTGATCGGGGTACATTTGTCCTGCTATATTCGCATCTGCTGCTACTTGCCATCCACTTAAATAAATAGCTTCTAATCCTGCTGCTACTTCTTGTATTGCCTGATTACCTGTTAATGCACCCAAGGCTCCAACGTAGGATTGTGTTGTTAAGCGTTTCCATAATTTGTCTGCTCCATTTTTTGCCAGGGTATATTCTATTTCTATTTTACTGCGAAGCGTTAAAACACTTTCTGCAGTATACGGCCTTATAATGCCAGCCCACCTTGGATTACTGTTCCAATGTGCGGTTAGCTGTTCTGCTTTTGAAAAGTTACTCATATTGCTTGTTTTAAGGGTTTGTTATTGTTATTGTGAAATGCATAATATTATCGGCTCTTATTCAATTAATTCATAAGCGGGAATGGTTAAAAATTCTGTGAAATCATCTTGTAAAACCAACTTATCGAAAAGGGCAATTGCTTCATCAAATTTTCCGTTGTTAAATATTTCTTCTCCAACATATTTTTTAATTTTTGCTACTTCTTCAGCTCTTACTCTTAAGTAGCAGGTATCGGTAATTACTTTGCCACAATCCCATTTGGCATTAGTTTTAATCCATTGCCAAATTTGTGTTCTAGAAATTTCGGCTGTAGCTGCATCTTCCATTAAATTATATAAAGCGGCTGCTCCATTTCCTCTTAGCCAGCTTTCTAAATATAAAATTCCTACGTTAATATTCATTCTAAAACCGGCTTCGGTAATTGTGCCTTCCGGAAGTTGTAATAAATCTTTTTCGGAACAGAAAAAATCCTCCTTTGTTTTTGTATTAATTTGATTGGGTGTGGTCATGTATTGATTGAATACATCCATTGCAATAGGTACTAATGCGGGATGTGCTACCCATGTGCCATCATGTCCATCGGTAACTTCTCTTAATTTATCGGCTCTAACTTTCTCTAAGGCAATTTCATTTTCTTCTAAATTATTTTTAATTGGAATTTGTGCTGCCATTCCTCCCATTGCGTGAATGCCTCTTTTATGACAAGTTTTAATTACAAGTTGTGTATAGGCTCGCATAAAAGGAACCGTCATGGTAACCTGACTTCTTTCGGGGAAAATATAGTTAGGAACGTTTTTAAATTTTTTGATGAAAGAAAAAATGTAATCCCATCTACCGCAATTTAAGCCAGCGCAATGATCGCGTAATTCCCAAATAATTTCGTCTAATTGAAATGTTGCTAAAATAGTTTCTATTAAAACAGTAGCTTTAATTGTGCCATGCGGTATGCCCATATAATTTTGAGCATAAACAAA
The DNA here is from genome assembly GCA_027364735.1 of Hydrotalea sp. GTDB lineage: Bacteria > Bacteroidota > Bacteroidia > Chitinophagales > Chitinophagaceae > JAKAJX01. Next base: position 53,570 of record DAHXOT010000007.1, on the reverse strand, counting down.
AATATCATCCCATAACCTTGCTTCTCTATAGTTTTCTAATTTTGGCAAATAAAAGTAAGGTCCACTGCCATTATTAATTAATTGTTTTGCGTTATGAAAGAAGAATAAACCAAAATCGAGTAATGCCGCACTAATAGGCTCGCTATTAATTAAAATATGTTTATCAACCAAATGCCAACCTCTGGGCCTTACCATCAATGTAGCAATTTCGGTATTTAAAAAATATTCTTTTCCGTTTTCATTGGTAAACGATATTGTATGCCTAATAGCATCGTATAGATTAATTTGCCCTTGTATTGTATTATGCCAATCGGGTGAATTGCTATCTTCAAAATCGGCCATAAAAATTTTAGCACCCGAGTTAAGTGCATTAATAATCATTTTTCTATCAACCGGTCCGGTAATCTCTACACGGCGGTCTTGCAAATCAAAAGGTACTTCTGGGCATTTCCATTCGCTGTTTCTAATAATAGCAGTGGTAGGAAGAAAACCCGGCATAATGCCATTATCAATGTTTAGTTGGATTTGGTTTCTAAAATGTAATAATGATTTTCTTCTTGCTTCAAATCTTGTATGAAGTGAATGAATAAATTCTAATGCTTGTGGTGTTAAAATTTCTGCATAGGCCGGGCGGAAGGCTCCGGTAATTGTCATCTCATTCGGTGTAATGTATGCTACACTTTTGTGCTGTAATGTGGTAGTGGTTGGTATCATGGCAGCTAAATTTTTTCAAAGAAAGTGAAAATAATTTAAAAAGCGAAAATTTCGCTAAAATATTTTTTTTCGTCTCTTTCTTAACTCTTGTTTAGTTTTACAACATGATTACAGACAATGAAAGTATTAAGTTAATTTTTGGATTAAAGTTGAAAACCTTAAGGCAACAACAAGGACTTAATTTTCAGCAATTGGCAAAAGCTACTGACATTGCTGTTTCGTATTTACATGATATTGAAAGTGGAAAAAAGTTTCCTAAGGCTGATAAAATTATTGCAATTGCTAAGGCATTAAAAGTAGATTACGATTATATGGTATCGCTCACTGCTACCAAACGTTTACAGCCAATTATAGATTTGCTGAATTCTGATTTTATGAACGTAATTCCATGGGAACATTTTGGATTAACACCTGCTGCTATATTAGAATTATTTGCCAATACTCCCGATAAAGTAACAGCCTTTATTAGCACACTTTTAAAGCTTAGTAGAAATGTGCAAATGAGTAAAGAATATTTTTATACATCTGCTTTAAGAAGTTATCAAGATTTACATGATAATTATTTTGATGAATTAGAAGTGGCCAATAAAGAGTTCAGGCAAAAATTTAAAATAAAAGAATCTTTTCCGGTTTCATTAGACGTGTTGGAAAACTTATTAAAAAAACAATACGGAATTATAGTTGATAGAAAACAATTGGCTATGAAAGAAGCTCTGCAAGAGCTGCGTTCTTATTATGCAGAAAAAAGAAAAATTTTATATGTAAATAAAGGATTATCTCCTGCACAAGAAAAATTTTTATTAGGGCGTGAGTTGGCATTTCAATTCTTATTATTAAATCCTCGTCCATTCGAAACCATTGTATTAAATTCGGCTTCATTTGAGGTTTTATTAAACAATTTTAAAGCTTCTTATTTTTCATCTGCCTTACTAATGCCCGAAGATGTTTTTACAGAAGACATAAAACAAATAACTGCAACACCAAAATGGAATGATAAGGTTTGGATTGATTTAATTAATAAATATGATGTTACGCCTGAAATGTTGATGCAAAGAATTATGAATGTATTGCCCGGACATTTTGGTATAGATCAACTATTTTTTTTGAGAATGAGCGGTAGTGTTGATGCAGATTTTTTTGATATGACTAAAGAATTGCATTTATCTCAATTGCATAGTCCTTATGCCAATACTTTAAATGAGCATTATTGTAGAAGATGGATTGCAATTCAAACTATGAAAGACGCTTATGATAAAGTGAGAAAAAAAAATTACAGGCATCCGGTTGTTCATGCACAAACATCGCAATATTGGCAAACACATAACAGATATTTCTGTATTACTTTTGCCAAACCTCAATCAAAAACAAACAAATTTACCAGTGTTACAATTGGTATTTTAATAGACGCAAAAAGCATTCAAACTTTACCTTTTATTAACGATCATACAGTTCCTGTAAAAACAGTACATACTACTTGCGAGCGTTGTGGAATTTTAGATTGTAAAGAACGTGTGGCAGAACCCATATTTATAGAAAAAGAGCAACATAAACTTTCTGTTATTACTGCATTGAATGAATTAAATGCATCCTAAATTGTTGTTTTAATTTGTTATGGGGCATGGGTGGTATTATATTTTCCATGTAACAATTTGGTTGGCGAGTGATGCTTGGTAAGGAGTTTGAATTCGAATATAATTATCTGTATAACCTTCCATCAATCCATTTTTTTCTGCATCTTCAAAAAGTACATTTCTGGTTTTGCCCCTTTGTTGTTGAATAAAATATTGATTTTTCATGTAAGAAAGATTGCGTAATTTTTTATTACGTTCATGTCTTTTATCCATGGGTACAATATTATCCATAGCAACTGCCAATGTATTATTCCTTTCGGAATAAGTAAAAACGTGCAAGTATGAAATATCTAAAGAATGAATGAAGTTGAAAGTATCATGAAAGTCTTCATCAGTTTCTCCGGGGAAACCTACAATTACATCGGCACCAATTGCACAATGTGGCATTAATTTTTTAATGGTAATAATTTTTTCGGCATATAATTCTCTTTTATATCTGCGGCGCATGGAGGCTAAAATTTTATTACTGCCACTTTGTAACGGAATATGAAAGTGCGGCATAAAACGCTTACTGTTTGCAACAAATTCAATTATTTCATGGGTTAATAAATTGGGTTCGATAGACGATATGCGAAATCGATCTATTCCTTCAACAGTATCTAATGCTTTTATTAAGGCTAAAAAATCTTCTTCATATTTCTTAGTTCCATCCAATCCTTTTCCAAAATCGCCTAAATTTACACCGGTTAAAACAATTTCTCGTACACCCGATTGTGCAATTTTAAAGGCATTATTTACCGCATTTATAATACTATCACTTCTGCTTTTACCTCTTGCCATTGGAATGGTGCAAAAGCTACAACTGTAATCGCATCCATCTTGTACTTTTAAAAAAGTTCTGGTTCTATCGTTAATAGAAAAAGAAGCATTAAAATCCGAAACATCTTCAATATCGCAACTGCAAATTTTAGTAGAATTTCCTTTTGTTAATTCTGAAAGATGGGTTGCAATATTAAATTTTTCTGCGGCACCTAATACTAAATCAACTCCCGGTATTTCGGCAATTTCTTTTGGTTTTAATTGTGCATAACAGCCTGTTATTACAATTAAACTTTCGGGAGATTTACGTTGAATACGACGAACAATTTGCCTACATTCTTTATCTGCATTATCTGTAACAGAACAGGTATTTATTACATAGATATCGGCAATCTCTTCAAAAGATTTTTTTTTGAAACCTTCACTCTCTAACATTCTGCTAATGGTAGAAGTTTCTGAAAAGTTTAATTTGCATCCTAATGTATGAAATGCTACGCTTTGCTCTTTTTGCATAAGTGTGCAAAGGTAAGAAGATGCAGGAAGTTTATATTCAAAAGCAGTAGTTAAGTTTATAATAGGGTAAGGTATACTGATTAGATAGTTATATATAAATTGTTAAAAAGTATCTGCAGGAAAATCGTTTTTAATTTCTGTATTTTAATTTCTGCTTACTAAAGGCTTTATTTGTTATGTTTGCTCCACTCTTTTAAAACCAAACTCATGAACTTTAAAAAGACAAATAATCTGGTAGGTTGGGCAGTAGGTTTAATTGCTTCGGCCGTATTTATTCTAACTTCTGAAGCCGGCGGAAGTTTTTGGGATTGTGGCGAATTTGTAAGTAGCTGTTTTAAAGTACAAATTCCGCATCCACCCGGCGCTCCACTATTTGTAATGTTAGGTAGGTTTTTTATTATTTTATTTGGCAATAATCCTTTAACAGCTGCTAAAGCGGTAAATGTAATGAGTGCTTTAGCCAGTGGATTTACCATTTTATTTTTATTTTGGACAATTACCCATTTTGCTCGCAGAATTGCAAAAGTGGGAGTGAATGATACGATGACAATGGCTCAAACTATCAGCATTATGGGAGCCGGTGCAGTTGGTGCTTTGGCATACACTTTTACCGATTCTTTTTGGTATAGTGCCGTTGAAGGAGAAGTATATGCTATGAGTTCTTTTTTTAGCGCTATTGTATTTTGGGCTATTTTAAAATGGGATAATAAAGCCGATGAACCGGGTGCTGATAGATGGCTAATATTTATTTTCTTTTTAATTGGATTATCTATTGGGGTACACTTATTATGCTTACTGAATATCCCTGCTATTGTTATGGTTTATTATTTTAGAAAGAAAGATCATTTTAATTATAAAGTAATTCGTTCGTGGTTTATTAAACTAACTATTGCAGGAGGTGCTCTTGCATTTATAGGAGCTTTAATTCAAGCAAATGGAGAAGCGTCCGACCGTGTTGCAATGGATAGTACAGTAGCAGGATTAATGATTTTTGGAACACTTGCCGCTGTTGGTCTTTTATTTTTAATTGAAAAATTAGGCAAAGAAAAAAAAGCATATTATGGTGGTATCTATATCTTCTTTATTATAGGCATGATATTAACCGGCGTAATGCAAATTGCCGTAATACAATATAGCATCAGCTTTGCTGGCGTATTCGATAGAATTTTTAACAATTTAGGCTTGCCTTTCTTTAGCGGATTTACTTTCTTTTTTGTTCTAGTGGCTTTATTAATTTGGTTAGGATTACGGTTTGCACAAAAAAAAGTATGGCCTTATTTACGCTTAGGCTTATGGTGCTTTGCTTTTGTATTAATTGGATACAGTACCTACTTAACTACTATGATACGTAGTAATGCAGATCCGGCAATAGATATGTATAATGTAGATAATCCAATGAGTTTGGTAGGCTATTTAGGTCGCGATCAATATGGAGATTTTCCTTTATTATATGGCCAAAAATTTACTGCACAACCTTTAGATTATAAGCAGGGAGCTACCAAATATCAAAAAGGTAAGGATAAGTATATAGAAATAGGAAAAGATGGACACTATGTATATGCTCCCGAAGATAAAATGGTTTTACCCAGAGTTTGGGATGCCAGCAACGATCAATATCATGCAGAATACTATAAAGAGTTTTTAGGCATTAACCAAATGAAAGATGGTTCTTACGATAGAACACCTAATCAACTCGATAACATTAAATTTTTTGTAGGGTATCAATTTTATTGGATGTATTTCCGCTATTTCGGATGGAATTTTATTGGTAAACAAAACGATTTACAAGGAATATTTAATGGTAATGTAAGAGATGGAAATTGGATTTCCGGAATTTCATTTATTGATAATCTTATTTATGGAAATCAAAACCAAATGCCCGATAGCTTAAAAAATAATAAAGCACACAATACATTATTTGGATTACCATTTATTTTAGGATTAATTGGTTTATTCTATCATTATAAAAAACGTGGCGATGATACAATGGTAACTTTCCTTCTATTTTTTATGACAGGAATTGCTATTATTTTATACCTCAATCAGGCAGGTAATCAGCCCAGAGAGCGAGATTATGCTTATGTAGGCAGCTTTTATGCCTTTGCTATTTGGATTGGTTTGGGCGTAATGCAAATTGCCGATTGGTTAACCAAAAAAATTAATAAAATTTCAGCAAGTGTAATTGCAACTACTATTTCTTTATTAGCAGTTCCGGCAATTATGGCTCAACAAGAATGGAACGATCATGACCGTAGCAAAAAAACTTTAGCGAGAGACCTTGCTAAAGATTATTTAGAAAGTTGTGCACCAAATGCTATTTTATTTTCTTTTGGCGATAACGATACTTATCCTCTTTGGTACGCACAAGAAGTAGAAGGTATTAGGAAAGATGTACGTGTAATTAATTATAGCTTATTAGGAATTGATTGGTACATTAATGAATTACGATATAAAGTAAATGAAAGTGCTCCTGTAGATGTAATTTGGGGACCCGAGCAAATTGAAGGGAGAAAGAGAGATTATATTCGATACGATCCAAAACAAATACCACAAGACCAGTATTACGATTTGTATGATATGATGAAAAACTATGTAGGTAGCGACGATCCGAATAAAATGGTAGATCAGGGTGGTGGAGATTTTATTAATTCATTCCCCGTTTTAAAAGTTTCTGTTCCGGTTAATAAAAATATAGTATTAAGTAATGGTACTGTAAATGCAAAAGATAGTGTTGTAAGCGATATGCGTTTCGAAATTCCACGCAATACTTTAATGAAAAATGATTTAGCTGTATTAAATATTATTGCCGCTTCTAAATGGCAACGCCCCATTTATTTTACCGGTGGCTTTGGAGGAAGAGAAGGTTTAGGATTCGATAAATATTTACGTAAAGATGGCCTAAGTTATAGATTAGTGCCGGTTATTGGCGATGATATAAATACCGATTTTATGTATAACAATTTAATGAACAAATTTGGTTTCGGTAATGCCAATTTAAAAGGTGTTTATTATGATGAAGAAAACAGAAGACATTTATTAACTATTAGAGATGCTTACAGTCAATTAGCTGCTAACCTTGCTACAAAAGGAAGAAAGGAAGAAGCCAAAAAGGTTTTACATAAAGCCGATGATATGATGTTGCAAGAAAACTTTCCTTATGGAATGACCAGCAGAAACAACTGGCATAACAGAACTTCATTAATGTTTTTAGATGCTTGTTATAAAGCCGAAGATTCGGTTTTAGCTGCTAAAGTAGAAGCTTCGATTAAAAAAGATTTGCAACAACAAATTAAATATTACAATTCGTTAGACGAGAAAAACAAAGATAATATTTCGTACGAACACCAAACAGCCGAAAATTATTTAAGTGCTATCTCTCAAATGGATTCTGTTTATTCTAAGAAAAATTTATTTTCTAAGCCATTAATAAAAGATGTTGTTCAATAACAAAAAAATATAACTTCTTAAGCCGCTTCTGTATAAGAGCGGCTTTTTTTGTAAACTTTATCGCTTATTTTTTGTTTTATATATTCGTGCTTTAATATTATGATTGGTCATCGATTTATACAATTTAATCCGGCAGAAAACGCAAAAAGTAAATTCGAGCAAATGCTCGATATATTTACACAATTACTTACTTATACCAATGGCGATGCTTCTGAAGCATTAAGTTGGATGAATGAATTAGACAAGCAATATCAGCTTACTAACAACGATTATGGTATGGGAGATTTTATTGACGATTTAAAACAAAATGGATATTTATCGGAAGATAAAATTTCAGGTACTTATACTATTACATCAAAAACCGAACAATCAATTAGAAAAAAAAGCTTGGAAGAAATTTTCGGAAAATTAAAAAAAACAAAGCAAGGCAATCATCAAACATTTAAACATGGCCAAGGCGATGAGTTAAGTTCCGATACACGTCCTTTTCAATTTGGTGATAGATTGGAACAAATAGATTTTACCGAAAGTATTCGCAATGCACAAATAAATAGAGGAGTAGAAAGTTTTTCAATGCAGGAAGATGATTTGCAAATACGAGAAACAGATTTTAAAACGCAAACATCAACCGTATTAATGATCGATATTTCTCATTCAATGATTTTATATGGCGAAGATAGAATTACACCCGCCAAAAAAGTTGCAATGGCATTAAGCGAATTAATCACCACAAAATATCCAAAAGATACTTTAGATATTGTAGTATTTGGTAATGATGCATGGACTATTGAAATTAAAGATTTACCGTATTTACAAGTTGGTCCATACCATACCAATACAGTTGCCGGATTAGATTTGGCAATGGAATTATTACGGAAAAGAAAAAATCCGAACAAACAAATTTTTATGATTACAGATGGCAAACCAACATGTTTAAAAATTGGCAAGCGTTATTATAAAAATAGTTTTGGATTAGATAGAAAAGTGGTAAACAGGTGCATTAATTTGGCAGCACAATGTAAAAAATTAAAAATTCCTATTACTACATTTATGATTGCCTCCGACCCTTATTTACAAAAATTTGTTCAAGAATTTACAGAAACCAATCAGGGTAAAGCTTTTTTTGCAAGCTTAGATAATTTAGGTGTATTTATTTTTAAAGACTTTGAAAGTGGAAAAAGAAAAACTGTGTATTAAATGATAAGCCCAAAAATTAATTATGAATATCTCAAAAATAAAAACAGTAGGTGATTTAAAAAAAAGCGGATACATAGCCAAATCCATTAAAGAAGAAGTTCGGCTAAATTTGATTGAAAAAATAAGAGCAAAAGAAAATCCTTTCAAAGGAATTATTGGTTATGAGGATACAGTAATTCCAGACACAGAACGTGCTTTATTATCTCGTCATAATATTTTGTTTTTAGGTTTACGTGGGCAAGCTAAAACTCGAATGGCCAGGCAAATGGTTGATTTATTAGATGAATATATTCCCATCATTGCAGGTAGTGAAGTAAATGATGATCCATTGAATCCATTAAGCAAGTATGCTAAAGATATTATAGTGGAATATGGAGATGAAACGCCTATTCAATGGATTCATAGAAGTGAGCGATATGGTGAAAAACTTGCCACACCCGATGTTAGTGTAGCAGATTTAATAGGCGATATAGATCCAATAAAAGCGGCTAATTTAAAACTAAGTTTTTCAGACGAAAAAATAATTCATTATGGAATCATTCCACGCAGTAATCGTGGCATTTTTGTAATTAATGAACTACCCGATTTACAAGCAAGAATTCAGGTGGCTTTATTTAATATTTTGCAAGAAGGCGATATCCAAATTCGTGGATTTAAATTGCGTATTCCATTAGATATATTGTTTGTATTTACAGCCAATCCGGAGGATTATACCAATAGAGGTACTATTGTTACACCTTTGAAAGATAGAATAGAAAGCCAAATTTTAACGCATTATCCTAAAACCATTGAAACTTCATTGGCTATAACAGAACAAGAAGCTACTATTCCAAAAGCACAAAAAGAAAAAGTAAATGTTAGCGATTTAATAAAACGCTTAATTGAGCAAATTGGTTTTGAAGCACGTAATAATGAATATGTAGATAAGAAAAGTGGTGTTAGTGCAAGACTTACTATTTCTGCATTTGAAAATGCTGTAAGCAGTGCCGAAAGAAGAGCTATTATATTTAATGAAAAAGCAACACAAGTTTGGATTAGCGATTTAAATGCCATTATTCCTTCAATAACCGGAAAAATTGAATTGGTATATGAAGGAGAACAAGAAGGTCCGTATCAAGTAGCAGTAAATTTATTAGATAAAGCTATTAGAGCTCAGTATATTCAATATTTTCCCAATCCGGAACAAGCGAAAAGAAAAAAAAGTACAGGTAAAAAATCCGGAGATGAAAAAGTAGAAGACAATCCGTATAAAGCAATTATCAATTGGTTTGATGCCGGTAATCATTTAGATTTATTTGTAGATATTGCCGATGATGCTAAACTTGCAACTCTGTATAAAGTTGATGGGTTACATGCTTTTGTAAAAAAATATTATCATCAAGCAAATGAAAAAGAAAATGCTTTGTTGATGGAGTTTGTTTTACACGGATTGGCAAGTTATTCCCTTATCAGTAAAAAAAATATAGAAGGGAAAATTGAATTTAAAGATTTAATTGGAAGTATGATGAATTTAGGTTCTATCAATTTTACAGACGATGATTTAAGTGATGATGATTTTAAATAAAAAATCAGTCGTACTTTCTTTTTCTTTCCGGCGGTGTATGTTTGATAAGTGATTCTGTTGATGGATTTTTTGTAATGCTTTTTGCAGCAAAAAAAGTTACAAAAAATAGGAGTGAAGAGAGTATTAATTCTTTTACATTAATCCAATAATTCCACCAACTGTATATCTTGCCTTTTTGCGGTGTAGCATTTTCGTATATTACTAAAACCTTGTCGCCATTTTTATATTGATTGGCAGTAACATTAATGCTAGTTAAATGATTGTTTACAGTAAAAAATGCTTTTGCTATACCGTTTTCTGTAAGATGTATTGTTGCTGTTGTTAATTCGCTATCAAAATAATCTGGTTGTCGGGAGAAAAAAATATACAGTAACAAAATAATAAAGTATAAAACGATACTAATTTTTAGCACAAAAATTTTTTACTGATAAAAATTGAAAAATTTTAAGCATAATAAAATTGATTTTAGAAGTTTAGTTTAAGCTTCTAAAATCAACCGGAACCAATTTACTTACACCAGGTTCTTGCATTGTTACACCATAAATAACATCTACTGTACTCATGGTTTGTTTATTATGTGTTACAATGATGAATTGCGAGTTTTCGCTAAATTTTTGAATCATTTGCGTAAACTTGCCAACGTTAGCATCATCTAAGGGAGCATCTACTTCATCTAAAATACAGAATGGTGCAGGCTTAATTAAATAAATGGCAAATAATAATGCGGTAGCAGTTAAAGTTTTTTCTCCACCACTTAATTGAGTAATAGAAGATGGTCGTTTTCCTTTTGGTTTTGCAACAATGTCAATTCCTGTTTCAGCGAGATTTTCCGGATTTTCCAAAACCATATCGGCTGTATCTTCTTCTGTAAATAAGGCTTTAAATACTTTTTGAAAGTTTTCTCTTACCTTATTAAATGTATCTAAAAATTGTTGGTTAGCGGTTGCTTCTACTTCTTGAATAGTTTGTAATAAGCTATCTTTTGCATTTACTAAATCGTTTTTTTGTTCTAAAATAAATTCGTAACGCTTTTTCATTTCAGTAAATGCTTCAATAGCAGTTGGATTAATTTCACCCATATTTTCCAATCGTTTACGCATTCTATCGCTGCTTGTTTGTAAATCTTCTAAGCTTGTTTCTGTATTTCTTGGTTGGTCTAATATGGTATCTAATTCTATCTTAAATTCTACATTTAATCTTTCTTTCATGCCCGCCAATTGCAATTTCAATTCATTCAGCTTGTCTTTAATTTCACTTAATAAATGTTCAACCATTTCTTTGCTTTTTACTTTCAATCGCAATTCACTTTCTTTTTCTTGTAAAGCATTTCTCAGATTATAATATGCCTGATCGGTTTCATTTAATTTTTGTTCTTCTGTATCCTTTCTTTGCAGCAAGTGTATAAACAAATTTTCACTATTATGTAAAGATTGTTCACTTTCTACAATATTTAAACTTACTTCATTTAATTGTGTGTTGCTGTTATTAACCTGATTTTGTAAATCGGTTAATTGATTACTTTTAAAATCTAATTCCTGCGAAATAGCATGAATTTTACTTTGTTGTTTGGTAAAAGCAATATTTGTTTCGTTGTATTGATTGGTGATGGTAGTGTAGTTTGTTTCTGCAAAAGTATAATCTTGTTCAACCAATTTTCTTTCGGCAGTGCTTTGTTTTACTTGTTCATTTAAATTTTGTAATTCTTCTCGAGTATAAGCAATGTTGGTATTTTCTTCTTGTAATCTATTTTCAATATCTTCTAATTTTTTTTGAGATTGTTGTTGTGTAAACTGTAAATTTTCAATTTTATTTTTAGAAGCAAAAACCTGATTGGTTAATTGATTAATTTCTCTTTCGGTTTGTTTAATTATATTTTCTTTTAATTGCTGGTTATAACCTACTACTTCGTTTTGTTTTAGTTGAATTTCTTTTTTTAGTGCATTTACAATAGCTTCTTGTAAAATAATTTCATCGTGTAGCTTTTCTAAATTTTTTGCACGTCCAATTTTTTTTCCTTCAAATAAACCTATACTTCCACCTGTTAAGGTATATTTTCCTTTAACGTATTTTCCGGTTTTTTCTAAAATAGTGGCATCCTGTGCATATTGTAAAGCTTCCTCGTTTTCAGCAATAAAAACATTGGCCAATAAGTATTCAGCTAATTTTTTATATTGCTCATCTACTTCAATAACTTGCATTGCAGCAATTGTGTTTGAAGGTTGCTGAATATGATTGGTAGTAATATTTATTTTATCGAGAATGAAGAAATTTGCTTTACCTTTTTTATTGATGTCTAATAAATGAATAGCTTGTAAACCTTCTTGTAAAGAATTTACTACATAGTAGTTTAAGTAGGGTTCTAAAACATTTTCTACAGCAGTTCTATATTCTTGTTGCACGTAAATTATATCGCTTAAAAGCGGAACATTTTTCGTCCATTGAGCGTTGTTGTGTAAAAATTTAACACTCTCCGGATAGCCTTCCATAGAATCGATAAGGCTTTTTAATAAATCATACTCATTGCGTTTGGCATCCAATTTTCTATTTTCATTAGCCAATTCATTGCGTAATCTTTCTAATTGTTGTTGTGTTTCTAAAATTTGTTCTTTAGTTTTTTCGTGATGTTCTTGTAATTGTTGTAAATCAATTTTTTTATTTTCGAGCAGCGTTTCTTTTTCTGTTAATTCAATATGTAATTGTGATAATTGATTTTCTCGGTTTTGTTTTTCTTCAATTAATTGTGTTTGTAGCCTTTGTAGGTTTTGAATAGAAGTATCGGCAATTGCCACTTTTTTTTCTGCTGTAAATTGCAAATGTTGAATGGATTGAAAAGTATTTCTTAATACATCAACTGCATTTCTTTTTTCATCAAATATTTTTCTGGTTTCTTCCACATTCAATTTAGTTTCAGTTAAGCGTAATTGAATATCGGTTAATTTATTTTCCTCTTCTTGTATTTGGGTTTTGCTAAATTGAATTGAATCTACAATGCCTGATACTTGTCCTTCGGCTTTTTGTAAAAAACTTTTTAAACTACTTTCTTTTTCTTGTAAAAACTTTAATCGTTGTGAAGCTAAGTTTTTTTCATTTTCTTTCGATCTAAGTTGTTGCAACAATTCATTAAACTCATGTTGCATACTTTGTAAAGCTTTTTCCTTTTCAATAAAATCAACTTTCTCTTTTTCTACAAATGCTTCCTGATTGGCTATTTCTGCTTCTAACTGAAAGCGTTTATTGGTTTCGCTTTCTTGTTGTTCGTTTAATTCTTTGTATTTTAAATTAAAGCCTTCTAATGCAGCTTTGGCTAATTCTACAGCAACTTCTTTGTATTCTTTCTTTATTTCATAATATTTTTCCGCTTTTTTTGCCTGATTTTCTAATGTTTTAAGTTGATTATTTATTTCGAACAATAAATCTTCAATGCGTGCTAAATCTTGTTCGGTAGCATCTAATTTATTTTTAGCTTCTTTTTTACGTGTTTTGTAAATGGTAATGCCTGCTGCTTGTTCCAGCATTCTGCGCCGGCTATTATCTTTATCTTTAATAATATCGTCAACCATGCCTAATTCAATAATGGCATAACTGTCGTTACTAACGCCGGTATCTAAAAATAAATTATGAATATCTTTTAATCGGCATTGAACATCGTTTAAGCGATATTCGCTTTCTCCGTTCTTATAAAATCTTCTGGTAACGGTAACGGTACTAAATTCGGTAGGTAATAAATTTCTGGTATTTTCAAATGTTAAACTTACTTCGGCTAATCCGCTGGGGCTTCTAGTTTTAGAACCATTAAATACCAAGGCCTCTAAATTTTCGCTTCTTAATGCAGAAATTTTTTGTTCGCCAATTACCCAACGAATACTATCAATAATATTACTTTTACCACAGCCATTCGGGCCAATTATTCCAGTAACACCCTCGTCGAAACTTACAATAGTTTTATCGGCAAAGCTTTTGAAACCTTTGATTTCTAAAGATTTTAATCGCACTTTATTTAAATTTTAGTACCTGCGAACATACATAATTAGCTAAAGAAAAAAGAATAGACATTATTAACTGTGGAGAAGTAGTGAGGAAAATAAGCATTTATTTTTTAAACACCTGATTTTTAATTATTTATGAATTTTATTTTCATTTTAAAATAATTAAAACACTTACTTTCTAAATACCTTTTTAAGCAAATCGCTGCTTTGAGCCAAAGGGTTTTTTCTTATTTTTTGTTCTTCGGCAGCTACTTGATAAAATATCCCCGAAAGCGATTTTTCTGTAACATAAGTTGTTAGGTTAGTAGTTACTTTTTTTACAAACGGAATTTTATTGTATGCTGTAATTAAAGTTTCCCAATATTTTGTTGCATCAACTTTTTGAAGTGATTGTTGTACAATAGGTGTAAAGGCAGTTGTTAATTGAGGATTTGTTTTTTCTTTCAGATATTTTGTTGCAGCAGAATCTCCTCCTTTTAAAATTCCAACGGCATCTGAAAAAGTTATATGCTGAATAGCATTTTTAAAAATTGGAGTTGCACTTTTTGCTGCATCTTCGGCTGCACGGTTCATTGATAAAACGGCATCATCTACTTGCTTATTTAAGCCTATGCTTCGCAAAGTTTTTTCTATTTTTTCGGCTTCAGACGGCATTAATATTTTAATAGCTGCATTCTTAAAAAATCCATCAACTGCCGATAATTTAGCAGTTCCTCTTTCTGTACCTACTTGTAAAGCTTCTTTTAATCCGGCCGCAATATCCGAATTACTTAAATTTTTAACGGTTGTTGGTTTGTGTAAACTACTATCAGTAGAAGCATTTTTATTTTTTATGGTATTTTCTACCGTATTAAGTAAACTACCCAAATTTTGTGCTTGTGTATATAACGAAAAAAATAGACTAATTATTAAGAATGCAGGTTTCATTTTTTGTTGTAAAATTAATTGTGTATTGGGTAAACTATTTGTTAAACAAATAGCAACTTTTAAGTACTATCAAATCATGTATAAATAATTATAGCATCTACTTCGCTTAGTTGTATATTACTTTTATATTCGCAATTCATACATGATTACACCACAAACTATAGAACAAATTAAAAACCGTATCGATATTATTGATGTGGTTGGCGAATATGTAAAACTTAAAAAGCGTGGTGCTAATTACTTAGGCTTATGTCCTTTTCATAACGAAAAAACACCTTCTTTTACCGTATCTCCTGCAAAAGAAATTTATAAATGTTTTGGTTGTGGCAAAAGTGGCAATACTATTACTTTTTTAATGGAGCATGATAAGCTAAGCTATACCGAAGCTTTGCGTTGGCTTGCCAGCCGTTATGGTATTGAGATTGAAGAAACAGAAGTATCGCCCGAGCAAAAAATACAACAGCAAACATCGGATAGTTTATATATCATTAACAATTTTGCACAAATTTTTTTTAATGATAAATTGTTTAATTCTGAAGAGGGAAAATTGATAGCATTAAGTTATTTAAAAGAGCGAGGATTTAGAGAAGATATTATTAAGAAATTTCAATTAGGATATAATCCTTCTTCACGCGATGAGCTTGCTGCCAGCTTAATTCAACATCAGTTTAATAAAGAATTACTTCCTAAAACCGGATTGGTGGTTGTACGAAATGAAACTGAGTTGGTAGATAATTATCGTAACCGTATTATTTTTCCAATTCATAATGCCACCGGAAAAATTATTGGCTTTGGTGCAAGAGTTATTGGCAAAGCCGATAAAGCTCCCAAATATATTAACACTCCCGAAAACGAAATTTATAGTAAGAGTAAGGTACTTTATGGTATTTATTTTTCTCGCGTTGCTATTGATAAATTTAATGAATGTTTATTGGTTGAAGGTTATACCGATGTTGTTAGTTTATACCAAGCAGGTATTGAAAATGTTGTGGCCAGTGGTGGTACTTCGTTAACTGCCGATCAACTTCGAATTATTAAAAAATACACCAATAATCTTACTATAATTTATGATGGAGATACTGCAGGGGTTAAAGCAGCATTACGCGGATTGGATATGGCTTTGGAAGAAGGATTAAATGTGCGTTTAGTATTAATTCCCGATAAAGAAGATCCGGATAGTTATGTATTAAAATTAGGTGCCGAAAAGTTTAAGCAATTTGTTGCAACCAATAAAAAAGATTTTATTCTTTTTCAGTTAGAAATAATGTTGCAAGAAGCAGGAAATGATGTTACCCAAAAAAGCGAAATTGTAAACCATATTGCCGAAACGTTAAGCAAAATTGATAAAACCGAAGATTTCACTAAACTGCAAGATTATATAAAACAGTGTGCTTCTTTACTTAAAATAGATGAAGGCGGATTAACCAATTTAGTTAATAAATTTAAGCGAGATAAAATTTCAAAAGAAGAAAAAAAACTTCCTTTTGAAGAGGCTAATTATTTTCATCAACAAAATAAAAGTACGCAGCAAAATGAGGATGATGCTAATTGGATATTGTTGCAGCAAGATGAACAACAAGAAAGAAACGTATTGCGTGTGTTGTTAGAATACGGAATAAAAAATTGGAACGAGCAATTAACAATGGCCGATTATATTTTTAGTGAATTAGAACAATTTACTTTCGATAATCAGCAATTAGATAGTTTATATAACGAGTATAAAATACAATATCAGCAAGGATTACAACCCGATACAAAATCTTTTTTATATCATCCCAATACCGATATTAGAAATTTAGTGGTAAGCATTACGGTTTTTCAGCATGAACTTAGTTTAAACTGGGATAAAAAAATTGAAGGCTTAAATATTGCCAATAGAGATACCTCGCATCAAGATGTTCTTATGAGCGTAAATTTTTTTAAGCTAAAAAAAATTAAAAAAATGTTTGAAGAAAATCAACGTGATATGGAACATGCTACATCAGATGAATTAATAAAATTGATTGAAATTCATAAGCATTTAAAAGAAATTGAAAAGGAATTAACCCGGCAATTGGGTACGGTTATTATTAAGTAGTTGCTCTTCTTATAACATTTCTGTGAACACAACTGATTTTTATAATGTGGTTTATATGCTTAATTGTGTAAAATCTTTCATAAAATAAGTTAATTGTGCAATTTTATTCACAGCATGGCAGTTTTTTTGCTTAATCAACTACTTTAGTAAAACTCAAAACAGGCAAACATGTTTCAATTATTACAGGTATCGGCTAATAATCTTGTCGATTCATTACATAAAGCATCAACTATAGCAGCAAATCCCGAAAAAATTTCTATGTGGGATTTATTGCAAAAGGGTGGATGGATTATGTATCCTTTGTATTTGCTGTTAATATTATCGGTTTTTGTTTTTTTTGAAAGATTAATTGCAATTAGTAAAGCGTCTAAAATTGAAGCAAATTTTATGAATATTATTCGCGACAATATTATTACCGGTAATGTTTCTGCTGCAAGAAGCTTGGCAAAAAATACCGATAATCCGGTGGCAAGAATGATTGATAAGGGTTTGCAACGTATTGGTAAACCTATTGATGCCATTGAAAAAAGTATGGAAAATGTAGGCAAACTCGAAATGTATAAAATGGAACGTAACCTTAATATATTATCACTTATTGCAGGTATTGCACCTATGTTTGGTTTCTTGGGTACTATTGTAGGTATGGTACAATTATTTTATGGCATTGCTTCAACAGGCGAATACACTTTAAATACTATTGCAGGCGGTATTTATACTAAAATGGTTACCAGTGCATCGGGTTTAATTATTGGATTGATAGCTTTTGTAGGACATAACTATCTTACTACACAAATAGATAAAACGGCCAATAAAATGGAAGCTGCCAGTTCCGAATTTATTGATATATTACAAGAACCAACAAAATAGTGTGATAAGTTGTAAGTATTAAGTAGTAAGTTTTTTATGGCACAAACTTTTGATTAATAATGAAGCTTTTGTTGCGTCGCACACTTGTACTGCAACGCAATACTGAATAAAAATAATTCGTGTAATAAAAGTTTAAAGTTCAATATTTAAAACGTTGGCGACTTTAAACCTTTTAAACTTCTTAAACTTTTTAAATTTTACAATGAATATCAGAAACAGATTAAGACGACATCCAGAAGTGCACACCGGTGCATTGAACGATATTTTGTTCATTCTGTTATTATTTTTTTTAATTGTGTCGACACTCGCCAACCCCAATGTTATCAAGGTTTCTAACCCCAAAGCAAAAAGTGATACAAAGGCAAAACAAACGGTTGTAATTACGGTAGATAAAGATCAAAATATTTATATCGGTCAAAAATTAATTCCTTTTAATCAATTAGAATCCGAACTGCAAACCTTTCTTTCAAAAGAAACCGATAAACCTTCGGTAGTAATTAATGGCGATAGTACCTCGCATCTTGGCACTGCTATTAAAGTAATGCAAGTAATTAAAAAGTTGGGAGCAACACCTGTTGTAGCCGTAGATAATAACGGAGTAAAATAATTAACTTTTTTCACTTACCTATTTTAGCATTTCTTTTATTGTATGCACTATTAATAGTGCTTCAAAAAAATTTATTTGTTATGAAAAAGATTGGGTATTTCTTCTTCTTTTTAGTGTCATTGTTTTTGTAAGCTGTGCGCATAATTTGGTGCCGCAGGGTAATTATCAAACTGAATCAGTAATTGCTGATGGCAATCCCTCTAAATGGCAGATGCCGCTTAGGTTTGCTAATAAAGATTATACGCTGTTGTATAATATCACCAATGACAAAAAAAATATTTACATCGTTATTGTTTCAAAAGATGATGAGATGGAAAGAAGGATCTTAAAATCGGGCATCACTATTTATTTCGATTCTAAAGGAGAAAATAACAGAAAAATATCGCTTACTTATCCTGAAAGAAAAACTGGTTCGCAATATTAATCCAAGGAATGGCAGACCAATTATTGAAAACACATCAAATGCAAAACATGCTTTGGTTCTGAAATCTGATACTTATGATATAAAGGGTTTTTATTAATTACATGATGCAGGTTTTCAATAAAAGATAAAAGAAGTAAAATACAGCTGGGGTTAAAAACAAGTGTTGACAGTGGCTTGGTTTATGAGGCTGTAATTCCGCTTAATTATATTTTTGAAAATGGATTAACCGATAAAGTGTTGAAAAAAAATTTCAGCATCGGAATTGTGGTTCATAAAAATGCAATTACTGCAAACGGAAGAATGGGTAATCCTAACCGTAATAATTCGGGCATACGGCCAAGAATTATCATTGGCGTTGGTTTTGGCGGATTTGGTTATGGTGGAGTAGGGATGGGAATGGGTATGGGTGGCGGAATGCGCCCGCAAAATAATAACAATCCAAATAATAACGTTCAACCAGAAGAAATACTTTGATATCAATTTAAATTTACAACATCAGCGAATTAATAAAGAGATTTTCATCTTCTTTAGAATAAAAAAGCGACCACAATATTGTCGTCACTTTTTTATTTACAAAAATTTATTTTTTTTCTTTGGCAGCAAGTTGGCGGATGACAGCAACTTTTCCATCTTTATTGAACATCCAGTTTTCATTCAGTAGAGTAGAATCTTTTTTTCCGTCTTTCATTACATCTACTTCCTTTCCCCAAATACAAACCCATGTATCGTCTTTTCCTTTTGTTTTTAAAACAACAACTGCAGCAACACTTGAAGTGGCCGAAGTTATGCTGCTTCTGAATTTTGCAGTAATTGCAATTGCGGAATCTTTTTTGCCTGAGAAAACTGTTCCGTCAGCATGAAACATCATAACACTATCGGCAAATATCCCAGCACTGTTTTGCAATGTGTTGTTGTCATAATCTTTCCAGGCCGCTAAAACAGATTGTGCCAACTTTTTGTCACCGATCTCAAAATCAGAAGAATAAGTAACAGGATATGGAAGTGTAACAGCAGCTACAGTGCTGTCTTTAACAGTGGTATTTTCTTTTGCACTGTTATTACACGCAGTAAAGAAAATTACTGCAAGAAGAATTGACAAACTTTGTTTCATAATTTTTAGGTTTTAATTGATGAACTAGTAAAATAGTAATTAATATTTTCTTATGCAATAGTTAATAAATAAAAAAGCGTCAGGAAGAATTCCTAACGCTTCATAATTAATTACTAATTTTTAATTCTTAATTTCTAATAGGTCTTCCGTTTTTTAATACACTTTGTATTCTTTCCAATGTTTTCTTTTCGCCACATAAGCTTAAAAAAGCTTCTCTTTCTAAATCTAACAAATATTGTTCGGTAACTAATGTTGGTTCGCTTAAATCGCCACCGCACATTACATAAGCTAATTTTTTTGCTACCAATGCATCATGTTCGGTTGCATAACCGGCACGTGTCATTCCATTAATTCCTGCCAGCATGGCTCCCAATCCCAATCTGCCTAATACTTTAATATCTTTACGTTGTTGTGGCATAGTATATCCTGCATCATATATTTCAATGACACTTTTTTTAGCATCAGCAATTCTTCTTTCAATATTTAGGATTACTTCATCATGTCCTTTTCTTAAAATGCCCATATCAAAAGCTTCGTATGCCGAAGTTGCCACTTTAGCAGTAGCAATTGCAAAGAATCTTTCTTTCAGTGTATTGGTTTCTGGTTCATCAATATGTAATTCATCGCTGGCACGCAATACAAATTCTTTGGTACCACCACCGCCCGGAATTAAGCCTACGCCTAATTCTACTAAGCCAATATAAGTTTCAGCAGCGGCACAAATTTTATCGGCGTGTAAATTCATTTCGCAACCACCTCCCAATGTTAATCCATGCGGTGCTGTAACAATTGGTACTGATGAATAGCGAACACGCATCATACTATTTTGAAACATTCTGATAGCCATATCCAACTCGTCATATTCTTGTTCAATGGCATACATAAATATCATTCCCACATTAGCGCCTGCACTAAAGTTGGCACCATCGTTGGCAATTACTAATCCTTTAAATGAATTTTCGGCAATATTTATTGCTTTATTTAAGCCTTCTAATACTTCGCCACCAATACTATTCATTTTAGTATTCCATTCAAAACCTGCAACACCATCGCCAATATCGTATAGTTTGCAGGCACTATTTTTCCAAACCAATTTATCCGAGTAGTTGTTTAAAATAAGTATTGCATCTCCGCCGGGTAATGGTTTATATGTTTTTGTGGCAATATCGTAAAATAGTTTTTTGCCATGCTCTATTTTGTAGAAAGAAGATGCTCCGCTGGCTAACATTTCAATAACCCATTCGGCAGGTTGATGCCCCGATGCTTTCATGGCTTCAACAGTGGTTGTTACGCCCAATAAATCCCATGTTTCAAATGCACCAATTTCCCAACCAAATCCGGCTTTCATGGCATCATCTACACGATAAATTTCATCCGAAATTTCGGGAATTCGGTGAGAAATATAAGCAAACAATGCATGATGGAATAAGGTATAAAATTTTCCTGCTTTATCGGTTGATGCAGCTAATATTTTAATTCTTTGTTTTAAATCATCTATAGGTTTAGCAGTTTCAATGGAGGCAAATTTGGGTTTTACTCTTGCTCCATATTCCATGGTTTGTAAATTCAGTGTAAGAATTTCTTTTCCGGCTGCAGACTTTGTTTTTTTGAAAAATCCTTGTCCTGTTTTATCACCTAACCAATTATTAGCCACAACTTTTTCTAACCAAGATGGAATGGTAAAAATATTTTTTGCTTCGTCGGTGGCACAATTATCGGCAACACCAGTTGCCACTTTTACTAAAGTATCAATGCCAACCACATCGGCAGTTCTGAAGGTAGCCGATTTTGGTCTACCAATAATTGGGCCGGTTAAAGTATCAACTTCATCAATAGTTAAGCCCAATTTTTCCATGATATGAAAAATGCTCATTATGCTAAACACGCCAATTCTATTGGCTATAAAAGCAGGTGTATCTTTACATAACACAGTAGTTTTACCCAAGTACAAATCGCCGTAATGCATTAAAAAATCTACGATTGAAGGATCTGTATCGGGAGTAGGAATAATTTCTAATAATCTTAAATAGCGAGGCGGATTGAAAAAATGTGTGCCGCAGAAGTGTTTTTTAAAATCTTCGCTTCTTCCTTCACTTAATAAGTGAATAGGAATACCCGAAGTATTAGAAGTAATGAGGGTACCGAGCTTACGAAATTGTTCAACTTTTTCGTACACTATTTTTTTAATATCTAATCTTTCAACAACTACTTCAATAATCCAATCGCAGCTTTCAATATCTTTCATATTATCATCGAAGTTGCCGGTAGTTATTTTTTTACTTACATCTTTTGTAAATACCGGTGAAGGATTGCTTTTTAGTGCAGCATTTAAAGCGTCGTTTACAATTTTATTTTTTAGTGCAGGTTTTGCATCTGCGGGAACATCTTTACCAACAATATCTAACAATAATACTTGAATACCAATACCTGCAAAGTGGCAGGCAATTCGGCTTCCCATAACGCCGCTGCCTAAAACAGCAACTTTTTTAATTGTACGTTTCATAAAAGACAAGCTTATTTTTTAATTAAAGCTAACTTAAATTAGTTAGCTATGCAACTATTTTGTGAAGATAGAAAAATTTTTGTCATTGCAAAATCAATGAGGTAAAATTATTATTTGGAATATGTTTGCGTTACAATGGATTACCCGATTGAACATCTAATGCAATGCTGCACCAATCGTGTTCGGCTAAGCCATTAGCAACACAGCGATTCATTCTTTTTTCAATTAGTTGGGCTAATTCCATTGGTAAATTAGCTGTTGCAGCTTGCTCTACAACAAGTTTGGTATCTTTTAAACCTAAGCGTAAACTAAAACCCGGAGGTGTAAATGCCTCGTTTAAAATAATATTGCCATAAATATTATGTAGTGGAGAATTTAAGAATGTGCTGGTGACCATTTTCATCCATTGTGTAGTGCTGATACCACTTTTTTTAGCAAGAGTTATTCCTTCTGCAATAGATTCTAAGGTACTTGCAATTAAGAAATTATTACAAAGCTTGGCAACATTCGCTGCGCCGGCTTCTTGGCCAAATTCCCAAATGGTGGCTGCACCCAAATCGGGTAATAAAGGTTTAATAATTTCAACCGCTTTATCGGCTCCGGAAATTAAAAAATTTAATTGGCGTGAACGAGCAGCATCGGGTCGGCCCATTACAGGAATGGCCACATATTCTGTATGAAATAATTGATGCTTTTTGGCCAATTCGTTAGCTGTTGCCGGAAGTATGGTGCTAATAGAAGCATGTATGCCGCCATCTTTTAAATTCATGGCAAGGCCATCTTCACCCAATGTAATTTCTTTCATGGCATTATCGTCCGAAACAATTGAAAAAACAATATCGCATTGTTGGGCTAATTCTTTAACAGATTGACAAGCGATAGCTCCATCATCAATTAGTGTTTTAGTTTTATAAAAACTACGATTGTAAACAAATATTTCTTTGTGAGCCGCTAATAAATTTTTTGCGATAGGCATACCAAGATTGCCCAAACCAATAAATCCAATTTTCATATAAATGTATTTTTTCTTTTAATTATTTTTTTTATTGTATAAAGTTACGCCCGGTGAAAGTATTATTTATTCCATTTTAAGCATTGTTTTTATGATATAATGTACAGACATTGAGCTGTGCATAATTGTATCAATAAATTTAGCAATTATCAAATTTATGTTTGCGTTATAGAAAAAAAAGATTTAATTATGGAAAAGCAATAAATTCATACTTCTTTATTTATTAAAATAATACTTGTTATATGGGAGAGTTTCAGATAAAGAAACAAGCAAAACAATACGATGCAGTAATTGTAGGTTCGGGGGCAGGAGGAGGTATGGCTGCTTATGTTTTAGCAAAAGCAGGATTAAAAGTATGTTTATTAGAAGCCGGTGCCGATTTTGATCCGGCAAAAAATTCGGCTCAACTAAAAAATCCATGGGAATCACCTCGGCGTGGTGCCAGCACTAAATACCGTCCATTTGGAGATTTTGATGGATGTTATTGGGGTTGGCAAGTAGATGGAGAGCCTTACACACATGATAAAGACGATAAGTGGGAATGGTGGCGTGCCAGAATGGTTGGTGGAAGAACAAATCATTGGGGTAGAATTTCTTTGCGTTTTGGACCGAAAGATTTTAAAAGAAAAAGCATTGATGGGTTAGGCGATGATTGGCCTATTAGTTATGATGATATTAAACCCTATTACGATAAAATCGATAGATTAATTGGCGTATTTGGCAGCAACGAAGGATTAGAAAATGATCCTGATGGAATCTTTCTTCCGGCTCCTAAACCACGTTTACACGAGTTAATGATTAAGAAAGCTGCCAATGGTATTAAAATTCCTGTTATTCCTTCTCGTCTTTCTATCCTAACAAAACCGGTTAATAAAGAAAGAGGGCAATGTTTTTTTTGTGGTCAATGTAATAGAAGCTGTAAAGTATATGGCGATTTTTCTTCCTCATCTGTATTAATTAAACCGGCAATTGAAACAGATAATGTTGATTTAGTAACATTTGCAATGGCTCGGGAAGTATTAACAAATAAAGACGGATTAGCAACCGGAGTTGCCTATATTAATACAATTGATAATCTCGAGTATCAGGTATTTGGACGCACAGTAATACTTGCTGCCAGTGCCTGCGAAAGTGCCAGATTATTATTAAACTCAAAATCTAATCGGCATGCAAATGGTTTAGCCAATTCAAGCAATGTTGTTGGGCATTATTTACACGATTCTACCGGTGCTGCCATGGGAGGTGTGCTACCTCAATTATTCGACAGAAAAAGATATAATGAAGATGGTGTAGGCGGTATGCATGTGTATACGCCATGGTGGTTAGATAATAAAAAATTAGATTTTCCAAGAGGATATCATATTGAATATTGGGGAGGTATGAGTCAGCCTGCTTATGGTTTTGGATGGGCAATTGAAAATCAGAACGGAAAGTATTTAGTAAAAGGAAAACAGAAAGAAGCAGGCGGATATGGTACTTCGTTAAAAGAAGATTATCGGTTTTTTTATGGTGCGGGTGTAGGAATGGCAGGCCGTGGCGAGGGTATTGCTCGTTACGAAAGTTATTGCGGAATTGATAATAACACGGTAGATAAATATGGTATTCCTGTTTTAAAATTTCATACTTCATGGACTGATTATGAAATTAAACAGGCAAAACACATGAAAGAAACTTTTAAAGAAATAATGCATGAAATGGGAGCTATCATTACTTGGGGCGATGATGGCCCAGAAAATAATTACGGATTGGCTAATCCGGGAAATATTATTCATGAAGCAGGAACTGTACGAATGGGCAATGATCCAAAAACTTCGGCCTTAAATAAATGGAGCCAAGCACACGATTGTAAAAATTTATTTTGTGTTGATGGATGTCCGTTTGTATCGCAAGCTGATAAAAATATTACATGGACAATTTTGGCCTTATCTATGAGAACCAGCGAATACATTATTGATGAATTGAAAAAACAAAATATTTAATATATGGACAGACGTAAATCTATTAAAGCATTATTGATAGGAACGGCTTCAACAGCTTTATTGGTAGATGCATGTAAAAATACCAATACCAAATTGCCCGAAGAAACTGCAAGTCCTTTTGTTGGTGCCGATAGAATGAAAGAAGAAAAAGCAGCGTATGAAAAACTGATGGCCGAACCTATATTTTTTACTGAACACGAAATGAAAACGATTATAGTGTTAGAAGATATTATTATTCCAAAAGATGCAATAAGTGGTAGTGCTTCGGATGCAAAAGTTCATGATTTTTTAGAGTTTATTGTAAAAGATAAACCCGAGTTACAAGTACCTATGCGTGGTGGCTTACGCTGGTTAGATATGCAAAGTTTGCAACGTTTTGAAAAGGCATTTGTTGATATTGATGCAAAGCAACAATTATCGATTATAGATGATATTGCTTATCCGGCAAAAGCCAAAGTTGGTATGGAACAAGGTGTGGCATTTTTTAGTTTAATGCGAAATTTAACAGCTACCGGTTTTTATACATCGGAGATGGGTGTGAAAGATGTTGGGTATATGGGCAATGTACCTAATCAGTGGAATGGTGTGCCGGATGATGTATTGAAAAAATACGGATTAAGTTACAGCGAAAGAGAATTAAAAGAATGTGCTAGTTATAGCACCAATGGATAAATAAAAAAATCCCCAAAATAGTAGTTGGGGATTTTTTATGTTGATGTAATGCTATTTTTATTAACTAACGGCACTTCCTTCATCCACTTTCGTATCAGGATTTATAAAATGCAGTTTACCGCTTGTATCTTCAGCCATTAATATCATTCCATTGCTTTCAATGCCACGCATTTTACGTGGTGCAAGGTTTACAACTACGGTAACTTGTTTACCAATAATATCTTCGGGTTTAAACTGTAAGGCAATGCCGCTAACAATGGTGCGTGTTTCAAAACCTAAGTCCACAGAGAGTTTCAGCAGCTTGTCGGCTTTCTCCACTTTTTCAGCAGCAACAATAGTTCCCACACGCAAATCAATTTTTGCAAAATCATCAAATACAATTTCAGGTTTAAGGCTTAAGGCTGAAGGCTTAATATTTTCAGTATTTGGCGTTGTGCTTGTCGCTTTTTGCATTTGACTTCTTTGCTTTAATTTTTCTAATTGAAATGTTATTTCTTCATCTTCAATTTTTCTGAATAATAATTCAGGAGCTCTTATGCTATAACCTTGTTTTAATAATTTTAGCGATCCTGCATTTTCCCATTCCAATATTTTCTCTACTACTTTCATCATGTGTAACATTTTTTTAGCGGTAAATGGTAAGAATGGATTGATAAGAATTGCCAGATTTGCTGTAAGCTGTAAAGAAAGATGAATGCAGTTATCAATTAATTTTTGATTTTCTGTTCCTTGCTCAGCATTATCTGTTTTCTTTTTCCAAGGTTCTTTTTTTTGTAAATATTGATTTCCCTTTCTTGCTAAATCAATCACTTCAAATAATGCATCACGAAATTTATATTCCTCTAATAAATTTTCAATTTTTATTTTTGATTTTTGAATTGCTTCAATCAATTCTTTATCTGCATCATCTATCAAATCATTATGAAATAACGGAACTTTTCCGCCACATAATTTGTGCATCAATACAAAAGTTCTGTTTACAAAATTTCCGAAGATGCTTACCAATTCGCTGTTATTTGCATCCTGAAAACCTTTCCATGTAAATTCACTGTCTTTTGTTTCGGGTGCAATTTGTGTTAAATAATAACGCAACACATCTGCCAAACTTTCGCCGCCATTATCTTTCTTAATCCAATCGTTGATGTAATCATCCATTTCAATGCTCCATCTACGGCTGGTACTCATTTTATCGCCTTCTAAATTCATAAACTCATTTGCAGGAACATTGGTTGGTAAAATATTGCCATGCAATTGTAACATAACAGGAAAGATGATGCAATGAAAAACAATATTATCTTTTCCAATGAAGTGAACCAATTTAGTATCGGCATTGTACCAATAAGGTTTCCAATCTTTATTATTATTTAATGCCCATTGTTTGGTTGCAGAGATATAACCGATAGGAGCATCGAACCAAACATAAAGCACTTTTCCTTCACCATCTTTTGTTGGTACTTTAATTCCCCAATCCAAATCACGTGTAACGGCACGTGGCTGCAAACCGCCGTCAATCCAGCTTTTACACTGACCAACCACTGTGCTACGCCAATCGTCTTTATGCTCCTTTAAAATCCATTCACGCAAAAAATCTTCATGTTTATTTAAAGGCAAATACCAATGCTTGGTAGCTTTTTTAATGGGGGCTTTGCCGCTTAATGTAGAAACAGGGTTTATTAATTCATCAGGACTTAAACTCTTTCCGCATTTTTCGCATTGATCGCCATAAGCACTATCATGGTTGCAATTGGGGCAAGTACCTTTTATAAATCTATCGGCTAAAAATGTTTTCGCTTCTTCATCATAATATTGTTCTGTTTCCTTCATTTCCAGTTCGCCTCTATCATTCAAATAAGTGAAAAACTCTTGTGCAGTTTCGTGATGAATAGGATCAGAAGTTCTGTGATAAATATCAAAACTTATTCCTAAGTCTTTAAAATTTTGTTCAATTATTGGATGGTATTTATCAATAATTGCTTGTGCGGTTGTGCCTTCTTTCATTGCCTGAATTGGAATAGCAGTACCATGTTCATCGCTTCCGCAAACATATACTACATCACGTTTTTGAGCACGTAAATAACGTACATAAATATCTGCCGGAATATAGGCTCCGGCTAAATGACCAATATGTTTTAAGCCATTGGCATACGGTAATGCCGATGTAATTAAATATCTTTTAGGTAAACTCATTTTTGTTATCTGCTTTTAAATCTTAACTCATCTTCGTTGCGTTGCACACTTGTACGTAAGCAAATGTTGCGGCAAGAAGAGTGCAAAAGTAAGTAAATGAAGGAAATGACTCATTTCAATAATCGTAACTATAATTTAAATAATATTGTGGTATGATTGTTATTCCTCCATATTTAAAAAAGAATGATACAATAGCTATTGTTTGTCCTTCGGGTTATATACCATACGAAAATGCAGTTATTTGCATTAAAACATTGCAAGAATGGGGGTTTAAAGTGAAGGTGGGTAACACTTTAGGCAATCAATTTCATTATTTTTCCGGAACAGATGAGGAACGTTTAACCGATTTTCAGCAAATGTTAGATGATGATTCTGTACAGGCAATTTTATGTGGACGTGGAGGGTATGGATTAACCAGAATTATAGATAAAGTTGATTTTAAAAAGTTTGCAAAAAAACCGAAATGGATAATAGGGTTTAGTGATGTAACCGTTTTGCATGCTCATATCAATCAGCGTATAAAGATTGCTACATTACATGCACCTATGGTGAATGCTTTTAACGATGGAGGCTTTGAGCAACCTTCTATTTTATCAATGAAAAAAGCATTGGAAGGGAAGCCGATAAATTATAAAACAGCCATTCATTCGTTAAACCGAAATGGCAAAGCTGTTGGAGCGTTAATAGGAGGGAATTTGGCCATTATCGCCCATTTAATAGGAACTACATCTTCCTATCAAACTAAAAATAAAATTTTATTTGTAGAAGATGTTGGCGAATACATTTATAATGTAGATAGAATGTTTTTGCAATTGAAAAGAAATGGAATGCTCAAACATCTTGCAGCACTTATTATTGGCGGATTTTCTGAAATGAAAGATACCACTATTCCATTTGGTGAAGAGGTATATACTATTATTAAGCAGCATGTTGAAGAATATAATTACCCTGTATGTTTTAACTTTCCGGTAAGTCATGAAAAGACTAATATGGCGTTAAAAGTTGGAGTACAATATCAGTTAACCGTTACCAATAAACAAGTACAATTGAAAGAAATAAATTGAATCGATTAGTTTTGTATTTATATTACTAAAAACTATTTAGATGACACTCACTCAACTGGAATATGTTATTGCGGTTGATAAATACAGACACTTTGCAGAAGCAGCAGCATCTTGTTTTGTTACTCAGCCTACATTAAGCATGCAAATTCAAAAGTTAGAAGAAGAACTTGGATTTAAAATATTTGATAGAAGTAAGCAACCGGTTATACCTGCCGAACAAGGATCTGAAATAATAGAACAAGCAAGAAAAATAATAGCAGAAAGAGATGCACTCACCGAAATTATTCAATCAAAAAAAGGAATAGTTAAAGGAGAATTTAAATTAGGAATTATTCCCACATTAGCTCCTTATTTATTGCCCTTATTCATCCATACGTTTACAAAAAAATATCCACAAATAAAATTGCAAATTAATGAGCTAACTACAAGCAATTTAATTACGCATCTTAAAGAAGGGAAAATAGATGCGGGTATTTTGGTTACACCATTAAATGAAAATGGAATTGAAGAAGAACCACTTTTTTATGAAGAAATGATAGCCTACATTTCTAAAACAAACGAAATATATAAAAAGCAATACATTTTGCCCAAAGATATTGACCCTAAAAAATTATGGCTATTGGAAGAAGGGCATTGTTTTAGATCTCAAATATTATACTTATGTCAGCTTTTGGAAAAACAGCATCAAGAAGCATCTATAGATTATGAGGCAGGTAACTTGGAAACATTAAGAAAGATGGTTGATTTATACGGAGGAATAACTGTTTTGCCCGAATTAGCTACTATGGATATGTTGCCAAAACAAATTGCTCAGTTACGAAATTTTAAACATCCTATACCTGTTCGGGAAGTAAGTTTGGTTGTACATAGAACCTTTGTAAAGCGCAGATTAATAGAAAGTTTAAAGCATATTATTGTAGAAAACCTTCCTGAAAAAATTAAGAAAAACAAAAAAGCACAAATTATTCCCATTAATTAAACTGATTAAAGAATTTTAAAATTTACTTAAAGGTTAGGTTACGGTTTAACTTGTACATTTGAAAAGTAAAATATGCTTTATGATTAAAAGAATATTATTTCTGCTGTTGCTTACTTTGGTTGCATATAATGCATCATTATATGCACAGCAAATAGTTTATTCTGAACCCGACAGAGAAGAACCTCGTAACATTAATTTTGAAATAATTGGAAAGGTGGAGAACAATTTTGTTGTGTATAAAAACTATCGGGATTTGCACTTTTTTAATGTGTACGATGCAAATATGAAATTGAAAAATAAAGTTCAGCTTGATAATTTTCATGAAAGAATTTATGATGCCGATTTTATTAGTTATGCCAACTTTTTTTATATGATATTTCAATATCAAAAAAGAGATATTGTATATTGTTCTGCACTAAAATTTAATGGCGATGGTAAAGTAGTTGACGAAATGGTTGTATTAGATACTACGAAAATTGGCTATAATTCGAGTAATAAAATTTATAGTGTGGTGAGTAGCGAGAATAAAGAAAAAATTTTGTTGTTTAAAATTAATGGGAAAAACCAAACAGCTAAGGGAATTACTACAATTTTATTAGATAAATTTTTAAAGCCTTTACATAAATCGAAAATAACGGTTAATATGGAGGAAGGTCAAAAAAGTTTTCTTACCGAATTTCAAGTAGATAATGATGGCAATGTTGCATTTATAAAAGCAGCTACTTACCAAAACAATAATATTAATAGTGCAATACTGATTACTAAACCCGAGTTAAACGATTCGATTTCGGTTTATAACTTAAATATCACCAATATCTATTTAAAAGATATTAGAGTAAAAGTTGATAATTACAATAAACATTATTTGATTACTTCTTTTTTTAGTGGTCAGCATCGTGGTAATATAGATGGATTATATGCTTGTTTATGGGATGTTGCTACTAAACAGACTTTGGTTTCCAATAATATTCTATTTAACGATCAGCTTCGTTCCGATGCAAGAGGTGATGGCTCTATTAAAGGTGCTTTTAATAATTATTTTTTGCAAAATATAATTATGCTGCATAATGGCGGATTTATTATTGGTGCCGAATTGGTTTATACTACATCTAATGGAAACAATTTTGATAATAATTTTTTAATGAATCCATTTGGGCTTTCGCCATTTGGATTTGGTTTGGGATATTATAATTATGGTTATTCTCCTTTCTTAGGCGATTATCCTTGGTCGAGATTTGGATATGGATATGGAAATAATAGAGGCTATTATGCCAAAAATATTGCTGTTTTATCCGTTACCCCCGATTGTAAAGTAGAATGGGGAAATATTATTAAGAAAGATCAGTATGATGATATAACAGATATGTATATTGGGTATGGATTAGTTAATACCGGCGATATGCTTCATTTCTTATTTAATACTATGGAAAGAAGGCAAAACCTTATCACCGATTTAAGTATTACACCCGATGGTGAAGTAGATAAAACGCCCACTTTAAAAAATTTAGATAGAGGATATGAATTTATGCCGCATCAATTAAAACAAGTAAGTGCAAGGCAATTTATTGTGCCTTGTATGTATAGAAATTATATTTGTTTTGCAAGGATTGAATTATAATAAAGATAAATTTAGTGGTAACATTTTATAGAGATAAGTCAATTGCAGCTATTATAGCTTTAATAATTTTATGTGTATTAGTACATACGCACTTCTTCTTTGCAACTTCGCAGGTGGTAGTTAGTGATGATGATGGTGTATTGTCATATCTTTTAAGTAAATACACACAATATTTAAATACTAATTTCATTTTTATTATTTATTGCATTTTACTTTTAATACAAGCTATTAGATTAAATATTGCATTGAACGATGCTAAAATGTTTTACAGTGCAGATTATACCGTGGCTATGACCTACATTTTATTATCTTCCTTTATTCCGCAATGGTGCAGCTTAACCCCTGCAATGATTGCCAACACTTTCGTTATTTGGATCTTTTTAAAATTAATTCGCTTATATAATAATGTATCGCCTAAAACCTTATTGTTTAATATAGGGTTAATTATAGGCATTACCATACTTTGTTATCATCCTACCGCTATATTAATTCTTATAGCTTTATTTGCTTTAGCGGTGGTACGTCCATTTCGGTTTTCTGAATGGCTGGTATTAATTACCGGTATAATTATCCCATATTATATTTTATTTTCTGTATTGTTTTTAACCGATAATTGGAATATGTTATTTCATTTTTTACCCGACTTACAAGGGAATATTCCTTTAAAACAGTTTGATATATGGACAGCAATTGAAGCTGGCATTTTGTTTATTTTACTGCTATTAGGGTTTATTCAGTGGATGCCGGTAAACAATAGAATGATTATTCAAATTAGAAAGAACTGGAGCGTAATGTTTGTGCTTTTATGCATACTTATTCCTATCCCTTTTATCTTTCAAAATGCAGGCATACAAGCGGCCTTTTTATGGATTATTCCACTTTCGGCGTTTATTGCCAATTTCTTTTCTGTACCAAAAAAATTGTGGTTTCCTAATTTCTTTTTTTGGATAGTTGTAGTAATTATTATCCACAATAACTTACAGCTCATCAAAATTTAAAAAGTAATTCTCATTTCTCATTTTATCTTTGCCGCTTTAATGGTGTGTGATAATCAATACACATGATAGTTGAATCTACTTTTACTTTTACACTTTTAAGATTTTAAATATGAAATTTGGCGTAGTTGTATTTCCCGGTTCAAATTGCGATAGAGACATGCAAGATGCTTTACAAAACGATTTAGGTAAAGAAGTAATTATGCTTTGGCATAAAGATGAAGATATAAGCATGTTTTCTACCGATGATTGTATTGTATTGCCGGGTGGTTTCTCTTATGGCGATTACCTGCGTTGTGGTGCTATTGCACGTTTTAGTCCTATGATGCAAAGCGTAATAGATTTTGCTAATAAAGGTGGTAAAGTATTAGGTGTTTGTAATGGATTTCAAATTTTATGTGAAAGCCATTTGTTGCCCGGCGTTTTATTGCAAAATGGGCATCAACAATTTGCTTGCAAAAATGTTTTTATAAAAGCCGATAATAGCCAAGCTCTTAAAATTCCCATTGCACATGGCGATGGCCGGTATTATGCCGGTGAAAAAGTATTAGATGAATTAGAAACAAACAATCAAATACTTTTTCGTTATTGCAATGAGTTGGGTGTTGTGGATATGAAATACAATCCCAATGGTGCAGTAAGGAATATTGCAGGAATTAGAAATAAACAAGGAAATGTGTTTGGAATGATGCCTCATCCTGAAAGAGCTACATCCAAGCTTTTAAATAATATGGATGGAAAAAAAATATTCGAAATTTTAGGATTAAATTAAGTAAATAATGAAACAATTTCTTTTTCTATTAATTAGTACAGCTTTGTCATTTAGTGTATATGCACAGTTGAAAGATCCGGTAAGTTTTACTTATGCTGCAAAGAAAAAATCGGAAGGAAATTATGATATTGTACTAACTGCATCTATACAAAAACCTTGGCATATTTATTCGCAAAATACAGGCAAAGGCCCCATACCAACACAATTTACTTTTAAGCCCAATCCGTTAATTACGGTAGAAGGAAAAGTAAAAGAAGTAGGTAAATTAGAAAAAGTGTACGATCCAAATTTCAAATCGGAAGTTTTATTTTATTCTAATTCGGTTCAATTTGTTCAACCCATAAAGTTAAAAGCTAAAGCAAAAACGGCTATTGTTGCAACAATAACGTATATGGTTTGTAATGATGAACAATGTTTGCCGCCTACCAAAAAAACATTTTCAATTACGGTTCAGTAATATTATTGCATGAAACAATTTTTTCTTTTCTTTTTACTAATTCTAACAGTTTTTACTGCACTATCTCAAAATGATAGTTTGTTACAAACAACAATCAATGCAAAAAAAATTGGCAATAATGAATATGAGCTAAGTGCCGGTATATCTATTGCGGCAGGTTGGCATTTGTATGGTAGTAACAAAGATATTGATGGGTTGGAATCTATTCAATTTGTTCCCAATTACGAGAATGCCAAACTAAGCGGCAATATTATTTTTGATAAACCTGCAGTAGTTATATCGGATATTATTTTTAATAAAAAAACCACTGTTTATACAGGTGTAATACATGTAAAGCAAAAAATAATTATTAGCGGAGAAGTACCGGCCATTTTAAAAGGAAGTATTACGGCAAATGTGGGTAAGCAGCAAGAGTTTCAGCAAATTGAAAAAAAGTTTGAGGTAAATTTAGAAGGTGGAATTACAAATAATGCTAATCATCAATCTATTCAAATAGCATCTATCAATGTTGCTCATCCACTAAATAATTGTGGTATTGAAACTACTTCGGGAAATAATAAAGGCTTATTGGCTATTTTCTTTTTAGGATTTTTAGGAGGGTTAATTGCATTGCTTACCCCATGTGTATTTCCCATGATTCCGGTTACGGTTTCTTTCTTCACTAAAAGATCTGCTAATCATCGGCAAGCTATCAAAAATGGTATTTTATATGGTATTTTTATTGTACTTATTTATGTGTTGGCCAGTGTTCCTTTTCATTTATTAGGCAATGTTCAACCCGAGATATTTAATAATATTTCTACAAGTGCTTGGTTAAATATTATTTTCTTTATCATTTTTATTGTGTTCTCTATTTCTTTTTTTGGCTATTTTGAAATAACATTACCAAGTAGTATTGCCAGTAAAGCCGATGCTAAAAGCGGATTAACAAGTGTAGGCGGAATTTTTTTTATGGCACTTACTTTAGTAATTGTTTCTTTCTCTTGCACGGGTCCAATTTTAGGTTCTTTATTAGTAGGCTCACTTAGTGGTGGAGTTTGGCCATTAACAGCAGGATTGGCAGGCTTTGGTTTTGCATTGGCATTGCCGTTTACTTTATTTGCTGTTTTTCCTAATTGGTTACATGCTATTCCTAAATCGGGTGGTTGGTTAGATACTGTAAAAAAAGTATTAGCTTTTATTGAAGTAGCATTAGCATTTAAATTTTTATCGAATGCCGATTTAGTAATGCATTGGGGATTAATTAAGCGTGAAATATTTTTTGCCATTTGGATTATTACGGGTGCAGGATTAACAGCCTATCTCTTTGGAATACTTCGCCTGCCGCATGATTATAAAGGAATGAAAATTTCTGCCGGTAGAAAAGGGGTAGGTGTTATTGCTTTAGCATTTACCATTTATTTATTACCCGGTATTACCAATACCCAATATGCAAATTTGCAATTGTTAAGTGGCTTTCCTCCACCATTAAATTATAGTATTTATGGCGGCAATGATGTTATGAAAAAAGGATTAGAAGCTAATGTAATTAACAATTACCAAAAGGCATTGCAAATGGCAAAAGAACAGCATAAACCTTTATTGATAGATTTTACTGGTTGGGCATGTGTTAACTGTAGAAAAATGGAAGAAAATGTGTGGACAAAGCCCGAGGTTTATACCTTTATTAAAACCAACTTTATTTTAGTTTCATTGTATGTAGATGATAAAGAGAAATTGCCAATAAATCAGCAATTCACGTATACAACTAAAGATGGAAAAGAAAAAGATATTGTAACTGTTGGAGATAAATGGGCAACTTTTGAAGCAGAAAATTTTAATCAGGTTACACAGCCTTTGTATGTAATATTAAACAATAACGAGCAAGTAGTAAATACACCAATTGGGTACACTTCATCTGCAAAAGAGTATAAAGCATGGTTGCAATGTGGCTTAAATACTTTTTTAAACAAGTAAAGCTGTTATAAGCTCATTTGATTTTCAATCATTAATTTTCTTAGGTTAATTAGGCCGTATCGCATACGTCCTAATGCTGTATTAATACTGGTATTGGTAACTTCTGCAATTTCTTTAAAACTCATATCAGCAAAATGCCGCAATACAATTACTTCACGTTGTTCTTCGGGTAACTCATTCAGCATGGTTCTAATCTTCGAGTAGCTTTGTCCTTGAACCATTTTAGTATCGGCACTTTCAGCACTTGTATTCAGCATTTCAAAAATATCTTTATCATCGCTATGAATAATTTTGGTGCGTTTAATTTTTCTAAAATAATCAACGCATAAATTATGTGCAATACGCAAAGCCCATTGCACAAACTTTCCTTCTTCGTTATAACGATTTGAGCGTAAAGTATCAATCACTTTAATAAATACTTCCTGAAAAAGATCTTCAGCAAGATATTTGTCTTTCACTAAAAAGAAAATGGAAGAAAATATTTTCTCTTTATATCTATTTACTAAAATTTCGAGGGCTTGTTGATTACCCTCTTGGAACGAACGGATTAAATCCGTATCCAATGCCTCATGCAGTGGTTTCATAATTGATTGGTTTTTGAAACACTTTAAAAATATTAGGATGATTGGATAGGCGAAATTGAATTGGTACGGTTATAATAAAATTACATTTGTAAAACTTTTCAATTTCCAGCTTGAAATTACTGCGATTATTTTGTTTACAAACTTTTAACCTATTCTGTTAATAAATATTTCAAACATTTGCACTTATTCACAATAATATTATCGTGTATTTTAAACAGAACTTCAATAATTCTGTTTCTTTGTTTGGTATTATGGCAAAAGAAATTTCACAACAACCGCAAATAAAAAGTAATCATGCATCAACTGTAAAGAATGATGCAATTATTATTAAGGGCGCTCGTACACATAATTTAAAAAATATAACCGTTGAAATTCCGAGAAATAAATTAGTAGTAGTTACCGGCGTTAGCGGTAGTGGTAAATCATCTTTAACAATAGATACTTTATTTGCTGAAGGGCAAAGGCGATATGCCGAAAGTTTAAGTGCGTATGTACGGCAGTTTATGTCTCGAATGGTAAAACCTGATGTAGATTATATAAAAGGATTATGCCCTGCTATTGCCATTGAACAAAAAGTTATTACAAGAACGCCAAGAAGTACAGTAGGTAGTATGACCGAGATATACGATTATTTACGATTGCTATTTGCACGGGTTGGCAAAACTATTTCGCCTATTAGCGGTAAAGAAGTGAATAAGGATGATGTAACCGATGTTGTTAAAAATATTATTCTTTTACCTCATAATACCAAAGTATTAATACTTGCTTTATTTAAGCAGCATAATACCCAAAGAAACAGTAGAGAAGAATTAAATATTTTATTGCAAAAAGGATTTAGCAGAATATATGTTAAGCAAAATAGCAACAGCCCTACTTTTGGCGAAATACATAGAATTGAAACGTTATTAGAATTAAATGATGTTGAGCTAAACAATACCATAATAACTGCCAATACCTATATTTTAATAGACCGAATTGTAACAAAAAATTTTGAGGAAGATGATATTCATAGAATAAGCGATTCTATTGCTCTTGCCTTTTATGAAGGCGATGGCGAAATGTTTATTGAACCGGAAGCTGCCGAATTAATAAAGTTTAGCAATAAATTTGAATTAGATGGAATTCAATTTGAAGAACCTGTTCCTAATTTATTTTCATTTAATAATCCCTTTGGTGCATGCCCAACATGCGAAGGCTTTAGTCAGGTTTTAGGTATCGATGCTGCATTAGTAATTCCCGATAAACAGTTAAGTGTTTACGATGGAGCAGTTGCACCATGGAAGGGCGAAAAATTAGTTTGGTGGAAAGATCAATTTATTAAAAATGCAAAATCGTTTCCTATACACAAACCTATCATTGAGCTAACAGATAAGCAATATCAACAACTATGGAAAGGTGTAGATAATGCATTGGGTATTGATGATTTTTTTAAAGAAGTTGAAGCTAATTTATATAAAGTTCAATACCGAGTTTTATTAAGTAGGTATAGAGGAAGAACCACTTGCCCCAGTTGTAACGGTTACCGTTTGCGTAAAGAAGCTTTATATGTTATGGTTGGTGAAAAAAATATTGGCCAATTGGGCGAGTTGCAAATAGCCGATTTAAAAGATTGGTTTAATAATTTATCACTATCCAATCACGATAATCAAATTGCTAAACGAATTTTAATAGAAATTCATCAACGCTTACAAACACTAATTGATGTAGGATTAGGTTATTTAACTTTAAGCAGGTTGGCCAACTCTTTAAGTGGAGGCGAAAGCCAGCGTATTCAATTAACACGAAGCTTAGGCTCTAATCTTACCAACTCCTTGTATATTTTAGATGAACCTTCCATAGGCTTACACTCAAGAGATACTCAAAAATTAATTGAAGTTTTAAAAAACCTACGCAATTTAGGCAATACGGTAATAGTTGTTGAACACGATGAAGCTATAATGCGTGCAGCCGATTATATTATTGATATGGGTCCATTGGCTTCGCATTTAGGCGGCGAAGTAATAGCTGCGGGAAATTATGAGGCACTTATTAATAACCCTAATAGTTTAACAGGTAAATATTTAAAAGGAGAATTAAATATCGATACACCCCCCATCATCAGAAAATGGAATAAAAGTATTACGGTGGAAGGGGCAAAACAAAACAACCTAAAAAATATTACGGTTCAGTTTCCTTTAAATATATTATGTGTGGTTAGCGGTGTTAGTGGCAGTGGTAAAACAACGTTGGTAAAGCAAATTTTATATCCTGCTTTACAAAAATTAAAAGGAGAATATGCAGATAAAGTAGGGTTGTTTAAAAAAATTACAGGCGATATTGATAATATTACTCAAATAGAATTGGTAGATCAAAACCCAATAGGAAAATCATCCCGAAGCAATCCTATTACCTACATAAAAGCGTATGACGAGATACGAGATTTATTTTCAAAACAGCCTTTATCTAAAATTAGAGGTTTTCAGCCCAAACATTTTTCTTTTAATGTAGATGGTGGGCGTTGTGATGCCTGTAAAGGAGAAGGAGAGCAAATGATAGAAATGCAATTTTTGGCCGATGTGCATCTTACCTGCGATGTTTGTGGAGGAAAACGTTTTAAAGAAGAAGTGGTAGAAGTGCAGTATAAAAATAAATCTGTGTTTGATGTTTTGGAAATGAGTGTAGATCAATCGCTTGAATTTTTTGCCAACGATAAAAATATAAAATCGGCTATTCAGCCTTTGCAAGATGGGGGATTGGGATATATTAAATTAGGGCAATCGTCCGATACGCTTTCCGGTGGCGAAGCTCAGCGTGTAAAATTGGCCAGTTTTCTTGGCAAAGGAAAAGGGCATGGACAAGTGCTTTTTATATTCGATGAACCTACAACCGGTTTGCACTTTCACGATATAAAAAAATTATTGGCCTCGTTTAATGCATTAATAGAGCAGGGCCATTCTGTAATTGTTATTGAGCATAATACCGATGTAATAAAATCTGCCGATTGGGTAATAGATTTAGGCCCCGAAGCCGGAGATGCCGGTGGAAATTTGGTCTTTGCCGGAAAACCTGCCGATTTAAAAAAAGTAAAAGAAAGTTTTACCGGAAAATATGTATAATTTTTTGCTTCGGTAAAAGAAAAGATACTGTTACCTTCCTTTCGAACGAAGCAAAGCGTCATTTCAAACGAAGCAAAGCGTCATTTCGAACGAAGTGAGAAATCTGCCAAAAGAAAAAATCTGCAACAATTAATTCAAGTAGATTTCTCGGTCGTTACCTTCCTCGAAATGACGGAGGGAAGTGCCGACCTCGAAATGATGGAACCATTTTCATCGTCCTTTCGAACGAAGCAAAACGTCCTTTCGAACGAAGTGAGAAATCCGCCAAAATAAGAAACCTGCAACATTTAATTTAAGTAGATTTCTCGGTCGTTCCTCCCTCGAAATGACGATAACGTCCTTTCGAACGAAGTGAGAAAGCCGCCCAATAAAAGAAACCTACCTAATAAAAGAGTTTGCGTAACTGTGGCAGGATAAACAAATATGGTTTTTAGTTCTTTACTACGACCAGATATTGAAATATAAAATAATGGTTTCCTTCTTCTCAGAGAAAGGGAAAACCAATTTTACCTAAAAAATATTTGTAAAAAAACGGGTTATTAGGTAGCTGAAACGCTGGGTACCACTAATTTTGCAAATATTTTCCACAAAATCAATATTTTTTTTCACTAATTTTTCATAATTCGGTTGTGTTCTAATATCTTTGCAGCCCCAAAAATTGTATGTCGAAACAACCACTGATTAAACAAGATGGAATTATTCTGGAAGCACTGAGCAATGCTATGTTCAGAGTTAAACTAGAAAATGGTCACGAAATATTGGCCACCATCTCAGGTAAAATGCGTATGCATTATATAAGAATTTTACCTGGAGATAAAGTAGGAGTTGAAATGAGTCCATACGATTTAAGTAGGGGTAGAATTATTTTCAGGTATAAATAAATTAAACCCTAAGGGTTAAAAGCGATAAAAATTACAAATATGAAAGTTAGAGCTTCCATTAAAAAACGCAGTGCAGACTGTAAGATTGTGAAGAGGAAAGGAAAGCTGTATGTAATTAATAAAAAGAATCCTCGATTTAAGCAACGTCAAGGATAATTAAGTAATAACATTAAAATTAGAAATTAATAATTATGGCTCGTATTGCCGGTATAGATTTACCAAAAAATAAAAGAGGCGAAATTGGTCTTACCTACATCTTTGGTATAGGACGTTCAACTGCTCAATACATTCTTACAAAAGCAGGTATTGATTTTGATAAAAAAGTAAGTCAGTGGAATGATGAAGAGCAAGCTGCCATCCGTAATATCATCAACAACGAATTTAAAGTAGAAGGTGCATTACGTAGTGAAGTGCAAATGAGTATAAAGCGATTATTGGATATTGCTTGTTATCGTGGGTTGCGTCATAGAAAAGGTCTTCCTGTTCGAGGACAGCGTACTAAAACCAATAGCCGTACCAGAAAAGGTAAGCGTAAAACGGTTGCAGGTAAAAAGAAAGCACCTAAAAAATAATTAATGCTCTAAGCTCTTTGCTACTGGCTTAGAGCTTTTGGTTTTATACAATCGCCGGATAGTTTGCCAAAATGCATAACAGGAGGCGAAATATTTTAGAAGATTACCTCAAAAAATTAACAATGGCAAAAACAGCAAAAGCACAAAACAGCGCAAAAGCCGCTGCCAAAAAAAGAGTAGTAAAAGTAGATGCTGCAGGAGATGTGCATATCAATGCTACTTTCAACAATTTAATTGTTTCATTTACCAATAAACAAGGCCAAGTTATTTCGTGGTCTTCTGCCGGTAAAATGGGATTTCGTGGTTCTAAAAAGAATACGCCTTACGCAGCACAAATGGCTGCCGCAGATGCTGCAAAAGTAGCTGCAGAAGCAGGTTTAAAAAGAGTAGATGTATATGTGAAAGGGCCTGGTTCGGGCAGAGAGGGTGCCATTAGGTCTGTAGTACAAAGCGGTATAGAAGTTATTTCTATTAAAGATGTAACGCCTTTACCACATAATGGTTGTCGCCCACCTAAAGCAAGAAGGGTATAGGTTGAATACTGATAGAAAATAATTATAATAGTTTTTTGATAAAGCCAAAAGCTTTCATTTTAACAAAGGGCGTGAGATTAATTTTTTACGATTTTTTACAGATCAAAACGCCGATTCAAAAAAAATCGAAATGAAAAACAATTATGGCACGTTACACAGGTCCAAAAACCAAAATCTCCAGAATTTTTGGAGAGCCTATTTTAGGCAATGGAAAATGGTTAGGGAAAAATAGTAATCCTCCCGGCCAACATGGTGCAGCTCGCAAACGCAAAACATTAGGCGAGTATGCTGTTCAGTTAAAAGAAAAACAAAAAGCAAAATACACTTATGGTGTGTTGGAACGCCAATTCCGTAAAACATTTGAAGAAGCTTCCCGAATTAAAGGGGTTACCGGTGAAAATTTAATTAAATTATTAGAAGCTCGTTTAGATAATGTTGTTTTCCGTTTGGGAATGGTTGCATCCAGGCCCGAAGCAAGACAATTAGTAGCTCATAAACATATTACTGTTAATGGCGAAATAATGAACGTTCCTTCCTATTCATGCAAGCCCGGTGATATTATTTCATACAAAGGAAAAAGTAATGATAATTCTGCTATTACCAGCAAATCTCGTGGTAAAAACCCTAAGTTTGGCTGGTTAGATTGGAATGATGCTGAGAAAAAAGGAACTTTTGTAACTTATCCTGAAAGAGATAATGTTCCAGAAAACATTAAAGAGCAATTAATAGTGGAATTGTACTCTAAATAATAGAGTAGAATAAAAATTAGGCAATAAGCGTATAACAAAATATGTTGCTGCTTATTGAAAATCCGGAATCAAAAATAAACAATCAAAAAAAAATACGGAGTATAAAATGGCTATTTTAAACTTCCAGAAACCAGACAAAATTGTATTGCAAAAAGCAAATGATTTTGAAGGACAATTTGAGTTTCGTCCACTCGAACCAGGTTATGGTTTAACTGTTGGTAATGCTTTACGCAGAGTATTGTTAAGCAGCTTAGAAGGATATGCAATTGTGGGAATAAAAGTTGAAGGAGTAGACCACGAATTTGCAACTATTAAAGGCATTACAGAAGACGTAACTGAAATTATTTTAAACTTAAAACAAGTACGTTTTGTAAAACATGTAGATCATGATGTAACCAGTGAAAAAGTTTCTTTATCAATTAAAAGTCGCACAGAATTTAATGCAGGAATGATTGGTGAAGTATCTCAAAACTTTCAAGTGGTAAATCCTGAATTATTAATTGCTACATTAGATAGTTCTGCAAAGTTAGATATAGAATTAACTATTGCAAAAGGCAGAGGTTACGTGCCGGCAGAAGAAAATAAAAGTAAAGAAGCTCCTTTCGGTTATATTGCTATCGACTCTATTCATACGCCTATTAAAAACGTAAAATATGCAATAGAAAACTATCGTGTAGAGCAAAGAACCGATTATGAAAAATTGATTTTAGATGTTGCAACAGATGGTACAATACATCCGGAAGAAGCAGTAAAACAAGCTTCACGCATTCTTATTCAGCATTTAATGATTATTACCGACGAGAATATTACTTTCGATAATAAAGAAGATAAGAAAGAAGATGTGGTAGATGAACAAATTTTACAATTACGTAAAGTATTAAAAACTCCATTAGAAGATTTGGATCTTTCAGTTCGTGCTTTCAATTGCTTGAAAGCTGCTAAAATTAATAGCTTAAGCGAATTGGTTCAATACGAACAA
This sequence comes from Hydrotalea sp., assembly GCA_027364735.1. Taxonomy (GTDB): domain Bacteria; phylum Bacteroidota; class Bacteroidia; order Chitinophagales; family Chitinophagaceae; genus JAKAJX01. The sequence continues at coordinate 10,159 of DAHXOT010000007.1, read as the reverse complement.
GAAGATTTAATGAAGTTTAGAAATTTCGGTCAAAAATCTTTAAGTGAAATTGAACAAGTATTAACCGAAAGAGGGTTAAGTTTTGGAATGGATTTAGTAAAATTAGGGTTAGATAATTTAGATAATTAAAAAAGTTCAAGGGTGTAAGAGGCTCGAAAGTGTAGCTGATGAAGTGGCATTTCTAACTTCTTAAACATACAACTTTTAAATATTTTATAACGGCTTATAATTCCTGACACGGTATAAGCTTTAAAACAAATAGTCATGCGTCACGGAGATAAAATCAATAATCTTGGCCGTAAAAAGGCACACAGAGAAGCCTTGTTAAGCAATTTAGCAAGCCAATTAATTGTTCATAAACGTATAGTAACAACTTTGGCCAAAGCCAAAGCATTGCGTACATATATTGAACCTTTAATAACAAAAACCAAAAAAGGCGATTCGAAAGAACAAATTAGCCATCAGCACAGAATAGTGTTTAGTTATTTACAAGATAAAGCGGCTGTTAAAGAATTATTTACAGTTGTTGGTCCTAAAATTTCTGCTCGCCCGGGAGGATATACTCGAATTATTAAATTAGGAATTCGCGTAGGAGATAATGCTGAACAAGCAATGATAGAATTGGTAGACTTTAATGAAATTTATGGTAAATCTGTTACTAAAACTGCTGAACCTGCCAAGAAAACTCGTCGTGGTAGAACAGCCAAAAAAGCAACTGAAACCGAAATTTCAACAGAAGCTGTAGAAGTTAAGGCTGAAGAAAATGCATCGTTAACAGAAGATAAACCGGCCGAATAAATTTAAATGTTGAAAAGTTTATTATATAAAGGCAGAACTTATTGGTTCTGCCTTTTCTATTTTTGTACAGAAAAATAAAACAATAAATGTCTCACACAATTCAACCTGCCATTTTATTATTAGAAGATGGAAATATTTTTTACGGACAAGCATTTGGGAAAATTGGTACAACAACCGGAGAAATCTGTTTTAATACAGGAATGACGGGGTATCAAGAAGTATTCACCGATCCAAGCTATACCGGTCAGATTATTATTATGAATAATGTGCACATTGGAAATTATGGTATAAAAGAATCTGATGTTGAAAGTGAAACAATAAAAATTCGGGGATTAATTGGAAGAAATTTGGAAGAACAATATAGTAGAATATTGGCCAAAGGCTCTTTGCAAGAGTATTTAATTGAGAATAATATTGTAGCTATTGAAGGTATTGATACAAGAGCTTTGGTAGCTCATATTCGTACAAAAGGAGCCATGAATTGTATTATTTCATCGGAAATTGTAGAAGTTGAAAAATTACAACAAGAATTAGCCAAATGTCCGAATATGGATGGGTTAGATTTGGCCAGTGAAGTAAGCACGAAAGAAGAATATTTACTTGGAGATGAAAGTGCCAAATTAAAAGTTGCTGTTTTAGATTTTGGGGTTAAAAAAAATATTTTAAATTGTTTGGTAGAGCGAGGTATTTATGTAAAAGTACATCCTGCCAATACTCCGTTAAGTAGACTAAAAGAGTTTAATCCTGATGGATATTTCATATCTAATGGTCCTGGAGATCCGGCAGCATTGCCTTATGCTATTGAAACAATAAAAGGAATATTAGACGAAAACAAACCATTATTTGGTATTTGTTTAGGCCATCAATTACTTGCCTTAGCTAATGATATTCCAACATTTAAAATGCATCATGGACATAGAGGATTAAATCATCCGGTAAAAAATATTATCAGTGGGAAAAGTGAAATCACTACACAAAATCATGGTTTTGGAGTAGATCCGGAAGCAGTTCGCAATCATCCTAATGTTGAAGTAACGCATGTTAATTTAAATGATGAAAGTATTGAAGGTATTCGGCTAAAAAATAAACCGGCATTTAGCGTACAATATCATCCCGAAGCCACACCTGGTCCGCATGATAGTAGATATTTGTTCGATAATTTTGTAGCGTTGATGCATAAAAATTAAAGCAATTGATCTTTGCACAGTCAATAAATATATTTTCGGGTATTAGCAGTATGGTAAAAAAAAGTAGTATGTATTTTTCATCAAACAGTATAAGCATCATTAATTGCTGTACTTTAGTGTTATGAAAATCGCCATCATTAATGGTCCAAATTTGAACCTTTTAGGAAAAAGAGAGCCTACAATATACGGTAATCAGTCGTTTGAAGATTATTTCGATTATCTTCAAAATGCCTATCCTGCAGCAACATTAACCTATTTTCAAAGTAATGTGGAAGGAGAAATAATTAATGAATTGCAGCAAGTTGGTTTTGATTACGATGGTATTATTTTAAACCCTGGAGGCTATACCCATACTTCGGTTGCTATTGGAGATACTGTTGCCGCTATTACTACACCGGTTATAGAAGTACATATTTCTAATATTTATGCAAGAGAAGAATTTAGGCATTTATCTCATATTTCTGCAAAAGCTGCAGGAACTATAGCCGGATTAGGATTAAAAGGTTATGAATTAGCTATTAATTGGATTATTGATAAGAAGTAATCCATACATGAAATTTCGTTTGTTTAGATTAAGCAATGATTATGACTATGCAGTACAAAAAGAGGTTAATTTACTTTCTACTAATTACTGCTATACTTAAAATTATTATCTCCGGAATTTTTGAATTAGGAAATGATGAAGTGTATTATTATACCTATGCATTACAACCCGATTGGAATCATTTCGATCATCCACCCATGCTTGGCATATTCATGCAAATTACTTCCCTTAATTTAAAATGGCTTAATGAAATGTCTCTTCGATTGGGTTCTGTTATTGGCTGTACAATTTCAACTTTTTTTATTTTTAATATTGGTAAAATAATTAGCTCCGAAAAAAATGGGTGGTTTGCAGCAATCATTTATAATGTAAGTATATATACCGGTTTTATTGCCGGACTTTTTATTTTACCCGATTCGCCGCAAATGCCTTTCTGGACAGCATCTTTATATATAATGTGTAGGTTAATATGTAAAGATGAAACTACTAAAACTGCTAATTGGTTATTATTAGGTATTGCCATTGGGTTGGCTGCACTTAGTAAAATTCACGGATTATATTTATGGGTAGGCTTTGGATTATTTATAATAATTAAAAGAGTAAAATGGTTAATGAATTGGCGTTTATATGCGGCTGGTTTAATTACTTTATTAATATTATTACCCATAGTTTACTGGAATGTGCAGAACAATTTTATTACGTATAAATTTCATTCGGAACGAGTAACACATCATCATATTTTATTAAACTCTTTTATACATGAATTGGTGGGAGAATTTGCCTATCAAAACCCTATTATTTTTATTTTGTTACTTGTTTCTGTGGTATATCTTTTTCGAAGAGGAAACATGTTTTCTTCGGCAACAACTACTTGGTTATTATGTATGAGTTTGCCAATGATATTTTTATTTTGGGGAGTATCGTTATTTAATGAAACGTTGCCGCATTGGAGTGGACCAGCTTTTATTCCTTTATTTTTTATTGCTGCAAAATATTTAGAAATAGAATCGGATAAGAAAATATATCCGGCCTACATTAAATATGCCGGTTTTTTAGTAGGCTTTGTTTTACTTGTAGCTGTAATTATTATAAAATTTGCGCCCTTTAATTTAGGAAGCCAAAAGGAAGAAAACTATGGAGAATATTGCCCTACCTTAGATTTAAGTGGATGGAAAACTTTTGGAAATGAGTTTAGCAATTTAGTAAAAGCCGATATTCAATCGGGAAAAATGCCATCTACGGCAGTAATAGTAGCAAATAAGTGGTTTCCTGCGGGGCATATTGAATTTTATGTTGCTCGAAAAGCCAACTTGCAACTAATTGCAATAGGTAAATTAGAAGATGTACACAAGTTTGCATGGTTAAATAAGAACCGCTATCAGCTACATGAAGGTGATGATGCTTATTGCATTGTTCCTTCTAATGTTCCTACTAATGTAAATGAGGTATATGGCCAATATTTTTCTACAATTGAAAATCCAATTATATATAACCAGATTCGTGGCGGAAAAGTTGTTCGATTTTTTTATGTATATCGATTAAAAAATTGTAAACAAGTGCCCAATAGCATATTGCCTTAATTTGTTCCTTCTTTTTTAGTATTGGCACTTGCTGCCGATTTAAATTCAATATCTTCTTGTTTGGTAGCAAATAATTTTTCAAAATCTTTTTTATACGATAAACCTACGCCTTGCCTACTAAGTTTTCCGAATGCATTGCCTGATGTTGAAGCTCCATAATCGAGGCTGTTTTTGCTGAAAAATATAATTCTTAATTTTCTATCACTTGTAAAAAACCATTCGGCATTAAAATCGGGCAACCATTGTGTAGGCAAGTTGGCAGTAGCTCCAATATTCATATCTAAATCGCCACCTACCGTAATTACAACTTTATCATTAAATAGGCTATAGCCTAATTTTAAATTAAAACGACTTCTATCAAATCCATTTGTGGTTACATAACCACTACCGCCATTTATGTTTTGTAATAAGTTAGTGCTGTTGTATACCGATGTGCCAATATCTACATGTAATCTTTTATCATGAAATACTTTGTTTAAAACATTCGATAATGTTTTATTTATTTCTTTAGATATTAATTGAGAAATAGTTGATGCACCAAAAGAACTAAAATTAAAATTTCCTGCAACACCGTTATTACTTGAAGGAGCAAACATGCCAAACACCAATAGGTAACTTACTTGTTTTAAAATTTCATTATTATCTCTCTCAATGTTACTAATGAAATCAACAAAATCCGGGTTAGATTTTAAAGGACTTCCCTGCGGAAAATCTAATTTAAAATTAATAGTTGGTTTACTGAGTTTATCGGTAAGTGATGCAATTACATAAACCGGACCTCGATATAAATTCACTGCATTATTACTACTGCCACTCGATCCGGAAGAGCCGTTAAACCTTGTTCCTACCAAATCGCTTAAGCTTACATTATCTGCGGTATATAAGGCATCAATATGAATATTGGCATTCAATGGATCACCTGTCCATTCTATATAATTATTCGCATCAGATTTTAATATAAAAGGTTTTCTAATAAAAGATTGAAAGCTAAAATCATAACTTCCTTGTTCAATATCATATCGGCCTATAATGTTTAATGGTTCTGTGCTTCCTGCTTTTATTTTTAAATGACCATTGCCAACAGCTTTTATTACATCGCCACTTAATGGGTCAAGAATAACGTCTATCGTTGTTTTATTATTTGCAGTAATATCTAAATCAACCGATACATTAAAATTGGCTTCATTATCAGCAGTTTCTTTTTGTATTTCCGAGCCATATTGTTTAAATACAATAAAATCGGCCTGACCATTATCGCGGCTTACAGAGCTGGGAATATAAATATGTGAAGAGTCGGTAGATTCTGCGGTAATAAGCATTTTGCAATTATTTAAAGGACCTTTAAAGCTGAGTGTTGCCTTGCCTATTGCTCTACCATAAAATTGTTGATTATCGGTTTGTTTAGTATCTATTAATAATAAATTATTGGTGGTAAGGTCAAAATCGAAAGTAATATTTTTAAAACCTTTTTCTAATAGTTTTCCTTTTAAAACTGCTTTGTTATGTAGTGTATCGTATACATTTATTTCGCCAAAATTAATTCCATCTTCATCGAATGCTATATTGGCCGAGTCAATTGAATAATAAACTTGTGTATAATCAACTTTTAAACCTGCTTTATATAAATATATCTTTCCTAATAAATTAGGCGATTGTGGTTTTCCTTTTATGCTTAGTTCTCCGGCAGCCAATCCGGATACGTTACTAAATATGCCTGAAAGAAATTGTTGAATGAAATTTATTTTTGAATTTTTTAAATGAACAGCAATATCTAAGGGCGATGCAGCAGTATCTGTAAAATTATATGATCCATCGGCGGTAAGGTTGTATTGATTATTGGGAGAGCTAACATTGAAATTAATTAGCTTAGATGCTTTTATAAAATTACTTTTAATATTAATTATTCCAATTGAATCATTGTTTAATCTAAACTGTTCTGCGTTTAAGTTTGCTTCAATATTAAATTTTCCATAAAAATCGTGTAAGTGAATTTCTCCGGTTAATAAGCCCTCCATTTTCGGGTCTTTAAAAAATAATGAAGTAATATCGCCTAATACAATATTTTTCAGTTTTACAATTAAATTATTTTTATAATCTCCATCTTCATTTTCTGTTTCAACAACTATTTCCTGAAAGCCTTGGTAAAATTTTACATTTTGTGCCGATACATAATCTTGTGTTATTGAAATTTCTCCTTGGTTTTCTAAATACCATCTTTTCTCGTTTAAAATAAAAGAGGATGGATTAAAATGTATTCGAATACCTTTTTGTAGTGTATATACTTCTGCATTTAAATCGGCTTCGTTTAAAGTGTTGCTGGCACTGGTTTTTAACGAAATGGTTGAATGATCGTTGGAAGAAGTGATATTAATATGCGTATTGGGAAAGTTTAAGCTATCACTTACTTGAACCGATGCAATACTTCCAACAAACTGTAAAGAATCAAAATTGCCTAATCCAAATATATTGGCATCGGTTAAAGAATATTTTTCAAATTGTCCATAAGGCAAGCTTAGGTTTAAATTAAAAATATCTTTCTTTGTATCTATTCCACCAAAAATATTTGCATTATTAAAGCCACTTAATTTGGTATTAAATAGCTTTAAATAAGGTTCTATATAATTGCTGTTAATGTTAAAAACAAAATCTTGTTTAGTTGGATTATCTTTTGGAGCATTTATATAGGAAGGAAAATATCTGTGTAAAAAAGATTGAAAGTTAGTTTGCAAATCGAGAATGCGAAAATCGCCTATAATAAAAGCACTAAAATCGTTGCTGCCTAAATGAAGAAATTTTTTATTCTGATTCAATCCGGAAGATAAGTTTAAAGAATCGAAACTAAGCGTATTAAAATCGTTGCCGATATTGGCATTCAGTAATTTTGCCGAACCCGAAAAATTATCAATGTTGCTGGCACTAAAATCAATATCTAATAATCCGGTTAAGTACACATTTTCTTTATAAAAGTTTAACGGTTTAAAATTCGATTTTACTAAATCGCCCAAAATATTATATATCGGAATTTCTTTGGTAAGATCTATCTCAACCTGACTTTTAAGTTCGAGATTAGGATCGTCAATATTTACTTCACCACTAAAATATTTTTTTTGAAAAATGCCATTTGTAGTAATGTTTGAATACGTATAATCATTAAAAGCAAGTTTACTAATATTACCTTCAATGCTTGTTTTTAGTTTGGCAATAGAAAAATTAGTTCCAGATATTTTTCCTTTAAAATCAACAGTGCCCAGTTTATCAGTTTCTAAAAATTTTCCAATATTAAATTGAGTAGTTGTAACCGATCCCGAATAGGTATCATCTTTTGTTGCAGAAAGTTTCATGGCAACATCGGCTGCTACTGACCCTAAATCTGAGCTAACATTTCCATTGGTTTTAAAATCGTAAATGGTTCCTGTATAATTTCCTCTAAATAATACATTGCCTAAAGCAGCAAGGTTAGGTAGTTTTACTTGTTTAATAATTGGCGCATAAATACCGGCATCGTTATAATTTGTTTTTATAATGCCATTTTTAAAGTTAATTATGGTTGAATGAATATTGGGCAATCCTTTCATACTAAAGTTGCCGGTGATATAGGTAGAGCTGTTATTTTTTGCAAATAAATTTTTTACATTAAAATTGGCAACTGTACCTAAAAAATTTCCACTTATTACTGCAACAGTTTTCCAAAGTTTTAATTCGGGTGCAAAAAATGCAATATCATCACTGCTAACTTTGGCATCTTTTAAGTTAGCATCCATGATTACTTCATTTATGTAATCGCCAAAATCGTGATTAAAATGCTGAAACTTCATTGCATAATAATTATTGAGTTTGCTTTTATTGGTTTCTAATTCCAGTTTTGCAAACTCCATAATTGACGGAGTAACTTTATAATGTGCTTGTAATTTTTTTAATATTAATCCGCATCTTTCTTTGGCATTTAGCAATACATCACTTTGCAAAGTATCTTTTACTAAATTGGTATTATTAAATTTTCCATTAATTTTTGTAATATAAATATGGCTTCCATCAAAATAGGGAAGTGGTTTATTTTGATTAGATTCTATGCTTAACGTGCCGTTTGTGATGGCCATTTTACCAACTTTAACATTCAGGTTATTTGTATTCATTCTCAATCCTGTATCTAAAGTAGTGATAGGGTTGATTTTTGTAAGTAATGAATCGGGGATTAATCCTTTATAATCCGATAAGGCAAATAAAGGGTTATCAATATCTATCGAGTTGATGCGAAATGTTTTTTTATTTAAGTTAATACTATCTGCATTTACAACTAAACTTCCCACTTTTACTTGTATAGTTTCGCCACGCCACAAATCTTTACTAATAAAGTGTACATTCTTGAAATCAATTTTTTTAATATCAATTTGAATGGGTTTCGATTTTTTGTCTTTAGATGGAGGCGATGATAAATGATCGGCAATAAATTGATAATTCCAGATAGAATCTTTTCGTTGCAGTTGTATAAGGGCATCTTCTAATCCAAGGTATTTTATTTCCGATTTATCTTTTATAAAAAACCAATCGGTAATTCTTAGTTTAATGGCACCTGCATAAACAATGGTATCTTTCGCTTTATCTCTTAATAGTAAACCTTCAATGTTCATTCTATTAAATAATGAAAAACTAACATTTTTTATTTTTACTTCAGTGCCTAATTTTTCTGAAATATTTTTGGTTGCAATGCCCACTAACCAATTTTGTACGGGCGAAGTTTGAACTGCAATAATGCTTATAACTATTATAAGCACAATTGTTAACGAAACATATCTTAATATTTTAAAAAAATTCTTCAGAACATCCTATTTTAGTGCAATAAAAATAAAGGTACTTTCTTATTGTTCAAATTCAATACCAAACTATTATATGAAATTATATTTTGTACTAATTATAACTGTTTGTACTGTTTTTTTTAGTAAAGCACAACAACGACAATTTACATTGGTAATTCATGGTGGGGCAGGCACCATCTTAAAATCGAACATGAGTGCCGAAAAAGAAGCAGCGTATAGAGCTGCATTAGAGAAGTCTTTAAAAGCAGGATATAAGATATTAGAAAATGGTGGTAAAGCAATAGATGCCGTAGAAGCTGCTATTATGGTATTAGAAGATGACCCTCATTTTAATGCGGGTAAAGGTGCTGTGTTTACTAATGAAGGGAAGAATGAAATGGATGCAGCAATTATGGATGGAAATACTTTAAAAGCCGGAGCTGTTGCAAGTGTTACTACTATTAAAAACCCTATTACTGCTGCTCGTGCAATTATGGATAGAAGTGAGCATGTGTTGATGGTGGGAAAAGGGGCAGAAAAATTTGCAGCACTTCAAGGCTGTACTATTGTTGATCCAACTTATTTTTTTACTAAAGAAAGATGGGAAGATTTGCTAAAAGCTAAACACGAAGATTCTTTAAAACAAAATAAGTTACTTTATCAACCTTCATTATTAAAACAACCCGATAATCATGATTACAAATATGGAACGGTTGGTGCTGTAGCGTTAGATAGTTATGGAAATTTAGCAGCCGGCACAAGTACAGGAGGTATGACTAACAAAAAGTATGGCAGAGTAGGAGATTCGCCTATTATAGGTGCAGGCACTTACGCCAATAATGCAACTTGTGCTATTAGTGGTACCGGTTGGGGAGAATATTTTATACGATTGGTGATGGCAAAAAGTATTAGTGATAGAATGGAATTAGCCGGAATGAGTTTGCAAGATGCCGCAAATGAAATGATTATGAAAAAATTACCCGCATTGGGCGGCGATGGCGGATTAATTGGAATTGATAAAAAAGGAAATATAGCCATGCCATTTTGTACAGAAGGAATGTATAGAGGATACATAAAAAGTAATGGCGAAATGCAAATAGAAATTTATAAAGAATAAGAAGCTGTTTGAGTTAATTAATATTTTTCACCATTAAGCACATCATGGCTAAATAAATGAAGCTAATGGCAGATTCTTCTGTTCTTTCATAATTGATAACAAGCCGTCTAAAATTTAATAACCATGCAAAAGTTCTTTCA